>DATBSF010000035.1:0-36633 GCA_036559905.1 Thermoanaerobaculia bacterium | reverse complement strand
ACGGAAGGAAAACTCGGCGGACAGGCGGAAGTGAAGGGCGTCGCCGGCACGTGGAAGGATCTCACCGACAGCGTCAATTCGATGGCGTCGAATCTCACCGGGCAAGTGCGCAACATTGCCGAGGTGACGACCGCAGTCGCGATGGGCGATCTCTCCAAGAAGATCACTGTCGACGTGCGCGGTGAGATTCAAGAGCTGAAGAACACCATCAACACGATGGTCGATCAGCTCGGCGCGTTCGCCTCGGAAGTCACGCGCGTCGCCCGCGAGGTCGGCACTGAAGGCCGCCTCGGCGGCCAGGCCGACGTGCAGGGTGTCGCCGGCACGTGGAAGGACCTGACCGTTTCCGTGAACGCGATGGCGTCGAACCTCACGGGACAAGTGCGCAATATCGCGGAGGTCACCACCGCGGTCGCGATGGGTGATCTCTCGAAGAAGATCACAGTCGAGGTGCGCGGCGAGATCCTCGAGCTGAAGAACACCTTCAACACGATGGTCGATCAGCTCAACTCGTTCGCGGCCGAGGTCACGCGCGTTGCTCGCGAGGTCGGTACCGAAGGGCAGCTCGGCGGACAGGCCGATGTCAAAGGCGTCAGCGGCACGTGGAAGGACCTGACCGATTCGGTCAACTACATGGCGTCGAACCTGACGGGACAGGTGCGCAACATCGCGGACGTCACGACTGCCGTCGCGAAGGGCGACCTGTCGAAGAAGATCACGGTCGAAGTCAAAGGCGAGATTCTGGAGCTGAAGAACACGATCAACACGATGGTCGATCAGCTCGGCGCCTTCGCGAGCGAGGTCACGCGCGTCGCGCGCGAAGTCGGCACCGAAGGAACGTTAGGCGGACAGGCCGACGTGAAAGGCGTCGCGGGCACGTGGAAGGACCTCACCGATTCGGTCAACTACATGGCGTCGAACATCACGAATCAGGTGCGCAACATCGCCGAGGTCACCACGGCGGTTGCGAACGGCGATCTGTCGAAGAAGATCACGGTTGAGGTGAAGGGCGAGATCTCGGAGCTGAAGAACACCATCAACACGATGGTCGATCAGCTTCGATCGTTCGCGGCCGAAGTCACGCGCGTCGCGCGCGAAGTCGGCACCGAAGGGAAACTCGGCGGCCAGGCGGACGTGCAGGGCGTGTCGGGCACCTGGAAAGATCTGACCGATTCGGTCAACTACATGGCTGCGAACCTGACGAATCAGGTCCGCAACATTGCCGAGGTCACCACGGCCGTCGCGAACGGCGATCTGTCGAAGAAGATCACGGTCGAAGTGAAGGGTGAGATCGCCGAGTTGAAAGTCACGATCAACTCGATGGTCGATCAGCTCAATTCGTTTGCGGCCGAAGTCACGCGCGTTGCGCGCGAAGTCGGAAGCGAAGGAAAACTGGGCGGGCAGGCGCAGGTGCGCGGCGTCAGCGGCACGTGGAAGGATCTGACCGATTCGGTCAACTACATGGCCGCCAATCTCACTTCGCAGGTTCGCAATATCGCGGAGGTCACGACGGCGGTTGCGAACGGCGATCTGTCGAAGAAGATCACGGTCGATGTGAAGGGCGAGATCTCAGAGCTGAAGAACACGATCAACACGATGGTCGATCAGCTCAACTCGTTCGCGGCCGAGGTCACGCGCGTTGCGCGCGAGGTCGGAACGGAAGGAAAACTCGGCGGCCAGGCCCAGGTCAAAGGCGTCGCGGGAACGTGGAAGGACCTCACGGATTCCGTCAACTCGATGGCCTCGAATCTGACAGGACAGGTTCGCAACATCGCCGAGGTCACGACGGCGGTTGCGAATGGCGATCTGTCGAAGAAGATCACCGTCGAAGTGAAAGGTGAGATCGCCGAGCTGAAGATCACGATCAACTCGATGGTCGACCGCCTCAACTCGTTCGCGGCCGAGGTCACGCGCGTCGCGCGCGAGGTCGGCACGGAAGGAAAACTCGGCGGACAGGCGCAGGTGCGCGGCGTCGCCGGCACGTGGAAGGACCTCACCGACAACGTCAACTTCATGGCGTCGAACCTCACCAGTCAGGTGCGCAACATCGCGCAGGTGACGACGGCGGTTGCAAACGGCGATCTGTCGAAGAAGATCACGGTCGAGGTGAAGGGCGAGATCGCGGAGCTGAAGGAGACCATCAACACGATGGTCGATCAGCTCAACTCGTTCGCGGCTGAGGTCACACGCGTCGCGCGCGAAGTCGGCACGGAAGGGAAACTCGGCGGGCAGGCGCAGGTCAAAGGCGTCGCCGGCACCTGGAAAGATTTGACTGACAACGTCAACTCGATGGCGTCGAACCTCACCAATCAGGTGCGCGGCATCGCGAAGGTTGTGACGGCGGTCGCGAACGGAATTCTCAAGCAGAAGCTGACGGTCGAGTCACGCGGCGAGATCGCGGAGCTCGCGAACACGATCAACAACATGATCGACACGCTCGCGACGTTCGCGGATCAGGTCACCACCGTGGCGCGCGAAGTCGGCGTGCAAGGGAAACTCGGCGGGCGCGCGGACGTTCCGGGCGCGTCGGGCACGTGGCGCGATCTCACCGACAACGTAAATCAGCTTGCTGCGAACCTCACGACGCAGGTCCGCGCGATCGCTGAAGTCGCAACCGCAGTCACGAAGGGCGATCTGACGCGATCGATCGCAGTGCAGGCCGAGGGCGAAGTCGCGGCGCTGAAGGACAACATCAACGAGATGATCAGCTCGCTGCGCGAGACCACGCTGCGGCAGAACGAGCAGGATTGGCTCAAGACGAACCTCGCGAAGTTCACGCGGATGATGCAGGGCCAGAAGAACCTGTCCACGGTTTCGCAGGCGATTCTCAGCGAGCTGGCTCCGGTGGTCAGCGCGGCGCACGGCGTGTTCTACATCATGAACGGCGGCAAAGAGGAACTGACGCTCAAGCTGGCCGCCACCTACGCGTACAAGGAGCGAAAGAACCTGTCGAAGGAATTCCGGGTCGGCGAGGGTCTGGTCGGTCAGGCGGCGTTCGAGAAGCAGCGCATTCTGATCACGAACGTCCCCGACAACTATGTCCAGATCAATTCCGGCCTCGGCGAAGCGAAGCCGCTCAACATCATCGATCTGCCGATCATCTTCGAAGGCCAGGTTTACGCGGTGATGGAGCTGGCGTCATTCACTCCATTCACGGAGACGTACCTTTCGCTGCTCGATCAACTCGTCGAATCGATCGGCGTCGTGCTCAACACCATCCAGGCCAACATGCGGACCGAAGAGCTGCTGGCGCAATCGCAGTCGCTCGCCGAAGAGCTGCAGGCGCAGCAGGAAGAGCTGACCGAGACCAACAAACGGCTCGAGCAGCAGGCGAAGTCGCTGCAGGCGTCGGAAGAAATGCTCAAGACGCAGCAGGAAGAACTGCAGCAGTCGAACGAAGAGCTGGAAGAAAAAGCGCAGATGCTCACGGCGCAGAACGAGGAAGTCGAGGAGAAGAACCGCGAAGTCGAGATGGCGAAGCACCAGCTCGAGGACAAGGCGCATCAGCTCGCGCTGACGTCGAAGTACAAGAGCGAGTTCCTGGCGAACATGTCGCACGAGCTGCGCACGCCGCTCAACTCGCTGCTCATTCTCGCGAAGCTGCTGGCCGACAATCCCGATTCGAACCTCAGCGAGAAGCAGGTCGAATTCGCGAAGACGATTCATTCTTCGGGGCAGGATCTGCTCACGCTCATCAACGACATCCTCGATCTGTCGAAGATCGAGTCCGGCATGATGACCGTCTCCCTCGGCGATCTGTCGTTCAGCGACCTCGACAACATGATGCAGCGGACCTTCGGACAGGTGGCCCAGGACAAGCGGCTCGACTTCAACATCGAGCTGGCTCCGAATCTCCCGCCCGCGATCCACACCGACTCGACGCGATTGCAGCAGGTGCTCAAGAACCTCGTCGGCAATGCGTTCAAGTTCACGGACAAGGGCGGCGTGACGCTGCACGTGGAGCGCGTCAACGGCGGATGGACGCCGGGACACGAAACGCTCGATCGCGCATCGAGCGTCATTGCGTTCGCGGTCAGCGATACCGGCATCGGCATCGCCGACGCGAAGCAGAAGATCATCTTCGAAGCGTTCCAGCAGGCCGATACGTCCACCACGCGCAAGTTCGGCGGCACCGGACTCGGGCTGTCGATCAGCCGCGAGCTCGCGCGTCTGTTAGGCGGCGAAATCCGAGTCGCCAGTCAGATCGGCGTCGGTTCGACGTTCACGCTGTATCTGCCGCAGAGCTATGTGATGCCCGCGCGCAGAGCGGACGAGCGGCTGCCGGAAGTCGTCGAGAGCGTTGCACCCGCCATCGCGCCGACTGTTGCACCGGCAAGAGTGCCGGTGCCACACCAAAGGGCCGAGGAGCCGGTCGTCATCATCGAGGAGCAGGTGCCCGATGATCGCGACAAGATCAAGCACGGCGACCGCGTCGTGATGATCGTCGAGGACGATCTCAACTTCGCGAAGATCATGCTCGACATGGCGCGCGACAAGGGATTCCGCGGAATCGTCGCGACGCGCGGCGAGGCAGCCATCGCGCTCGCGAAGCGCTATCACCCCGACGCAATCACGCTCGACATCGCGTTGCCCGACATGGAAGGTTGGACAGTGCTCGATCGCCTGAAGCACGACAAGGCGACGCGGCACATTCCGGTGCACATCATCTCGGCGGACGAAGAGAGCGGACGCGGACTGAAGTTAGGCGCGTTCGCGCAGATTCAGAAGCCGGTCACCAAAGAAGGACTCGACGAGGCTTTTGCGAAGATCAAGGGCTTCGTCGAGCGGCCTAACAAATCGCTGCTGGTTGTCGAAGACAACGAAGCGCAGCGCACCGCCGTGGCGGAGCTGATCGGCGGCGAAGGCGACGTCGAGATCACGACGGCATCGAGCGGCGAGGAAGCGCTGAAGATCCTCCGCGAGCGCCGCTTCGACTGCATGGTCCTCGACCTCGGACTCCCCGACATGAACGGCTTCGAGTTCATCAACCGCATGAAGAACGATCTGCACATCGACGACATCCCGATCGTCGTCTACACCGGGCGCGAGCTCAGCAAACGCGAAGAGACGGAGCTCAAGCGGATGGCCGAGGCCATCATCATCAAGGATGTGCGGTCGCCGGATCGATTGCTCGACGAGACCGCGCTGTTCCTGCATCGCGTCGAGGCCAATCTGCCGGAGCACAAGCGGCAGATCCTCGAGCAGCTCCACGAATCCGATCCGGTGCTCGCCGGCAAGAAGGCGCTCGTCGTCGACGACGACATGCGCAACATCTACGCGCTCACCAGTCTGCTCGAGCGGCACAAGATGCAGGTGATCTACGCCGAGAGCGGCGCGGAAGGTATCGACGCGCTGACGAAGCATCCCGAGATCGACGTGGTGCTGATGGACGTGATGATGCCGGATATGGATGGCTACGAAGCGATGCGCCGCATCCGATCGATGGACGCGTACAAGAATCTACCGATGATCGCGCTGACCGCGAAAGCGATGAAAGGCGATCGCGAGAAATGCATGGAGGCTGGAGCCAGCGACTACATCACGAAGCCGATCGACGCGCAGCAACTCGTTTCGCTGCTGCGGGTTTGGTTGTACCGATAGCGGTGAGGTTCATTCACCACAGAGACACAGAGCACACAGAGTCTCGTAGGTCCACGCTTTGCTCACGTAAATGACCATGCCCGAGGTTGTCAGCGCTGTCGACGAACAGCAGAAACTCGATCTCGAAGCCATCGAGATCAAGCTGCTGGCGGAAGGGATCTATCAGCACTACGGCTTTGACTTCCGCGATTACTCGCAGCCGTCGCTGAAGCGCCGCATCTTCAAGCGCATTTACGCGGAAGGGCTCAGCACAGTCTCGGGTCTGCTCGAGAAAGTCCTGCACGATCCGGCGTGCATGGAGCGTCTGCTTCTCGACCTCTCGATCAACACGACGTCGATGTTTCGCGATCCGACCTTCTACCTCGCGTTCCGGCAGAAAGTCGTGCCGCTGCTGCGCACGTATCCGTTCGTTCGCATCTGGCACGCGGGATGTTCGACCGGCGAAGAAGTCTATTCGATGGCGATTCTTCTCTACGAAGAAGGACTCATCGATCGATGCCGCATCTACGCGACCGACATCAATGAAGCGGTGCTGCAGCGCGCGAAGGAAGGCATCTTCCCGATCAACACGATGAAGGAGAACACCAGCAACTACATCGCGGCCGGCGGATCGGGAACGTTCTCGGAGTACTACGTCGCGAAGTACGACTACGCGATCTTCCGGCCGACGCTGCGCGAGAACGTCGTCTTCGCACAGCACAACCTGGTCACCGACGCCAGCTTCAATCACTTCAACGTGATCTTCTGCCGTAACGTGCTGATCTACTTCAACGGCACGCTGCAGGAGCGCGTACAGAAACTCTTCCTCGACAGCCTCGAAAACTTCGGCATTCTGGGCCTCGGAAAGAAGGAGACGATCCGGTATACGAGCGTCGCCGACTACTACGACACCCTCGATGCCGAGGAGAGGCTCTTTCGGAGGGTGAGGTGAAGAGTAACGCCGCCGGCTCGGCGGCTGTTCCGCCGGCGGCCTCGCCGGCGCAGGCGGGCCGCCTGCGCAACAGCCGGCCAGCGGCCGGCGCTACACAGCTCATCGTCGTCGGTTGCTCGCTCGGCGGAATGTACGCGCTCGAAAAGATCCTCAAACCGTTGCCGAAAGAATTCTGCGTTCCGATCGCGGTCGCGCAGCATCGCCATCGAAATTCGAATGAGGGATTGCCCGCGTTTCTGCGGCGCGCGACGCACATGGCGGTCGTGGACGCGGACGATAAGCAGCGCATCGAGCCGGGCAAGGTGTATCTCGCGCCGGCCGACTATCACCTTCTTGTCCAAAAGGGAGAATTCAGTTTGTCGGTCGATGATGCGGTGCGCCATTCGCGTCCGTCGATCGATGTCCTCTTCGAATCGGCGGCCGATGCCTACGGTCCGACTCTCATCGGCATCGTGCTCACCGGCTTGAACGACGATGGGGCCGCGGGCGCGCGCCGCATCAAGAAACGGGGCGGCGTCGTGATCGCGCAGGACCCGAAAACGGCTGAGGCGAGGGAAATGCCGGAGGCCGCAATCGCGACCGGGGCCGTGGATCAAATCTTGCGTCTCGAGGGAATTGCGGCATTTCTGGTCGAGCGCTGCAGGCTCGTCCTGACACCATGACGAACGCTGACGAACGCGTCAACATCCTCCTGGTCGACGACCAGAGCGCCAACCTTCTGGCGCTGGAGTCGATCCTCGCCGACATGGACGAGAACCTCGTCAAGGCGGAGTCGGGCCGCGCCGCATTGCGCGCGCTCCTCGATCGCGAGTTCGCAGTCGTTCTCCTCGACGTGCAGATGCCCGATCTGAACGGATTCGAGACCGCCAGCCTCATTCGCGAACGCGACAAATCGCGCGACACGCCGATCATCTTTCTCACCGCGCTGAGCCGTAGCGAGACGCACATGTTCCGCGGCTACGAGCTCGGCGCGGTCGATTACATCTTCAAACCGTTCCATCCGGAAGTGCTGCGCGCAAAAGTCAGCGTGTTCGTCGAGCTGTTTCGCAAGCGCGAGGCGATCAAGAAACAGGCGCAGCAATTGCGGCTACTCAGCCGTCAGAACGATCTGATTCTCAAGGCGGCCGCCGAGGGAATCTTCGGCGTGGATCTCGAAGGCGTCGCGACCTTCGTCAATCCTGCCGCCGCCGGAATGATCGGACGTGATCCCGAAGATGTCGTGGGCCACGACGTGCATGCGCTGCTGCATCCGTCGGTCCCCGGAGTCGCGACCTGCGACGAGCGGCAATGCACGCTCTACAGCGCGCTGCGCGGAAATCGCGTGCGCGATGAAGTGGAAGCGACTTTTTTCCGGGAAGACGGGACGAGTTTTCCGGTCGAGTTTCACGTCTCGCCGATTCAGGACGAGATGGGCAAGTCGATCGGATCGGTCATCACGTTCCGAGATGTCACCGAAAAACGCGCGGCCGCGCTGGCTGCAGAGAACGAACGGCGCTATCGCGAGGCCGAGGCGCAGAACCGTGCGAAGGACAATTTCCTCGCCACGCTTTCCCACGAGCTGCGCACGCCGATGACATCCATCCTCGGCTGGGTGCAGTTTCTGCGCGCCGGCGATTACGAACCCGACGAGTTGATCGAAGCGCTGCAGATGATCGAGTCGAGCGCGAAGCTGCAGAAGCGGCTCATCGACGACATGCTCGACGTCTCGCGCATCGTCCTCGGAAAATTTCATGTCGATCTGCGGCCGACGCACCTGCCGGAGATCGTCGAGGCCGCCGTCACCACCGCCCGACCGGACGCATCGGAGCGCGGTGTGCGCCTGACATCGGAGATCGAGCCGGTGGAGGGCCTCGTCGAAGCCGACGGCGCGCGGTTGCAGCAGGTGATCGGCAACATCCTGTCGAACGCCATCAAATTCACGCCGCCCGGCAAGCAGGTCGATCTGCAACTGCATCGCGTGAATGGGAACGTCCAGATTCGAATTCGCGACGAAGGCGATGGGATCGAGCCCGCATTTCTGCCGCACGTGTTCGAGCGTCTGCGTCAGGCCGATTCGTCAGCGAAGCGCAGCGGACTCGGACTGGGCCTGGCGATCGCGCGGCACATCATCGATCTGCACAACGGCGACATCACCGCCGAAAGCGAAGGCCTCGGCAAAGGCGCGACGTTCACGGTGAGCCTGCCGCTGATTTCGCAGCAGGAGCTGCCGTTCGGCGACGAGACGCCTCGATTGGAATCGCGTCCGGCCTGAACTGGGCAACCCCTATGCATGAGAGCTCCGAATAACTGGAGAACTCCTTGCCAAATCCGAAGCGCCGAAACCGGACGAAGAACGGTTCAGGTCGCCGTAGCTCAGATGCAGATTCGCTGATACCGCGCTCGACCATCTACGAGATGTTCATGCAGGCGCCAGTGGTCATCGCCGTTTTGCGAGGGCCCGAGCACCGGTTTGAGCTGGTGAATCCCGGTTATCAGGCGCTCTTCAAGAATCGAAAACTTCTCGGTCTGCCGGTGCGCGAAGCGCGGCCCGAGCTGGAAGCGCAGGGTTACGTCGACCTTCTCGACAAAGTGTATGCGACCGGCGAGTCGTACGTTGGCCGCGAAGCTCGCGTGATGCAGGACCGGGCCGGCAACGGAAAGCTCGAAGAGACATTTTTCAATTTCATTTATCAGCCGATGTTCGCCGCCGATGGCAAGGTCGAGGGCGTCATCATTTTCGGATTCGACGTGACCTCGCAGGTGCAGGCGCGCCATCGCGGGGAGCAGCAGCTTCGCGAAAGCGAGGAGATGTTCCGTCTGCTGGTCGAAACGGTCGAGGACTACGCGATCATCATGCTCGATCCGCAAGGCCGCGTCGCAACCTGGAACACCGGCGCGCGGCACATCAAGGGTTACGAAGCCGAGGAAGTGATCGGCCGGCACTTCTCGATCTTCTATCCGCAAGAAGATGTCACGCAGGGAAAACCGGAGCGGATGTTGTCGGCCGCGCGCGAAAGAGGCCGCTTCAAAGACGAAGGCTGGCGCGTGCGCAAGGACGGCACGAAGTTCCTGGCCGATGTCGTCATCACCGCCGTTCACGACGAACGCGGAGAGCTTCGCGGCTTTGCGAAAGTCACGCGCGATGTCACCGAACGCAAAAAAGCGGAGGATACGCAGCGCGCTCTTCTGGTGGCGGAGGAAGTGAATCGAGCCAAGGACGAATTCCTGGCCGTGGTCTCCCACGAGCTCCGCACTCCGCTGACGTCGATCCTCGGATGGGCGCGGATGCTGCGCATCGGCGATCTCGATGAGAGCACGACAGAGGAAGCGCTGGCGGCGCTCGAACGCAGCGCGACGGCGCAAGTTCATCTGATCGAGGACCTCCTCGACGATACGCGCATGACATCGGGCAGGCTGCGTCTCAACAAGCGGCCGCTCGAGGTCCGATCGGTTGTCGAATCAGCGCTGGCCGACCTCCTACCGTCGGCCGAGGTGAAGAGCATTCAGGTCATTTCGGATATTCAATGCGAATCGTGTCCGATGCTTGCCGATCCCGTCCGCTTGCAGCAGGTCGTCTGGAACATCGTTTCGAACGCCATCAAGTTCACACCCGAAAACGGGCGTGTTTCTGTCCGGCTGAGGCGCACGGACCCGGCGACCGCAGAAATCGAGGTCAGCGATACGGGACGCGGTATCGAGGGCGAGCTTTTGCCGCAACTGTTTCAGCGCTACCGTCAGGGCGACGCTGCCACGAATCGCAAGAGCGGCGTGGGCCTCGGCCTCGCGATCAGCAAGTATCTCGTCGAGCAGCACGGCGGAACGATTCGGGCCGCCAGCGAAGGACTCGGAAAGGGCGCCACGTTCACGATTGCCCTTCCGATCACGATCGAAACTGTCGACGCGTTCCAGCAGCGGGACTTGAAACGCACGGAATTGCTCGCCGATCTTGCCGGCATTCGCGTGCTGATCGTCGAAGATCAGGCTGACAATCGCGACGTACTCGCCACAGTCATCGAAAGCTGTGGGGCGGAGACCAGGTCCGCTTCGACCGGCAGCGACGCTTTGCAGATCCTGGAGAAGTGGAGTCCCGACGTCATCGTCTGCGACATCGCATTGCCGGACATCGACGGCTGCGAGCTGCTTCCGCAAATGCGCGCGCGCGTTGCCAGTCCGGCGCTGGCGCTGACGGTCTTCGGTTCATCGGAAGAGGAAGCTCGCGTCCGCGGATGCGGCTTCGCCGTGTTCCGTCAGAAGCCGATCGAGCCCGCCGATCTTGCTCACGAGATCGAACGACTTGCTCACGCGGCGGCGCGCCACTAACGCGCGCTTAGTGGTGCGCGGTTCGCCGGCGCTCGACGGCGGCCGCCAGGAACCACGGACGTGAAGTCGGGTCTTGTTTGAGAAACGCCAAGAGCAGCGCACCGACTTTCTGCTGGCCGGACTCCGAAGGGTGGGTTCCATCGGCGGAAGAGAGATCGGCGCGCGCCCACGTGAGACCATCGGCGCGCGGATTCATTCCGTCGGCCCAGAAGTACGGTCCCCATGCGATCCACGGCGCCACGCTGTTGTAATTGAGATCGCCGCCGCGTGCATCCACGCGTCCGCTGCGCATCTGTTCGATCTGCGCCTGCACAAGCAACTTCACCGCGAAGCCGGTCTCGTAGGCATATGGCTCGGGATTCAGCGTGCTGGTTGCGTAGCCGGCGTAAATGCGGCTGGCAAGATAGACGATGTGCAGATTCGGATAGCGGACCTTCATCGCACGTACGACGTTTCCGAGCTGGGTGACCAGGCGATATGCATCCGCATTCTGCGCAGGAAGCGACACAGTGGGCCCCGGATTCGCCTCCTTGAGCCACGCCACCTGCACCTGGGCCTCCGTTACTCCGGCCGGAACAAGATCGGTGTCACGGACGAGATCGTAGTTCGCGTCAGTTGGCGCGTCCCACGTTTCGGCGACCTGCCCTCCGCGGGCGCCGTTGATCAGCATGAGCGTCGAGTGATTGACGGCCGGATCGCGCGCCGCTTGTCCCACGAATGACCACGATGAACATGGGGCGGGATTACCGCCTGCGCAGAATTCCTGCGTCGCGTTCGACATGCCGATCGAGATCATTACGATTTTTCCGGATGGCGACCGAGTCCCGTTCCGATCGAGCGGCGTGATGAGCGCCGCTTGCGCCAGGCCGGCGCCGGCATGATCGGAGGGCGGAACGTTCGCTCCGTTTTCGTACAGCCCGCCCTGGAACTGGCCGAGGTACGTGCCGGTGCCGAGGTCGGTGAGGGGGATGCGCTGCGCGAGGGCGGTCGCGCAGATGAACAGCAGCGGGAGGGCTCGTAGGCGCACGGTGCGAAGGCTTAGATCTTACGCCAAGGCGCGGGAGGAGCACGTTACTGAGTGTTCTTTTTCGGCGCCTCATTTTCGAGCGGAGTCGGCTCGATTTTCCCGCCCTTCGACTTCAAGAGCGCGGCGGTGTCTTCATGATGGCCCCGAAGCGCCTCGGCCATCGGCGTGTGGCCGTTGTCGGCCATCGAGTTGATCTCGGCGCCGTGCGCAAGGAGCAGCTCGATCAGATCGGCGCGGCCTAACAATGCCGCCTCGTGCATCGGCGTGAACCCTTTCGACTGGCGCACCAGCGGATCGGCTCCGTGCTCCAGGAGCAGTTTGGCAGTCTCGTACTGACCGGTGAGCAGCGCGGTCTGCAGCGGAGTGTTGAGGAATCTCGATTTTGCGCGGGCGTTGACGTCGGCTCCCTTGTCGATCAGCAGTCGCGTGTTGGCGACATTCCCGCCAAACGCCGCCATGTGCAGTGCCGTCCAGCCGAAGCTGTTGGGCCGTTTCACCGCATCCGGGTAATCGCGCAGCATGGCTTCCAACTCGGTGGCGGTGCCGAGGGCAGCCGTCTCGTAAATATCGAGCTGCGGATGGTTCGCGAGAATCTTTTGCAGTGCATCGTTTTTTTTTGGGTCCTTGAAGCTTTCGCCGTTGACCAGCGCGAAGAGCGCGGTTGTGACCTCGCTGCGTTTTGCGGTGGTGGTGGCGGGATCGGCGGAGAGGGCGGCGGCAACGATGATTGCAAGCATGGCCACAAGCTAAGCCGTCTGCGGGCGATGCGCATGTGCCGGATGGCCTATTCGCCGCGCCGATCCGATGTGTCATCCTTCTCCACCATGCAGCGCATTCTCCGGATCGCGGGATTGATCGTCTGGATCATGGTCGGCCTGCCGGTCATCATCCAGGGAGCGAATACTCCGGGACGGATGACGGCGTGGGCGATCGCGTATGCGCTCTTCGCGATCCTGTTTCTCGCGGACATCCGATGGCCGCGCGTGTGGCTGCTGGCGCTGCAGGCGGCGTGCGTGATCGTCACCGTTCTTCTCCTTTGCGATGGATTCGAAGGCACGCTGATGGTGCTGATCGCGATGCAGCTCGGCGCGCGCGTCAATCGGAGGACGGGACTCATCTGGATCGTTGCGCAGACGCTCCTTCTGGCTGCGGCCATTGCGATCCACTGGACTCCGCGATCGGCGTTCCTGCTCGTGCCGCCGTATTTCGGATTCCAGCTTCTTGCGTTCTTCACATTCCAGGTCGTCGAGCGCGAAGCGCGGACGGCCGAGCGCCTTCACATCGCGCAGGAGCTGCACGACTCCCTCGGTCATCATCTGACTGCATTGACGCTGAATCTCGAATCGGCGCTTTTGCGCGAAGGCGAAGAGGCGAGGGCCGATGTCGAGAAAGCACAGGCGCTCGCGCGCAGCGTGCTCACCGATGTCCGCGCGATCGTCGCGAACAGCGAGCCGGCCGACATCGAAGCGTCGCTGAAAGCGCTTGCGACGAATGTTCCGAAGCCGCGCGTGCATCTGCAGCTCGAGGAAGGCTTGGAATTGAGTCACATCATGCTGCGCTGCGCGCAGGAGATCGTGACGAATGCGGCGCGCCATTCGGCGGCCGAGAACCTGTGGATCACGATCGAACGCAGCGGCAAACATCTGCAGATCCGCGCGCATGACGATGGACGCGGCAGCGACGCGACGTCCGAAGGATTCGGCCTTCGCGGCATGCGCGCGCGGGTGGAAGCGGCGGGCGGGCAGCTGCAGATTCTCAATCAGCCGGGACACGGCTTCGGCGTCATCGCGATCCTGCCGTGATTCGCGTCTTCATCGCCGACGATCAACTCCTCGTGCGTCAGGGAATCCGCCGTCTCCTGGAACTAGATCGCGAGTTGACGATTGTGGGCGAGGCCGAGGATGGCGCGCAGACGATCGAGCGCGTTCCGCAATCGAAAACCGACGTGCTGCTTCTCGATCTCCGGATGCCGAAGAAGAGCGGCGTCGATGTCCTGCGCGAGCTCTCGGCCGCGAATGCGCTGCCGCCGACATTGATCCTGACGACGTTCGAAGACAGCGCGGTTGTGCTCGAGGGCATCCGCGCCGGAGCGCGCGGATTCATGTTGAAGGATGTCTCGTACGAGCAGCTCATTCACGCGATTCGATCGATCGCGGCCGGCGAGACGATGTTTCAGCCGGCGATCACGCAGCGGCTCCTTCGAAATGTCGCCGCCGGTCCGCCGCCCGAAGAAAAGCTGACCGAGCGCGAGCGCGAAGTCGTCCGCCTGATGGCTGGCGGCTACAGCAACAAGGAGATCGCCCACGCCCTCGGCACTGCCGAGGGGACGATCAAGAATCAGGTCTCGAGTATTTTGTCGAAGCTGGGCGTGCGCGACCGCACCCGCGCCGTGCTCAAGGCGCTGGAATCGGGTTTACTTTGATAGGGTTGTGAGCGCAGGCCACACTGTTGGGGAGTCGCCAAGTGGTAAGGCATCGGTCTTTGGAGCCGACATTCGATGGTTCGAATCCATCCTCCCCAGCCAATCCGTAGCGGCCTTAACGCCGCGAGCTTGATACGTATTATGAATACGTACCATGACGCGATCTTCCCCGAAGCGATCTAACTCTGCGGCTCGCGAAAAATCGTGTCGTGCGGCGGCGAGGCTTCGCTCGCGGGGCGGCCAGCTGAGTAGTAGTAGAGCGATATCGATTTTCGCGTCCGGCCCGGGGGCGGCGTCAGCGGCTGAGGGTGTCCGTGAAACGAAGTGTCGGTCGTGGAGAAGACCACCGTTCGATTGAAGACGGGAAGGATTCTCTTCCGACATGCTTTCATCTCGCTGTCCCACAGTTCGAGGTGGCCGCCATACTCCTCTCGCCAATCCTTATTGAGGTAGAGCAGAAGATTGAGACGGCGATCGATCTTCAACTTCGGATGCACGTTGAAGTCGGCGTGCACTTTGAGAAAACCGCCCGCTTCAATCTGATGGAGCCCGCCGCCACCAAAATAGGGATCCGGTATCAGTCCGTCGATGCCAGTGAGCGCTTCGAGGAAAAGCAGCATCTCAAAACCATTCATGGCGTCAAGAAACTGACGGATGACGGGGGAAATCGCGCTGCTCTCGTAGTAGAAGCCGAGTTTCTTTTCCTGTGGATTGTCGAAACGCGCCCACCGCATTTGATCGGGCGCCGGAAAGTCGGCGATCACACGGTCCAGCTCTCTGTCATCGAAGAGACCGTCGATCACGATGTGGGGAAACGGCTCAGCCGTCTGGTACGCACCACATAACGTTGAAGGATCGCGATTGAGAATCATCGATACCAGGTGACGGTCTCGAAATGGGCGAGATCGACGGTCAGGTCAGGCGAATAAGTGCTCCAGCCTGTCGGAGAATCATAGCGGACGCGCAGAGTGAGCGTCTTCATTCCGCTCAGTCGAAAGCCAACCGCCCGCGGAACTTCGAAACCGTGCAGGCCGTCGTTCAGAATGATGTGGTAGGTGCCGTCGCGATAGGGACCAAAGTTCCAGAAGACGCGATCCCCCGCTCCGGAAAGCGTGACGGACAGCGGCGCGGAACGGATCGACGCACACTCCGATGCGATGTCACCGGCCGACATCTCACGCACGCCGCGTGACGCGGAGGCGTAGCTGAGAATGTGACCGCCGGAAACGCGCTTCGCGCAGATTGGCTGCTGGTCGTAGAGCCAGCGGCCGGTCGAGTGTGTGAGGTTCCGCAGCTCGATGATCGAGGCCGGCGGCACGAGTGGATTCAAGAGTAAATCGCCAGCGGTGCTCGAGGCGTACGCTCGCGCCTCCGCGGACATCCGCGTCGTCTCGCGCATCGTATGCGTCCACTGAGCGCGATTCGCGATTACTGCGACAATCAGGATCACGAGCGTGAAGCGCTTCAGCAAGAGGCCGGCGGCGACCGATGCGAGCAGCCACGTCAGCAGAACGTATCGCGACTGCACGTCGATCGAAACAGGGAGAATCGGGACGATGGCGGCGAACGCGGCTGCGCCAATGACGAGTCTCTGATGGCGGTCGCGAATGAAGATCGCCGCGACGCATGAGAGAACCGCGACGACGAGACAGATTCCGACAATCCCCGCGTCGCCGATGAGAGCTCGAACGATACGAACGGGAGCAGTGACGATCGCGAGCGGCCACCGGTACGCCTGTACGGTGTAGCCGTAACCGTGGACAGAACCGAGAATGACGATCCTGGCAATGGAATACACGATCAGCGCCGCTCCATGGGGAAAGAGCTCGCGCCACCGTTTCGGATAAACCGCGAGCAGCACCAGTGGCAAGGGTACGAAGACTTCCTTCGCGAGAGTCGAGATGAAATACAAGATCGCCGACAATGCCGGCTTTTTTCGCGCGAACGCGATCCACGCAGCCAATACGAAAATCAGTCCTTCGAAATAGTGTCGCGTCATTAACTGCGGGACGGTGCGCGCAAAAGCAGGACCGAGGAACGCGAGGAGTGCGGTCATGCTGGCCGCGATTGGATCGAGTGTCTGGCGCAGCGCGAAATACAACGCGATCGCGCCGAGTGACACCGCCGCCAATTGATGGAGATAGAACGCGTTTGCATTCAGGCCGAAGGCCAGCCGATCCGCCTTGAGCGACACAAGGAGTAGCGGTGCGTACACCTGGGCTGGAGTCGTTTGCCAAAAATGACGACCGAAAAAGAGCTGCCCGAAAGTTGTGGCAGAAAGATTCAGATGAAACGGGTCGTCCCACATCCACCAGAGGCGGGTGATCTTTCGATACGCGAGCGCGCAAATCGCGGCGATGATCACACTGACGGCGGCGTCGAGGATCCGCGACTTTCCGTTACTTGTCACGATTTCTACTAGGATACCGAACGATGCCGATCCTCCGATTCAACATCACGATGTCGCTCGACGGCTACGTCGCCGGTCCGAATCAAAGCGTTAAGGATCCGCTCGGCGAAGGTGGCGAAAAGCTCCACGAGTGGGCGGTCGCGTCGCGCGCATTTCACAAAATGCACGGCACCGACGGCGGTGAGGTCGGCCCTGACGACGCCATCATCGAAGAGACCTTCCGCAACCTCGGCGCCACGATCATGGGCCGCAACATGTTCGGCGGCGGACACGGTCCGTGGGGAAAGGATCCGTGGCGCGGGTGGTGGGGCGAGAATCCGCCGTACCACACGCCGGTCTTTGTGCTGACGCGCCACGCGCGCGAGCCGCTCGAGATGCAGGGCGGGACGACGTTTTACTTCGTCACCGATGGGATTCAATCGGCGCTCGAGCGGGCGAAGAAAGCCGCAGGCGCCAAAGACGTCTCACTGGCGGGCGGCGCCGATGTCGCGCAGCAGTACATGAAGGCCGGCCTCATTGACGAGATGGAGCTCCACGTCGTTCCGCTGCTGCTCGGCGCCGGCTCCCGGCTTTTTGAGAATATGGATGCGCGTCAGGCTGGCTTCGAGCTGATCCGCACCGTGCAATCGCCGCTGGTCAGCCACTACAAATATCGTCGAGTCGAAATGTGACGTGCGTCACATAAATCCTCTCGACGCTCGGGTATTTTTCTTCCTTACTTCCTTAGCGAACTCGCTCGATACTGCCATTCGCAGGCGAGCGGACGAATACCGGGAACAGCAACCCGAGTTTGTCCCTCGTCAACCATTACAGAGAGGTGGTCATGCGGAGCGCACGATTCGGAATCACTCTTTCAATCTTTGTCGCGACTTCAGCCTTTGCTGGAAGCGTTGCGACGACCAACACCAACAACATCACCGCTTCCGTCGCACCGAAGTGCACCATCGGCGCGTTCGCAATCGCATTCGGCGCTTACGATCCGTTCGCCGCGGCGCCACTCGATCAAACTGGAACGGTGTCGATCAACTGCACCAAAGGAACCAGCGGCGTCATCTCAATGAACCTCGGCGCGAACGCCTCGGGAGTCATTCGGCGAATGCAGGACGCCGGCGGGGGAGGCAACTTTCTCACTTATGAAATCTACAGCGACGCGGGCAGGACAACCGTCTGGAACGTGACCAATACCGTGACGCTCGGTCCGTCGGTCTCGAAGAACACGGCATTGTCGGCGACCGCTTACGGCCGCATTACGGCCGGACAGGATCCTCAGACCGGCGGCGCGGGACTCAACTATCAGGACACAATCGTGGCTACGGTCACGTTCTGAGTCGTAGCGCCGGCCGCTGGCCGGCCGGATTCATCGATCGAGGGCGCCTCCGGGGCCGGCTGCGGAACAGCCGGCGAGGCCGCCGGCGTTACGGGCGTCTGCCCATCTCCCGCTTCATCTGCATGAGCTCCGCGACCTGATCGCGAGTCAATGAGTTCTTGATGCGGATCAGCATCGCGAGGTGGATCTTCTTGATCTCGCGTTCGTAGCCCATCACCTTGTCTGCCTGTTGCAGCACGGCCGCCTCGTCGACCGGCGTCTGCTGGAGCAGTTGCACCATCGTGTCGCTCGCTTCTTTGAGCTCCCACTGCAGATCGAAGAACTTCGATTGCGCGCGCTGGACCTCGGTCTTGATCGTCGCGCGCTGCTTGTCGTCGAGATGCAGCTTCTGTGACTGCGACATGATCAGCTCGGGCGGAAAGAGCTGCTGGCCGATCGGATCGTCCTGCGGTTGCGGCGGCTGCTGCGCCAATGCGGCGGTGCTCAGAAAAAGGATCAGCAGTGTGCGTTTCATTGGCGGCTTCCTTTCAAATCGGGAACGGAAGTCAGGAGCTCGCGTCCCGGTGTCTGCAGCAGAAAATCGGTTGGCGCTTTCCACGCTGTGATCGATGGCTGCGGCTTCTGGGGTTGAAAGACAAGTACAGCGACCGTGATCAGCAGCATCGCGGCAAACGCGAGCCGCGGAGTCAGCGAACGCGGCGCGCGCGCACGCCACATCCGATCGAATCGCGGAGCGGACGCCGTTTCCTGCTGGCGGAGTGCGTCGAATGCCTGTTGCAAGTTCATAGCGATAGTTTCCCGTTGAGTCGCGCGAGCAACTGTTTTTTTCCGCGGTCATAGTGCACGCGCGCGGAGCCGAGGGAGACGCCCATTGCGGCGGCGGCTTCTTCGACTGTCATGTCGTGATAGAAAACCAGCTCGAGGACTTCGCGTTGCCGCCGCGCTAGTTGTTGCAGCGCCGCGATCAGCGCCTCGGATGTCTGAGCGTGTTGCGCCGCCGCGTCGCTCGTCGGCGAAACCGGATCGAGCTCACGGCGCGCCCACTTCGCGGTCAGCACGTCGTGCAACATCCTCTGTCGCGTCTGCGAGGCGGCCGTCCGTCGAATGACGCTGAACAGCCAGGTCTTGAGCGTCGATCGTCCATCGAATCGCGCCTTGCCTTCGAAGATCTTCACGTAAACGTCCTGCAGGACTTCCTCCGCATCTTGCCGGTTGCGGCCGCAGCACGACATCGCCCAGCCGAAACTCGCCGCGTGGAGCTCCTCGATCTCTCGCTCGATCTCCATGACGGCTTCAGTCGAGGATTTGTCGTTCGGCAAGGCGCGGCGTATGACGTCATATCGCCCGGTCCGCGATTCCACCAATGCACCGATGGAGGACGTCATGAAACGTTTCGCTCTCATGGTTTGCCTGTTGCTGGTCTGCTCACCGATTTTCGCTCAGCAACCCGATCCGGTCACTATCGTCACTCACGTACTGGAGCTCTCGGAGGATCAGGTTACGGCGTGGAACACTATTCTGCACGCCCGCGAGGCCGCCATGCAGCCGATCGCCCAGCAGGCGCAGGCGAAGCAGGAGGCGATCGGGAAGGCGCTGGCGGATCCGAATCCCGATCCAGTCGCCATCGGAAATGCGTTTATCGAGCTGCGAAAGCTTCAGGAGCAGATGGGAGTAGTCAACGCGCAAGCCGCAACGGAGTTTCAACACCTGCTCAACGAGGATCAAATGCAGCGTCTGGAAGGAATTCGCGGCGCGGCCGGCATCTGCCAGATCGTGCCGGCGTTCCAGGCTACCGGTTTGTTGTAGGAGTGGAGCGCCGGCTTTCAGCCCGCCGGCGCCGCCAGGATGGCGGCGCTCCTCGCATCTTTCGGGTTTCTTTCGGACTTTTTTCGACGTCTGCATCAATCTCCGGGCGTGACAAGTGTCGGTGTGGCTCTTCCGGAGGATGCAGACGTCGCCCAGGCCCTTGTCGATCGCGCATCGGAGCTGGCCCACCAACTGAACGGTCGCTGGGTTGCTTTTGTCATCTGCAACGATGATGTGTCATCGCCGCGCGCGGACAACGCGCTGCGTCACGCAGAGTTGGCGATGTCGTCAGGCGGTACCGTCTTCTTTTGCGAAGGGGAGAATGTCGCGGACACACTTCTCCTGCTGGCCAGGCGCGAACAGATCGACGTCCTGATCCTCGGCGCGCCGCGGAAGTCGCGGCTGTTTCGTCGATTCCGGCCCGACACGGTGGATCGCGTGGTTCGCGCGCAGCGCTCTTTTGATGTCGTCGTGGTCGGCAACGGCCAGCCATCGTGAACAACAACGATGATACGAGTCCCACGCAGCGCATCCGCCGTCTGATCATCGGACCGCCTCGCGACGTCAGCGATCCTCACATTTTCCATCGCGTTTCCCTCGCCGCATTTCTCGCCTGGGTCGGCCTCGGCGCTGACGGACTCTCGTCATCGGCTTACGGTCCCGAGGAGGCGTACAAGGCGCTGGGAACGCATTACCACCTGTCGATCATCCTGGTTGCGATGACCGCGTTGACGATCGCAACCATCTCGATTGCCTACTCGAATCTGATTGAACATTTCCCCGGCGGCGGTGGTGGGTATCTCGTCGCGTCGAAGCTTCTCGGCAATCGCGTCGGCGTGGTGTCCGGATGCGCGCTGCTGGTCGATTACGTCCTGACGATCACGGTTTCGATCGCCAGCGGCTGCGATCAGATCTGGTCATTCCTGCCGCCGGCGTATGCCGGTTACAAGCTGACGACGGAATTCGCCATTCTTCTCCTGCTCGTCATCCTCAATCTCCGCGGTGTGCGTGAATCCGTCAATGTTCTCGCGCCGATTTTCATCCTCTTCATCGTCACGCATGCGTTCGCGATCGTCTACGTCATCGGTTTGCACTTCACCGGACTACCGAAAGTCTTTCACGACGCGCGAGTAGACCTGCACCAATCCGTTCAGGCGATGGGATGGATTCCTCTGATGATGCTTCTGCTGCGCGCCTACTCGTTAGGCGGCGGGACGTACACCGGCATCGAGGCTGTTTCGAACGGCGTAGCGATTCTGCGCGAGCCGCGCGTCCGCACCGGAAAGCGAACGATGGCGCTCATGGCGACTTCGCTGGCGTTCACCGCGGGCGGAATCATGTTTGGCTATCTCCTGACGCGCTCTCTGCCCGTGGCGGGGAAGACGATGAATGCTGTTCTGCTGTCCAATCTGTTCGGGCAGTGGCACGTCGGCTCACTGCCGGCCGGAACAGGATTCGTGATTCTCTGCCTGGCCGCGGAGGCCGCTCTCCTCTTCGTCGCGGCGCAAGCGGGATTCCTCGATGGCCCGCGCGTTCTCTCGAACATGGCGCTCGATTCATGGATGCCGCATCGGTTCAGCCAGCTGTCCGATCGCCTCGTGACGAAGAACGGCATCTACCTGATGGGTCTGGCAGCGGCGGCATCTCTGATCTACACGCATGGCGACATTACGACGCTGGTCGTGATGTATTCCATCAATGTCTTCATCACATTTTCGTTAACCGAGCTTGGCATGTCGCGCCATTGGATTCTGGAACGCCGCAGAGTGCGCAACTGGAAAAGGTTGTTAGGCATTCACGGGACCGGCCTCGTGATGTGCGTCAGCATTCTGACAATCACCGCGTTCGAAAAATTCAGACAAGGCGGTTGGATCAGTCTGGCCGCGACGAGTGCAGTCGTCGCACTCTGCTTCGCAATCCATCGCCACTATCAGAGTGTGCGGGCGAGTCTCAAGCGCCTCGATGAAGTTTTAACCACGCTACCCGCCGCACAGACAATTGAAAACGTCGGGCCCTCGCGGCTCGATCCGAACACGCAGACAGCCGTGATCAGCGTGGCCTCGTTTTCCGGGTTCGGTATCCATCAGATTCTTTCGATTCACAAGGCCTTTCCGAACTACTTCAAACAATTCCTGTTCGTATCAGCCGCCGTCGTCGATTCAGGGACGTTCAAAGGTGCAGAGGAAATCGATCGTCTCGAGAGAAACACGGAAGAAAACCTCAGAAAATACATTGCCTGGTCTCAACAGCAAGGATTGCTTGCCGACTATCGGATGGCGCTCGGGACGGAGGCGGTCTCGACGGTCGAAGAAATCTGCGTTCAGGTGGCGCAGGAGTTTCCGCGCGCGATTTTCTTCATGGGCCGCCTGATCTTCCGCGAGGAGAAGTGGTATCACCGCCTGCTGCACAACGAGACCCCGGCGGCTATTGAGCGCCGCCTGCAGTTTCAGGGGATCCAGGCGATGGTCCTGCCCATTCGCGTGCTCGACTGAGCAATGTTGCTACCATTCCCTTCCGTGCCCGAGCCCCGGCCCATTCGCGGAATCCTTGCGATCCTCTCGGCCCCGATTCTGGTCGGGGCGATGACGTTCGTCGCGCTCCAACTCGGCGCGAATGCCACGACCGTCGGTTTCGCGTATCTCATTCTCATTCTCGGCATCTCGATCAACGGCGGATTTGCCGCCGGTCTGGTCGGTTCGCTCGCCGCTACGCTGTGCTTCAACTATTTTTTTCTCCCGCCGGTTCGCACATGGACGATTTCCGATCCGGCGAACTGGGTCGCGCTGGCCTCACTGCTCATCGCGTCGCTGGTCGCATCGCGCCTGGTCGTGCAGGCGCGCAGGCAGGCGGAGAATGCCGAGGCGCGGCGGAATGAGATCGAGGCGCTGTATGGATTGAGCATCGATCTCTTCGCGGCGACGAATCGCGTCGGTGCTCTCGGCGAGGCAGCCACTCGTGCGCTCTCGAATGTTGGCGCGACCGGCGGCGGTCTGATCCTGTTTGCCGACGGTCCATTTTCTCAGAACGTCATCTCGTGGATCGGAAATCGTGAGGACGAAGTCGAGGATCTCGCCGCTGGCGTCGGACGCCACGGGCAAACGCTCGAGTTTCCTGCCGGCGGCGGTCGCGATGTGTACCTGCCGCTGGCCATGGGCGGGAAAATGATCGGTGTTCTCGTCGCGCGCGGATCGCATGCCACGAAACGCGCGCTCGAGTCGGTGGCCGCGCTGGTGGCGCTGGCAGTGGAGCGCGAACGCTTTGTCGAAGAAAGCTCGCATCTGCAAGCGCTCCGCGAAAGCGATGCGCTGAAAACGTCGCTGCTTCGCGCGGTATCGCATGACCTTTCGACGCCGCTCACGGCGATCGGCATGCAGGTCGAGCGACTGCAGAAGCAGCTCGAACACGGGGATCTCGCCGATACCGTTGCCGATCTCGCCGAGCAGACCGCGCGACTTCGCCGTCGCATTGAGAATCTGCTCGCGATGGCGCGGCTCGAGGCGGGCGACTTCGTTCCCCGCCCGGAGCCCACTCCAGCGGCCGATCTTTTCCGCGCGGTTCGCGAACATCTTCCACTCGTGGAACAAAACCATCCGCTGCACATCGAAGTGGACGATGATTCTCCAGAGGTCTACGCCGATCCGTCGCTGACGCTGGAAGTGCTCGTGAATCTGGTCGAGAATGCACACCGCGCGTCGCCGCCGAATTCGCCGATTGAGCTGCTGGCGCATCGACATCCGTTCGATGCCGACCGTGTACGCCTCGAAGTGCTCGATCGTGGACCGGGTATCGCGGAGCGTGCATCCGAAAGCGACACCGCACGTCGCGGCCTTGGACTGGAAATCGCTCGGAGCTTCGCGGCGGCAAACGGCGGCCAGGTGACTCTGGCTAATCGACCGGGCGGCGGCGCAATCGCGCGCGTCGACCTTCCGGCTGCCGTCTTGCCGGCGATGGTCGAGGCGCCGCAGGCGTGACAGCCAGAATCCTGGTTGTCGACGACGATGCTTCCATTCGCTCCTCGCTGGCGCAGCAGCTTGGCGAGCAGGGATACGGCGTTCTTCTCGCCACCGATGGCGCTGATGGCGGCCGTGTCTTCGATGCGCAACTTCCCGATCTCGTCGTCACCGACCTGGCGATGCCGAATGCTGACGGCTTCTCGATGATCGGGCACGTGCGTGCCTCCGGAGCGACTCCGATCGTCGTCCTGTCGGTACGCGGCGGCGATGCCGACAAAGTCCGCGCTCTCGACCTCGGCGCCGATGACTTCGTCGTCAAGCCTTTCTCGACACCGGAGCTCCTCGCGCGTATCCGCGCGCAGCTTCGCCGAACGGGCACGCGCGCACAGCTCGATTTTCCCGATCTCGTCATCGATGTCGAACGCCGCCGCGTCACACAGGCTTCACGCGAACTTCACCTGACGCCGACCGAGTTCGCGATCCTGGAGCTGCTGGCGCGTAAAGCGGGACGTCCGGTCACCTTCGACGAGATCATCGCGGTCGTGTGGAAGGGTGCGCCCGGCACGACGAACGACGCCGTGCGCGTGCACGTCGGCGCGCTGCGGCGCAAGATCGAGCCCGATCCGTCGAACCCGAAGTATCTGGTCACCGAGCCGTGGGTCGGTTATCGTTTCATCGCCGAGCCGATCGGCTGATCATGAGAATTGCGCCGCTGCTGGCCACCGACGTCGTGGAGATCGCGCGCCACGATCCGGAGTCGCTGCGCGAAGGCCTCGCCCCTCTGCACGCCGCCGATCTCGCCGAGCTCCTCGGCGACATCGATCGCGAGGACCGCGTCACGATCATGCAGCACCTCGCGCGGCAGCAGCTCGGCGAGACGCTCGTTTACGCCAGCGCAGAAACGGTCAAGCTGGCGCTCACGCGGTTGCCTATCAATATTCTCTCGGCGGCGCTCGATTCGCTCGAGCCCGACGATGCGGCCGCGTTGCTTTCGTTTCTGCCCGAGGAACGACGTGCACCGTTTTTGGCTGCCATGTCGGCGGGGCACGCTCTCGCCGCACGGAACCTGCTGAAGTATCCGGAGGAGACCGCCGGTCGATTGATGACCGACAAGTTCGTTCGCATCCGGTCGACGTGGAATGTGGCGGAGACTTTCCAGTTCCTGCGACAGGCGGATCCGAATGTCGCGACGGTCGCCGATCTGTATGTCGTCGATGAGAACGATCGTCTCGTGGGCGTGATCTCGCTCCGCAAGCTTCTGCCGCGCGATGCTGCTGCGCGCATTGCGTCGATCATGACTTCCGAAGTCGTCTCGGTAACGCCCGAGACGGATCAGGGAGAAGTCGCGCGCGTCGTCGCGAAGTATGGATTCAGCGCGTTGCCGGTCGTCGAGACAAATGATCGGATCATTGGGGTCATCACCGCCGATGACGTGATCGATCTTCTCGTCACGCGTGAGACGCAGGCTGCTCTGCGCATGGGCGGCGTCAGCGCCGAGGAGCCGTGGAATCGGGGAGCGCTGGATTACTTCGGCACGTCGATCATTCGCGTGGTGCGCAGCAGAATCGGCTGGCTTCTGCTTCTCTTCGTGGCCGAAACCTTCACCGGATCGGTGCTGCGCCATTTCGAAGGCGAGCTCGCGAAGGTCGTGGCGCTGTCGTTCTTCATTCCGCTGATCATCGGAACTGGCGGCAATGCCGGAAGTCAGACCGTATCGACGATCATCCGCGCGATGGCGCTCGAGCAGATCCGTGTGCGCGACGTTCTGCGCGTCATGTGGCGCGAGACCGCCTCCGGCTTTCTCCTCGGCGCGCTTCTGTGCACAATCGCTGCGCTGCGTTCACTATTGTGGGGCACAGGTCCGCAGCTCGCGCTGGTGGTTGGCCTGACGATTCTCACGGTCTGCGCGTGGGCAAATATTGTCGGCGCGCTCGTTCCAATCGCCGCGGAGAAACTCCATATCGATCCGACGGTCGTCTCAGCACCCTTCATCACGACGGTAGTCGACGGAACAGGACTCGCGATCTACATGCTGATCGCCCGCTTCGTGCTGAAACTCTAATTCCCCAGCCGCCGCAAGACTTCGATCACATCGGCGGGCGATTGCGCTTCGAGCAATTGATCGACCGCCTCTCGCGTGCGAAAAAGTTTCGCGACTCCCGCCAGAAAGCGGAGATGTTCCGCCGACGCGGTCTCCGGCGATACGAATGAGACAACGGCCTGCACATCGTGATCTTTCTCCAGCGCCCCGCTGCGGTTGATCCCCAGCGCCGCGACGATGCGCGAAACCGCCGCATGCCGGGTGTGCGGGAGGGCGAGTGGGGGAGAGATCGTCGAGGCGCACTCCTCGCGCTTCTTGATCGCATCGACAATCGTTTGCTTCTGATCTTCGGAGATTCCGGCTTGCTGCAGCGCGGGCCCCATCAGCAGCGGAATCGCATCCTCAACGCACGAGGCGCTGAAACTGATCGAGACCGCTTGATCATTGAGAAGCTCGGATAGCCTGGTCTCGATCATCTAAGGAGACGATAGCGCAAGTTTCCAAATTCTTCAGCGCTTCCTTCGAGATTCTTTCGACGTTGCTTCGACCTTTCTCCGGACCCTCGCGGCCGCCAGCTGTTATCAAGAGGCGTGCGGAAACGGGACCTCATCGAAGCCCTCGGCCCGTGGCTGGTCTGGACGATGCTTTTTTCGGCACTCGCGTTTGTCGGGAGCCGCCACGGCAACATCGGCGCGACCACGACGAATCCGCGAGGTCTCACACAGGCTCAGGTGCCACCGCCGCAGCCCGCCGGCGATTGCCGAGGAGAGACGTTGGAGAAGGGGAAGAAAGTTGAAAAGCAGTAAGCAGCAGGACAATTTCGTTCTTTACTTCGCGGCAGTCGTTTTGATGTTGCTGATGGTGGCGGCTGCGCGCGCCGATGAGCCGATCGCGATTCACGGATTCCTCGATTCGTATTTCGCATGGAATGCCAACCAACCCGCGACGCATCAGAATTTTGTTCCGGGTACGGGCACGAGCGCGGAAAAGGCAAACGAGCTCGCCATCAATCTCGCGGAGGTGGAATTCGCTCGCGACGCGAAGCCGGTCGGGTTCAAATTCTCGATGGTCGCCGGAAACGGGACCGACCTCGTGCACGCTTCCGATCCGGCGCGCGACACGTTCCGCTACATCTACCAGGCGTCGCTTTCTTACAAGAGCTCTGGCGGAGTTCTGCTCGAAGCCGGAGTCTTTCCATCGCACATCGGCTACGAAGGTTTTTATTCGAAAGACAACTGGAATTACACGCGCGGCTGGATGGGCGAGTTCTCGCCGTATTACCAGGCGGGCGTAAAGGCGTCGTACGCATGGAACGATCGCTGGTCGGGACAACTGCACCTTCTCAACGGCTGGCAGATCATCGGCGAGAACAACGACGCCAAGGCCGTCGGGATGCAGATCGCGTATGCAGGCCCGCGCTTCGGCGCGACGTTCAATACGTTCGTCGGTGCGGAGCTGCCGAACGACAACAAGCATCTGCGACTGCTCGGCGATTGGATCGCGACGTACCAGGCGACAAAGCAACTGACCTTCGCCGGCTCGCTCGATCGCGGACGGCAGAGTCTTCCGAACGATGCGGCCGCGAATTGGTTAGGCGCGTCAATCTGGGCCCGCTATTCCTACGGCGACCGCCACGCATTCGCGACACGCGTCGAACGATTTCGCGATCCCGACAACGGAATCTCAGGTACGCCGCAGACGCTCACCGGCGCGACGGTCACCTATGAGCTGCGCCCGGACAAGAACCTGATCGTCAAGATCGAGGGGCGTCACGATCGTTCCAACGCTCCGGTATTTTCGAAATCGCGTGGCGAAATGACGAACAACGAAATGCTCGTACTCGTCGGTGTCGTAGCGACGTTCTGAAAGGGACTTCGATGTGGGATGTCATCTTCATGGTTCTAACAATTGCGCTATTCGCGGGATCGATCTGGTACACGCGCGCCTGCGACAAGGTGTGAGGCAGCTATGAATTTCGAAACCATCGTTGGCTTCGCGCTCGCGGTTCTCGCGCTGATCTATCTCTTGTACGCGCTGCTCCGCCCGGAGGAGCTGTAATGACCACTCTCGAGATCCTGAAGATCGCCGTCTACCTGCTCGTCATCCTGGCGTTGACGAAGCCGGTCGGGCTGTATATGCGACGCGTCTTCTCGCGCGAGAAGACTTTTCTCGATCCAATCCTGCGGCCGGTCGAGCGTCTGGTCTATCGCCTCAGCGGAGTCGACGAAAAGAAGGAACACGACTGGATGCAGTACACGATCGCGATGCTGTTGTTCAGCGCGGTCGGTCTGTTTCTCACCTACGCCATCGAACGCCTGCAGCAATTTCTGCCGCTCAATCCCGACAAGATGGGAGCGGTGGCACCCGACCTGGCCTGGAACACCGCCGTGTCCTTCACATCGAACACGAACTGGCAGGCCTACAGCGGCGAGTCGACCATGTCGCACTTCACGCAGATGGTTGGCCTGACGTTTCACAATTTCACTTCGGCCGCGGTCGGGATCGCGCTCGCCATCGCGCTGATCCGTGGCATCGCGCGCAGCGCTTCAAAGACCATCGGAAACTTCTGGGTCGATTTGACGCGCTGCACGCTCTGGTTGCTCCTCCCCATCTGTGTCATCGCGGCGACGCTCCTGCTTTCGCAGGGAGCGATCCAAAACTTCAGCAAGAGCGTCGAGGCCACTACTGTCGAAGGGAAAGTGCAGAAGATTCCGCAGGGTCCGGTTGCTTCGCAGGAGGCGATCAAAGAGCTCGGCACGAATGGCGGCGGCTTCTTCAACGCAAACTCGGGACATCCTTACGAGAACCCGACGCCATTCTCGAACTTCATCGAGATGGCGCTGATCTTCATGATCGGCGCGGGCCTCTGCTACACCCTCGGCTCGATGACCGGCAAGGTCCGCCACGGATGGGCGGTCTTCTGGGCGATGGCCATCCTTTTCCTCGCCGGCGCTTTTGTCGCCACATACGCTGAACAACACGGCAACCCGATCCACCAACGCCTCGGCATCGCCGCGGCCGACGGAAACATGCAAGGGAAGGAAGTGCGCTTCGGCATCGGCGACTCCGCGCTCTTCGCGACCATCACCACCGACGCGTCATGCGGCGCGGTCAACGCGTGGCACGACTCGTTTACCCCGATCGGCGGCTCGGTGCCGCTGCTCAACATCCTGCTCGGCGAAGTGATCTTCGGCGGCGTCGGCGCGGGGATGTACGGGATGATTCTCTTCATCGTCCTGTCGGTGTTCATCGCCGGACTGATGGTCGGGCGCACGCCGGAATACATCGGCAAGAAAATCGAAGCGCACGACGTCAAGCTGGCGATGCTGGCCGTGCTGATCCTGGCATTTTCAGCGCTGGTGGGCACGGCTGCCGCGGCGTCGACTGCAGCAGGAACATCGAGTCTCAACAACGCCGGTCCGCACGGTCTGAGTGAGATTACCTACGCGTTCGCCAGCGCGACCGGCAACAACGGCAGCGCGTTCGGTGGGCTCAACGCGAACACGAAGTTCTACAACATCGCGCTGGGCGTGGCGATGTTCTTCGGGCGGTTCCTCATGATCATTCCGCTGATGGGAATCGCCGGGTCACTGGCGGCCAAGAGGAAGCTCGCCGAATCGGCCGGAACGTTTCCGGTCGACACGCCGCTCTTCACGTTCCTTCTGATCTCCGTCGTGCTGATTGTCGGCGCGCTCACGTATTTCCCGGTGCTCTCGCTCGGTCCATACGTCGAGCACTTCCTGATGAATGCCGGAAAGGTGTTTTGAAAATGGCCACAGCACAACAACAGGTACTCGCCACCGTCAATTTGCGGGCGCCGGTTCCCGGACCGCCGCAAGTAAACCGTCAGACGCGATCGCTGTTCGATCGCGCGATCCTGCGCCGCGCGCTGACCGATGCTTTCGTGAAACTGAATCCGCGCAAGATGATGAAGAACCCGGTCATGCTGCTGGTGGAAGCAGGAGCGCTGCTCACCACCATCCTGCTGATACCAGGGCTCACGCAGTCGGTCGACTATCGATTTCAAATCCAGATCACGCTCTGGCTGTGGGCCACTGTGCTGTTTGCGAACTTCGCCGAGGCGGTGGCGGAGGGGAGGGGGAAAGCGCAGGCGGACGCGCTGAGGAAGGCGAAGATCGAGACCGTCGCGCGGCGTCTCTCCGGCGCTGACCGGCGCGAGGAGCGCATTGCCGGCTCGCAGTTGCGCAAGGGAGATCTGGTCGTGGTGGAAGCGAACGAGGTGATTCCCGGCGACGGCGCGGTGATCGAAGGAATCGCGTCGGTCAATGAAGCCGCCATCACCGGCGAATCGGCGCCGGTGATTCGCGAAGCCGGCGGCGATCGTTCCGCGGTCACCGGAGGAACGATGGTGCTCTCCGACCGCATCGTGGTCGAGATCACCTCCGAGCCTGGACAAACCTTCATCGACCGCATGATCAAGCTCGTCGAAGGAGCGGAGCGGCAGAAGACGCCTAACGAGATCGCACTCGACATTCTGCTGGCCGGCCTAACAATTGTTTTTCTGTTCGCGACCGTGACGCTCAAACCATTCGCGCTCTATTCCGGCAGCGATGTATCGGTGACCGTTCTCATCGCGTTGCTTGTCTGTTTGATTCCGACGACCATCGGCGCGCTGCTCTCGGCCATCGGCATCGCGGGAATGGACCGCGTGCTGCAACACAACATCCTGGCAATGTCGGGGCGGGCGGTCGAAGCGTCGGGTGACGTGAACGTGTTGCTTCTCGACAAGACCGGCACGATCACGCTCGGCAACCGGCAGGCCGTCGAGTTCATCCCGGCGCCGGGAGTGGACGCCAAGAAACTCGCCGAGATCGCACAGCTTTCTTCGCTCGCGGACGAAACGCCGGAAGGGCGATCGATCGTTGTTCTGGCGAAAGAGAAATTTGGTCTCCGCGGCCGCGAGCTCCACGACCTCGGCGCCAGATTTGTCCCGTTCACGGCGAAGACGCGCATGTCGGGCCTCGATTTCGAAAACAACGGCCGTGCGATTCGGAAGGGGGCCGCCGACTCGGTGACGGAGTTCATTCGCGCGAGAGGCGGCATTTTCCCCGAGCAGGTACAGCAGGACGTTGCTCGCGTCGGAGGCGAAGGTGGAACGCCGCTGGTGGTCGCCGACGGCAACAGGATTGTCGGAACGATCTACCTCAAAGACATCGTGAAGGGCGGGATGAAGGAGCGATTCGACCGGCTGCGCATGATGGGAATCCGCACCGTGATGATCACCGGCGACAACCCGCTGACCGCGGCGTTCATCGCGCGCGAAGCAGGCGTCGACGATTTTCTCGCGCAGGCGACGCCCGAGGACAAGCTCGCGCTGATCCGGAAGGAGCAGGCCAAGGGAAATCTCGTCGCCATGACCGGCGACGGCACGAACGACGCGCCGGCGCTGGCGCAGGCCGACGTCGGAATGGCGATGAACACCGGCACGCAGCCCGCGAAGGAAGCGGGCAACATGGTCGATCTCGATTCGAATCCGACCAAGCTGATCGAAGTCGTGGAGATCGGGAAGCAACTGTTGATGACGCGGGGCGCGTTGACGACGTTCTCGATCGCCAACGACGTCGCCAAATATTTTGCCATCATCCCTGCATTGTTCTTAGTGACCTTTCCCGAGTTGCAGGCGCTCAACGTCATGCACCTCGCCACGCCGCAGAGCGCGATTCTGTCGGCGGTCATCTTCAACGCGCTGATCATCATCGCGTTGATCCCGTTGGCGCTGCGGGGCGTCGAGTATCGTCCGTTAGGCGCGGCGCGCATCCTGCGGCGCAATCTTCTGCTTTACGGCGTCGGCGGCGTGATCATTCCGTTCGTCGGCATCAAGATCATCGACGTACTGCTGCACGCACTGAGGCTCGCATGAAAGAGCATCTCTTCATTTCGATTCGTATCACGATTGTCCTCCTGGTCATCACATGCGGCGTTTATCCGCTCGCGGTGTGGGCCATCGGTCAGACCGTCTTTCGCCACAACGCGAATGGCTCGCTCATCGTCCGCGATGGCAAAGTGATCGGATCGGAGATCATCGGGCAGTCGTTCGCGTCCGACCGCTTCTTCCATTCGCGTCCGTCCGCGAACGACTACGATGCCAGCAACTCCGGGGGCACGAATCTCGGTCCGACTTCGAAGAAGCTGCGCGACGGGATCGCGAAAGCAATCGATGGGCGCAGAGACGTTCCCGCCGACGCGGTCACCGCCTCGGCCTCGGGACTCGATCCGCACATCTCGCCGCAGAACGCCGCCTCGCAATCGGCGCGCGTCGCTCGCGCCAACGGATTGACGCAGAGCCAGGTCGACGCCATGATCCGCAATCGGACTGAGGGTCGTTTCCTCGGCATCTACGGCGAGCCCCGCGTGAACGTTCTCCTGCTGAATCTCGACATCGCGGCGGCCGCAAGGAAACGCCCTTGACGATCGCCGCCGCCGTCGACCTCACCGCTCCCGATCAGGACCAACTGATCGCGGCGGCAGCGAACTTCGCGCGGCAGCGAGGCGAACAGTGTTTCGTGATCTCGATCGTGAAGTCCCTTGTAATGGCCGAGGAACAGAATGCAGTGATCGCGCGCAATCTGGCGCTGATCACGTCCCGAAACGTTGCGCCGATCGTGCAGGAAGGCGACGACGTGGCGCGCAGTCTCCGGATCATCGCGGAGAAGTTCGGCGTCCAGACGATGTTCATCCAGAACGGGCGGAGACGATTCGGGCGCACGATGGCCGAGCAGCTCATTCACCTCAAGCCTTCTTTCGAAGTCGTGGTGGTCAGCCCCGATTTGTGATGGAGAATGGCTGAGCCATGCCGAAGCGGACAGAGAGTCAACGCCGCTCTCCTGAAGACTTTCTGACGATCGCATCGCGCGACCGCGCGCGCGGAAAGCTGAAGGTCTATCTCGGCATGGCGGCCGGCGTCGGCAAGACCATGCGCATGCTCGACGACGCGCACGCCCTGCGCCGGCAGAACATCGACGTGGTCCTCGGCTACATCGAGACGCACGGTCGCGCCGAGACCGCCGCCCGCATCGGCGATCTCGAAGTCACTCCACGAAAACAAATCGAATACAAAGGAACGCGCGTCGAGGAAATGGATCTCGATGCCTGCCTGGCACGACATCCCGATGTTCTGGTTGTTGACGAGCTTGCGCACACGAACGCCGCCGGATCGAAGAACGACAAACGCTGGCAGGACGTCGAGAACATTCTGGCCGCCGGAATCTCGGTGATGACGGCCGTCAACGTGCAGCATCTGGAGGGTGTGCAGGACGTTGTGCGGTCCGCGACCGGGATCGAGATCCGCGAGCGCGTGCCCGACCGCATCGTCCGCGACGCCGACTCGGTGATCGTCGTCGATCTGCCGGTGCCGGAGCTTCAGGAGCGCTTGCGTCAGGGAAAGATTTATCCGCCCGAACAGGCCGCCCGCGCGCTGCAGAATTTTTTCCGCGCCGAGATGCTAGTGCGGCTTCGCGAGCTGGCACTACTGCAGACGGCCGATTATTCGGGTCGCGAGCTGCCGCTCGATGTGACATCGGCAGCCGCCGAGACACGCATTGCGGTCGCCGTTCCCTACGATCCGGTCGCTGCCAAGGCGCTTCTGCTGCGCGCATCGCGCCTCGCGGGCCGGATGAATACCAAGTGGTACGCGCTTTACGTTCGCCGCCGGCGCGATCATCCGGAGAACATGTCCGCCGAACAGCATCGCCTGATGATCGAGAACGTGCAGCTCGCCATGTCGCTGGGGGCCAACGTCGTGACGCAGGAGTCGGAAGATGTCGTCGGAACCGTCCTCGAATTCGCACAGAAAGAGCACGTTGGCCTTCTCGTCCTCGGTCAGCCCTCGCGTCGCGGAATTCTCGGACGCGTGAATCCCGGAATCGTCGACAACATCATCGAGCGGATGCGAGGCTTCGACGTCTTCGTGGTCGAGCTCTCGGAGTGATTACATCATCTCGTGGTGATGGCTCATCGCAGATCCCAGCCGGCCCCGCAAGTAAACGATGACAGTGTGCGGATGCTCGCCATAGAAACCATTGAGCAGCGCGGGATATTGATACCGCGTCGCATTCGCACCTAACCCAATCTGTCCATAGGCCGGCCGCGCAACATCGATTGTGTACCCGATCGTGTAGGCCTTCACGCGAAATACACGAATTGGCTGTGGAGGCCGTGGCACGACTGTGAGGATAGGATGCGGAAAGAGCTCGTCCTTCTCGGCGACTTCCGCACGCGCGGTCAGATAGTGCCGCGAGAAAAACTTGACGACGCTCTCCGCGAGATATCCGTCGAGGTCGCGGTCGTGGACCTCTTTGTAAACACGGCCCCACGCCGCGGTGGAGCTCCATCGCCCGCGGGTGTAGCTGATCGAGGCCGACGTGCGATTCTGATATCCCGGTTCGACGAGCTCGGGATGCGTCAGATGCGCCGTCGAAACCTGCAGATCGAGGTTAACCGTCGGCTGCAGCCGAAGCCGCGACGACCACGAGTCGATCTTGCCCCCTTCCAGGTCCCATCGCCGCTCGTCGGGCTCGTGGCCGTGAAAGGCAGAGGCTTCGATGGTGACCGGATCGAAGACCGCGCCGGCTGTGATCACGTTGTACGAGATGTGCGTCGAGTCGAGCTGGTGATGCGTCAGCGGCGCCTGCGGCAATTCGGCCGCTGATGCGCGATGCGGAAACGCGACCGGTCCGAACGCCGGATCGCCGGCCGGCGCGACATAGACGTAAACGCTGCCGCGACCCACAGGCCTGAGGTATTCCGCCGCCAGCTCCATGAAGAAGTCATGCGGATGCTGCCCGTCGATGAGTTGTTTTCCGAATGCAGTCTCGCCGGTTTGAAAGAGCTCGGGATAGCTCCGCTGCGTGATCGTCGCGGGCTCGAGGCTCAGCATCGTGCGAAATGCGATCGCTCCGCGGCCTAACGGACGCGACGCGGTCGCCATCACCCAGTTGGTCGAGAAAGTTTTTTCGCCGCCGCGCGCGCCCGAAGCATTGGTGTGATTGAGAAACGCCTGACCGTGCAGCATGAACGACCACTGCCCGTTTTGAAACATCAGCATCGACATCGGAGCGGCGGCGGGATTTCTGCTCGTGCCCGCTGCCTGCGACATCACGAGGCTGATCAGTACACCGAACATCGAGCGGAAGTGTACGCGCTGCGCATCGTCCTTGCACTGCCGTGCAGCGCGGACCATTTAACTTTTTCAAGGAGGACACTGTTTAAATGCACAAAGTTAATGTTTTAGCTTTAATACTCACTCTAATCATTGCGGTTCCGGCGGCGATGGCGCAGAGCTCGTCTTGCACGAGTATCACGCCTTCCAACAACACGTTCACCGCCGCGCTCGCCGGCAACGGGATCTCCGGATCACCGAATGGCTTCGGCGGTGTGAACTTCTCGCTCAGCGGTACGCAGGCGACCGTCAGCGCGAGATCGCTCGGGCTCGGCAACAACATCACCGCGATCACCTTGTTTCAGGGAACGCCTGGCAGCACGACAGCAGTGCCCGTCCAGACCTTCAGCACTTCGGCCAATGGTTTCAGCAATGGCCAGTTCACCGGGACGATGACGCTCGATCAGAACCTGATCAATCAGATTCAAGCGAATCCCGGCAACTTTTTCTTTGTGATCAATACGTTACAGTTTCCTAGCGGTGCGGTTGCCGGATCGCTCGTGCCGTTGCGTCCGCAACTGCTTGCCGGACGCATCAGCGGGGCGAATGTGCAGGGCGGATCCAATGCCGGCAGCGGCGCGTTCGTATTCAGCATCGGGCCTAACAACGGCACCGGCAGCGTCCCCCTCAACTTCGACATCGCGACCTTCGCCCTCGGCGACGGTTTCAACTCGTTGTCGCTCATTCCGACGGGCGGAGGCGCGCCGCTCGTGATCCTGGGCACGAATACCACAGCCAACAACGGACACATCGTCGGCTCAACGATGATCGGCAACGCACTCGCGCAGCAGCTGCTCGCGAATCCGTGCTCGTTCACGCTCTCGCTCAGCACGCCGACGTTCCCGAACGGCGCAGTCGCCGGTGCGCTGTCCGCGGCGAATGAGGTCTTCATCCCGGTCGCCGGTTCGGCGTCCGGCGCGAACGGCACGCATTTTCAGACCGACCTCAACATCTTCAACAACTCGACGATCGGCGTGACTGACCAGAGTGCGACGTCGCAGGCATTCGCGGAGTTCTTTCCGACCGGCGGCACGAACACGGCGTCGAGCGTCGCCGCGCAGAGCGTGAATGTGCTCGACATCCCGGCGCGCGGGACGACGCTGCTGCGTGACGTCTCGAGCTCGCTTTTTAGCGGCGACGTCAGCGGAATCGGCGCGCTTCGCATCATCAGCGCCGGCAACATCTTCGCCAATGCGCGCATCTACGACAACCAGATCGCAGCCGGCCGCGGCACGAGCGGTCAGTCGGAGCCCGGCATGTTCCGCAGCCAGGCGCTGCAGCAGGGCGTGCTGGTCGGAGTCGGCGTCGAGAACATTCCCAGCGGAATCAATCTGCCGAGCTACCGGACCAATGTCGGATTCTTCAATCCCAATGACACTGCGACGATAATCGCAGTCGAGCTTCGCGACAGCAACGGCGTCGTGATGAGCTCACGTCTGATCACGCTCGGCGCATGGGCGCAGACGCAGATGCCGCTCACCGGCACAAATGGTCTCTTCCCGGATCAGCTCGGGAACTTCGCGACCGGTTCGGTGTACTTTCTCTCCGGCATGCCGATCTTCGGGTACGCGTCGATCGTCGACAACGTCAGCGGCGACGCGAGCTTCGTGATCCCGTCGTCCAATCCATAATCATCAA
>DATBSF010000034.1:0-4124 GCA_036559905.1 Thermoanaerobaculia bacterium | reverse complement strand
AGCGATGTCGTCGGTGCTGGCGTTGATGGGCTACGCGTACGGAGTGAAGTCGTTCTACGGAATCGGTACGTACATTCCGATGGCGCTGCACACCGCAGGAACTTTTCTCGTCGTCTCGATCGGCATTCTGTGCGCACGGCCGGCGCACGGACTGATGGCCGTCGTTTCCAGCGACAGCAGCGGCGGCATCATGCTGCGCCGGCTCCTGCCGGCGGTTCTGATTCTTCCCGCGGCACTCGGCTGGATCCGACATGAGTCGTATTTCGCACGCGTGCTCGATCCGGAGTTCGAGCTGTGGCTGCTGGTCGTGCTCATCATGACCGTGCTGACGCTGCTCGTCGGATGGAGCGGCCGATTGCTGTTTCGATCGGACATCGATCGCGCCGAAGCGGAGAAAAGACTCTCCTATCAGGCGCTGCACGATCCGCTAACGCAGCTTCCTAATCGGAGACTGTTCACCGAACGGCTCGAGCAGGAGATCGCGAAAACGAAAAAAGACGGCAGCACGCTGGCCGTTCTGTTCCTCGATCTCGATCTCTTCAAAGTCGTCAACGACAGCCTCGGCCACGTTGTCGGCGATCAACTGCTCATCGCGGCCGGAAAACGCATCGCGGAGTCCATCGGCGAGACCGATCTCGCCGCGCGCATCAGCGGCGACGAATTCACGATCGTGCTGGGCGGCGAGCGGACCCGCGAGCGTGCCGTGGGGCTCGCCGAGGCGCTCTTGCGCGCGTTCAACTCACCGTTCAAAGTCGGGCCGCACGAGGTTTTCACGACCGCCAGCATCGGGATCGCGTTCGGCGAAAAAGAAGAATCGCCGGTCAATCTCATCCGTCACGCCGACATCGCGATGTATCAGGCGAAAAGCCGCGGAAAAGCGCGCTACGAAATCTTCGATCCGACGATGGATCTCGCCGCAATTCGAAGACTCCAGCTCGAAACAGAGTTGCGGCGCGCGCTCGAGAAGGGAGAGCTGCGCGTCTACTACCAGCCGGAAGTCGAAATCGAGTCGGGAAACCTCGTCGGGATGGAGGCGCTCGTGCGATGGGAACATCCCGAACGCGGCCTCGTCTCGCCGTCGGAATTCATCCCGATCGCCGAAGAGACCGGCCTCATTCTGCCGATCACGCGATGGGTTTTGTACGAGGCATGCCGTCAGGCGAAAGCCTGGCAGGAAGAATTCCGGCCCGATCTGGCGCTAATGGTTTCCGTCAATCTGTCGGGAAGGCATTTCCAGCAGGCGACGCTGATCGATGAAGTCTCTGAAGTGCTGAAGAGGACGGGCATCAAGCCCAGCAACGTGATGCTGGAGATCACGGAATCGGTCGCGATGGAAGGGGCCGAGACGACGATCGAGATCCTCACGAAGCTGAAATCGCTCGGCGTCTCGCTGGCCATCGACGATTTCGGCACCGGCTTCTCGAGCCTGGCGTATCTCAAGCGATTTCCCGTCGACCTGCTCAAGATCGACAAATCCTTCGTCGATGGCGTCGCGCTCGAGGGTCCGGACAACGCGATCGTCGAGGCGATCATCGCGTTAGGCCACGCGTTAGGCCTGAAAGTGATCGCGGAGGGCGTCGAGACGACGGAGCAGGTTGAACAACTCCGGATGCTGGGCTCGGAGCTCGGCCAGGGCTTTTACTACAGCGAGCCGCTGGCGAGCATGCACAAACTTCTCAGCGCTTCAAAAAACTAGGTTGACGTAAACTGCGCCGCATGCGCGAGTTCACGCTTCGAGCGATCGTCGCGGGAATCGTCTTCGGCATCGTATTCGGCGCCGCCAACGCGTACCTCGGGCTGCGCGTCGGACTCACGGTTTCGACTTCGATTCCGATCGCGGTGCTGACCGTCGCGCTCTTCAGATTGATGCGGCAGCGCGAGGTCATCCTCGAAGCGAACATCTCGCAGACGATCGGCTCCGCCAGCTCGTCGCTGGCGACTGGAACGATCTTCACGATCCCCGCGCTGTTTCTTTGGGGAATGGCGCCGCCGTTCTGGCAGGTCGCCATCCTCGCGCTGCTCGGCGGATTCCTCGGCATCGCGGCGATGGTTCCGTTGCGCCGCCTGCTCATCGTCCGCTCGGCAGACGAGCTCCCTTATCCCGAAGGAACAGCGTGCGCGGAAGTCTTGCGCGCTACGACGTCAGCGCAAACGGGCGGCGGGCGATGGATCTTCATCGGCCTGGCAGTCGGCGCGATCGTGAAACTGGCGATCGGCGCGCTGGTGCTGATTCCTTCCGCGCTCGCCGTGCATCTCCCGGTATTGCCGAAAGCGGAGGTGGCGCTCGAGATTGCGCCGGCGCTCCTGGCCGTCGGCTACATCCTCGGCTATCGCCAGTCGGCGATTCTCGTGTCGGGCAGTCTCGTCTCGGCGATCGTCCTCACTCCGCTGATCGCGCTCGTCGGCGCCGGACTTCCCGCACCGATGTTTCCCGAGGCGAAGTTGCCGATCGCGGCGATGACAGCAGCGCAGATCTGGTCGCGCTACGTCCGTTACATCGGCGCGGGTGCTGTTGCAGCAGCCGGGTTGGTCGCGGTCGCGCGCGCATTGCCGACGATGTGGAGCTCGTTCCGGGCTGTGATCAAAGGTCTGCGACACGACGCCAGCGCGGAGCAAGTTTCGACTGCCGAAACCGATCGCGATGTACCGGCGTGGGTTGTGGTGGTGGTACCGATCGCCGTGATCATCACGCTGGTTGTCGTTCCGAATCTTCTCGCCGGCAACATGCCTCTAGGCGCGCGGCTCATCGCCGCACTCGGCGTCGCAATTTTCGGCATCTGCTTCGTCGTGGTCTCGTCGAGGATCGTCGGCCTGATCGGTGTCTCCTCGAACCCTACTTCGGCGATGACGCTCGTGACGTTGCTCGGCGTCTCGGTTGTCTTCGTCGCGCTCGGATGGCGCGACCCGTCGGCGCGCGCTGCCATTCTCACGGTCGGAACCGTCGTCTGCATCGCGGCATCGAAAGCCGGTGACATCTCGCAGGATTTGAAAACGGGATTTCTCGTCGGCGCAACTCCGGCGCGGCAACAACTCGGACAGTTCATCGGCGCTGCCTTCGCGTGCTGGGCGATCGCGGGAACGGTTCTGCTGCTCGGCAGGGCGTTCACATTCGGCTCTCCGGAGTTGCCCGCGCCGCAGGCGACGCTGATGAAAACCGTCATCGAAGGCGTGCTCGCCGGCTCGCTGCCATGGGGCCTCGTCGGAACCGGCGCGGGCCTTTCGATTTGTGCCTTGATCGCGGGGCTGCCCGGACTGTCGTTCGCGGTCGGTATCTATCTACCCCTCGGAACGCTGATGCCGGTCTACGTCGGCGGAATTGTTAGGCGCGTTGTCGAATCGCGTCGCGAAAGCAAACCGAAGGAATCAGACGCAGGCGTTCTCGCGGCCAGCGGCATGATCGCAGGCGAAGGACTGGCGGGCGTCCTGATCGCGTTTCTGATCGCGGCGGGAACGAAGTGGACCGGACTGCGCGACGCCCTGAAGCCGATTCATTTTGCAGCGAAGGACTTCACCTACCTGACCGGCGTGCCCGCGATCATCCTCGGCATCGCAACGGTTCTGATCGTGTGCGCGCTTCTATTTAAGGCCGGCCGGCGATGACGGAAGCCGCACGGTCTTCCCTTCGCGACGCCAGATCATCGCGCTGATCCACCATCGGCCATCGCGGCGAAAGAGCTGGATGCTGTTCACTCCGCGGTTGAGAAGCTCGCCGTTGCGCGTGCGCCGCGTTTCGTACGCGCTCAGCACGTGCGCGACGTCGTCGAACAGGCGCGTCTCGCGCCAGATCTCGCCTTCCCAGAAGCTCGGCATCTCGCCGGAGGAGATCATCTCCTCGAAATTGATGCGATAGGACTCCATGTCGAATTCGAAGACGCCGGCATCGTTGACGCGCACCATGCGCGCGCCGGGGGCAAAGATCGCCTTCTGCCGCTCCCAGTCGGGTCGCTCTCCCTCGAAACATACCTGGTCATACATTTCGGCGATGATCGAATCAAGATCCTTCATAGATTTCTCTGTGTTCTCTGTGTCCTCTGTGGTGAAGCCTTCATAACTTCTTCAGCGCGTCCACAGCAACATCGATTTCCTCTTCGGTATTGTAGTAATGCGGCGAAAGTCGCAGCGCA
>DATBSF010000033.1:0-12224 GCA_036559905.1 Thermoanaerobaculia bacterium | reverse complement strand
CTGATTTGGAGTGCGGTGCCTTGGCACCGCTTTCATGGCCGCGGCTTGCCGCGGCCAAAAGAGCGGCGGCAAGCCGCCGCACTCCAGAAGGCTACTTCGCGGCTTGGCGCGCGGCGTTGATCGCGTTGTCGATCGCCTCCTGCCGCGGCACGAGATCGGATGGCGGAGGGGAGCCGCTGCGCAGTGCCGAGTCCATCTCGTTGACCAGACTGCGCAGATCGCCCATCGCGCCCTTCGCGGTGTTGCAAGCCGCGTCGCCGCACAAACACTTCTCCTGCGCCTGGCGCGCTTCGCGTTCCACGCGCGATCGGAAGTCGTCCCACGCCGCGGCGTCGTAGGGCGGATTCGCGAAGCGTCCGACGCCCGATCCCCACGTGTCGCCGGCGGCGGCAGCAGCGGCCGCGCATTCCTGCGCCGGCGATGCACCGGCGGCGGCGGTCGGCGCGCTCTGATGATTCTTCCACCACTTGAAGATCACGAATGCCAGGACGACGACGACGAGAATCTGAATGAATGCTTTCATGGCCTCACTTCTTGATCAGCGTCACGTCGCCGAACGGCGCGATCTGATCCTTCACCTGCGCGTAATCGCCGACGATCACAATCGCCCCGCGATACGTGTCGAAATACTTTGCGGCTGCTTTCTGGATGTCGGCCGGCGACAGCGCATCGACTTTGTCCCGGAAGGTCTGCAAAAAGTTATATGGTAATTGATAAGTATAAATCGTATTGATTCGATTTGCGAGGCCGACCTGACTCTCCATCTCCAGCGACAGCGTCCCGACGCTGTAGGTTTTCGCTGAGTCGAGCTCCTCCTTCGTGACGGGAGCGACGCGCATGCGATCGAGCTCGTAGAGCATCTCGAGGATCGTCGGACCAGTGACTGCGTTGCGCACCGACGCGCTCGTCCAGAACGCGCCGGCGCGGCGCCGCAGATCGGCGACGCTGAACGGCGAGTACGTGTAGCCCTTGTCTTCGCGGATGTTGCGCGTGAGGCGCGAATAGAACGAGCCGCCGAAGATCATGTTGGCGGTGCGAAGGGGAATGTAGTCGGGCGATTTGCGCGGCGGCGCGGCCGCGCCCATCACGATCGTCGACTGCACCGAGCCCGGCCGGTCGACGAAGTAGATCTGCCGCTTCTCGCGTTTGGGTAGCGCCGGCGATTCGAGCGGCGGCGCAGTTCCGCGTTTCCAACTTCCAAAAGCCTTCTGCGCGAGATCGAACATCGCGTCGGCCTGCAGGTCGCCGACCAGGATCAGGTGCGCGTTGTTAGGCGCGTAGTGCGATGCCGCGAACTTCTGGAGCGATTCGCGCGTGATCTTGGCGATCGCGGCCGGCTCCGGCACGACGAAGCCGTACGGATGCCGCCCGAACATCGCCTTCTCGAGCTCTTCGTTCGCCACGAAATCGGGATTTGAGCGCTGCTCCTCGATCTCCTGCGCGAAATTGATCTTCGCAAGATCGACTTCCGATTTCGGATACGCCGGATGCTGCGCGACGTCATCGAGCAGCTCCAGCAGCTTGGCCGCCGATTCGGAAAGCGACGTCGCGGTGATCGTGGTCGCGTCATCATCGACGCCGACGCTCATCGACCCGCCGATCGATCGCAACTCTTCCTTCAACTGTCTGCTGGTGCGCTTGCTCGTGCCTTCGGTCAGCACGCGACCCGCGAGCTGCGCCACGCCGGGATGCTCGCGATAATCGGTGCCGCGTCCCGCCAGGAACGTCAGCTCGGCGGTGATTTTCGGCACGTTCGACAGCGGGACGAGAACGACCGTCAGCCCGTTGTCGAGTTTTTTCTCCGTCATCGCCGGCCACCGGATCGGGCGGGCGGGCGCGGGCGGGGGAGGGGCGGTGGTCTGGGCGGCCAGCGCGAAAAGCGCAGCAAGCAACATCACTTCTTCTCCGGCACGCGATCGATCGCGGTGCGATTTGTCGGGACGAGATATTTCTTCGCGGCCGATTGCAGTTGATCGGCGGTCACAGTCTCGTAAGCGGCAACCACGCGATTGATGCGCGTCGGGTCGTCGTCAAACAGCGCGAAGGATGCCAGCAAATTCGCCTTCCCGAACGTCGACTCGAGCTGATCGTAGAAGTTCGATCGGAACCGCACCTTCGCGTCGTGCAGCTCTTTCGCCGTGACGCCGTGTTCCTGGATGTCGCGCACGATCGCGTCGACTTCCTTGAGGATCTCGTCGCCGGTGTGACCCGGCTTGTACGTCGTGCGCGATACGAGCAGCATCGGGCCGTCGTAATCGAATTCATTTCCGAGCTCGAAGTTGATTCCGCCCGCGAAGTCGATCGAGATCTCCTTCTCTTTCACGAGCCGCTGATAGAAACGCGAGCTGTCGTCGCCCTGCAGGATCAGATCGAGCAGGACCATCGCGGGATAGTCGGGCGAATCCTGATCGGGGAGGTGATATCCGAACGCCAGCGCCGGGACATTGGCGAGCTTGTCGGTCTGCTTGAGGCGCTTCTCCTGCGTCTGCGGCCCCTCGTTGATGTCGGGGCGCTCGGGCACAGACTGCAGCGGAATGTCGGCGAAATACTTCTGCACCATCGGCTTCACGGCCGAGGGATCGACATCGCCGACGATGGTGAGCACCGCGTTGTTAGGCGCGTAATACGTTTTGAAAAACTGGCGCACGTCCGCGATCTTCGCAGCCTCGATGTCGCGCAGGTCGCCGTAGAAATTGTGAGCGTTGAACCAGTTCTGATTCGCGTTCTGCCAGATGTCGAGCCACTCGAACAAACCGTAGGGCTGATTGAGAACCGCGGAGCGCACTTCTTCGCTGACTACGTTCTGCTGGTTCTTGAGATTCTCGTCGCTCACATCCAGCGAGCGCATGCGATCGGCCTCCAGCCACAGCGCGGTCTCCACGCGGTCGCTGGGCATCGTCTCGAAGTAGTTCGTGAAATCGAGCCGCGTCGATCCGTTCAGGTTCCCGCCGTTCGCTTCGACGATCTTCGCGTGCTCCATCTTCTTCACATTCGTCTAGCCTTGAAACATCATGTGCTCGAAGAGGTGCGCGAATCCGGTCTGACCTTTCGGCTCGACGCGAAATCCGATTCCGTAGTACACCGCCACCGTCACCGTCGGCGCCGCATGCGCCTCGGAGATCACCACTTTGAGTCCGTTAGGCAGCCGGTAGTACTCGACTGGAACATTCACGGTTTTTGCGGACGCCGCCGCGGTGCTCAACAGAATCGTCAGGACCACAGAAAATCGCATTGCGAAATCCTACACAGTTCGCTGTCGCGAGAGTGTTACGACAATGACCGCCGCGGTGAGTCCGAGGAAACCACAAGCGAGCCAGAGGAGGAGCTCGTTGTGCGCGAAGAGCAGAGTTCCCAGCGGCGGGCCGACCACCATCCCGAACGACCACGTGACGGTGAGGAGTCCCATGTAGCGCCCGCGATATTGCTCCGGCGCGATCTGCGCGACGTAGGCGACCACCATCGGAGAGCTCAGCATCTCGCCGATCGTCCAGATCACAACCGTTCCCGCCAGCGCCGGAATCGTGTGCGCGAATCCGGTGAGCGCAAATCCGATTCCGGTGAAGAGAAATCCGAGTGCGATGACCGGCTGCGCGCGGAAGCGCATCACGTAAGTCGTGATCAGCAGCTCGAAGCAGATGATCAGGAGTCCATTCTCCGAGGTCAGCATTCCGTACACGCGGCTCGGAAAGCCGGCCGCCTGCACGTGCAGGGCGAACGTCGATCCGAGTTGAAAATCGACGACCGTCATCAGGAACGTCGCGAGCAGCAGAAAGACAAACGGCTTGTTCTTCACCGCCAGCCGCATCGCTTCGCCGAGTCGCTCGTTTTTCATGTCGGAACGGAGGCCGTGTGGCAGAAAGACCAGCGCGATCAGGCCGTAGAGGACGGACGTGATCGCGTCGCCGACGAACAGATACAGAAACGAGCGATCGGCGAGAAAGCCGGCGGTTGCCGGACCGGCGGCGAACGCCAGATTGACCGCGAAGCGATACATCCCGAACGCGAACACGCTCTGATCCTTTCCGACCAGATCGACGAGCAGCGCCTGGCTGGCCGGCCGGTACATCTCCGCCGCTGTTCCCGCGAAGCAGGTGAGGATCAGGATCGCGGGGTAGCTGCGCGCCTGGGAGAGCGCGAGCATCGCGATTGCCGAAGCAAACATCGAGAGGACGATGGTGTGACGCCGCCCGATGCGATCGGCGAGATGTCCGCCTAACATCGATGCGAAGACGTGGCCCGCTCCGTAAGCGCCGACGCCGATGCCGGCCTGCGCGATCGAGTAGCCGCGCCGCGTGAGATACAGGACGAGAAACGGCATCACGAACGAGCCGAATCGATTGATGAATGTTCCGCCAAACAGGATCCAGGCGGCAGCGGGGAGCGCGCGAAGATTCTCGCGAAGGGTCAATCGACGATTTCGTTTAGCGATTTGAGGAAACGCGCCACGACCGCCTCATCGAATTGCGTTCCGCCCGCCTGACGGAGTCGCCGCGCCGCGTCCCCCCGCGGCAACGCATTCTGGTACGAGACTGCCGACGTCATCGCGACCCATGCATCGCACACCTGGATGATGCGCGAGGCCAGCGGAATCGATTGCCCGCTCATGTGGCTGGGATAACCCTTCCCATCGACGCGCTCATGATGGCGCAGAACCGCGTGCGCAACTTCGGCGCCCAGCAGAGGCTCGACGATTGCGGCGCCGACGATCGGATGCTCCGCCAGTCCGCGCAGCTCTTCCGCGGTCAGACTCGGGCGGCGATACAGGCGTTCGTAATCGAGCATTCGAATGCCGACGTCGTGAACGAGACCGGCGAGACGGACGATCTCGACCTGATGCGCCGACATGCCGACGAGCGTCGCGAGTCGCTGCGACATCGTCGCGACCTGACGGCAGTGATCGACCAGCTCGGGATAGCGCTGAAAATCGGGCTCGAGCAACTTCTCGGCGACCATGTGACGGTCGCTTCGCCCGGCGCCGACTGCGATCGCGGCCTCGACCGAGTTTTCGATCTGACGCAGAAACATCGTCAGCGCGCGTTGCGCCTGCGCTTCCGGAATGCGCTCGAAGGCGACCGTGAGAACGAGTCCGTCGAAGGATTGCGAGTTGACCGGGGCGCTGAGGATCGTGCTGATGCCGGCGGCGCTGACCGGAACGATCTGCTCGCCGAACGGGTAGATCACCTGCGGCTGCGAAGTGGAGAGATCGAATTCTTTGTGCGCGACTCCTTTGAACCACGCCTGAAGATGTCGCTCCAGCTCCTCGATCGCATCCTCGGTCACCTCCGCGATCGCGACGATCGACTGCGGCGTGTACATCTGCCCGATCGCGCTGAAGCACGCCAGCACGGCGCCGGGAATCGCGAGCGCGGCCGGAAGAAGCAGGCGGACGATCTCGATGTCGGTTTCGGTCAGCACGCGTTTCGCGGCGGCTGACGGAGCGAGCTGGCGCTTGGCCAATATGTCGCGGGCGGACTCGATCGCCCTGACGGCCGGCGCGGAGAGGTCGTAGCGCGTTTCGGTCGTCACGACCACCGGTGCGGCTGTCGCTGCCGGTGTTAGGCCGAAAAGTTTTCGCGCGGTCAGGAGCGTGACGACCTGGTCCGCGATCATGCGCGCGGCATCGAGATCGGGATTGCCGAACGGCTTCTTGCCGGCTTTGTCGCGCATGTCGATGAAGCCGAGCAGCCGCCCGCCGACGAAGAGCGGCGCGGCGAGAAGGCGATCGTTTCCTTGGCGGAACAGAAGCTCGGAGAGGCGGGTGTCGGAGCCGAGGCCGTTGACGAAGAAAGCGTTGCGCTTGACGGCCAGACGATCGACCAGATCGTCGGTGGCATTGAGCGTTTTGCGGCTCGCGTCGTTGAACGCGTAACTGGTGACGAGCTCGAAGCGCTTCTCGTTAAGGTCCCCCGATGCCGACAGATACAGCGCCGCGCGAGTGGCCTGGACATGCTCGACGCATCCATAAAGGATCTGCTTGAGCTGGTCCTGCAGCGCCTTAATCTCATAAATCATGGATGGAAATAAGTATACGGGCGACACCTCCGATTTACCGCTTTTTCTACACGCAGGAGAAGGGTTTCTACGGGATGAAGAAAAAGCGTCAGTCGGAGGTGCCTAATCGAATTACTGGAATTCGAAGCTGAGGCGCAGGCGCATGTGGGCCAGGATCGCGCCCGCCAGTGTCCCTTCGATTTACCGCTTCTCTACACGCAGGGTTTCTACGGGATGAAGAAAAAGCGGTAAATCGGAGGTGTCGCCTAATCGAATTCGAAGCGGAGGCGTAGGCGCAGGTGGGCCAGGATTGCGCCGAGGAAAGTGCCCACGGTGTTCCAAATAATGTCGTTGATGTCGGCGACGCGCGATGGGAGGAAGTACTGCCACGCCTCGATCGCGCACGCGAAGGTCAGGCCGAGCAAGACCGTCAGCACATACGTCTGCACCGTCGGGCGCTCGACGGTGTACAGCGCGATGAACATCAGGAATCCCCACGGCATGAAGAGCAGGACGTTCGCGATGATCGGGACGACGATCAGCGCGACCACGCGCGTCGGCACCGGCCGATGGGCCACGCGGTTCACCAGATGCCGCAGGTCCTCGAACGGAATCGGATCGATCTTCGAGTAACTCTTCCCCGACATCCACAACGTCGTGACCGCGATCGCAATCGTCGCGATCAGCAGCAGCAGAATCGTGAACGGGCGCCGGATGACGATCGTCGACTGCATCAGACGTTGACGAATTTTCTGAAGTCGACGTTGAGGATCAGTCCGATCGACATGAAAAACATCATGGTCGCCGATCCGCCATACGAAATCAGCGGCAGCGGAATTCCGGTCACCGGCAGAAGTCCGATCTGCATGCCGACGTTGATGACGACGTGGAAGATGAAGAACGCGATCAACGACAGGACGAGAAACGTGCCGCCGCGATCGCGGGCCGCCTTCGCGACACCCAGCGATTCGAGAATCAAAAAGAGATACAGCGTCAGCACGACGCTGACGCCGACGAAGCCCCACTCTTCGCCGAGCACCGAGAAGATGAAATCGGTGTGACGCGCGGGCAAATATTCGAGATTGACCTGCGTCCCGTGCAGAAATCCTTTGCCGGTGATGCCGCCCGATCCTGTCGCGATCTTGGCCTGCGTCACCTGATATCCCGATCCGAGCGGATCGCGCGCCGGATCGAGAAAAATCTTGATGCGCTCCCGCTGAAACGGTTTTAGAAAATGCCATCCTGCCGGCAAGGCGATCAACCCGCACAGAATCGCGATCACCCAGTACCGCGGCTTGATGCCGCCGAAGAACATCGCGACGCCGACCAGCGGAAGAAAACTGGCCGCCGATCCGAACGCCGGCTGCACCGCGATCAGCAACATCGGCGCGCCGAGGATCGCGACGACGACGATGAAGTTGCGGAGGTTGAGGTACGCGTGATCATTCGAATCGAAATACTTCGCGATGAGCAGCGCCGTGAAAATCTTCATGAACTCCGAAGGCTGAAACTGAAAACCTCCGAGGTGGATCCACGAGCGCACGTGCCGCGTCAGGCGTCCCCAGATCAAAACGTATCCCAGCAGCACGAGACCCAGGCCGTAGAGAAACGGAGAGATCTCCATCAGCGCGTGATAGTCGACCGCGATGAACAGGATCATCAGCAGGATGCCGATGAGCGTCCACACGACCTGCTTTCGAAAAAGCGGCGCGTCCTGATTGAAGTGCGTCGCGCTGTAGACCAGCATGCAGCCGACTGCTGCGATGATCAGCGCGGTCGCGAGTAGATTGACGTTGAGGCGGGAGAGAGTGCGTTCGACGGACACCTGCAACTATTATCGCGTCGTCGGCACTTCCTGATTGTAGAAAAACATGCACGTCACCCGCTCCGACGCATTGGGAAAGTCTTTCGGCAGCGGATTGAGCGGCGACGACAGCTCGATCGCTTTCTTCGCGGCGAAGTCGTACGGCGGGACGCCGGAACTGTTCAGCAGCGTGACGTCGGTGATGCGGCCGTCGCGCTGAATCGTGAACCGGATCGTGACCACGCCCTTCAGCCCCGTCTGAATGAGCTGCGGCATGTTGTTGTACCAGTTCACGCGAATGCGGCTGACCATCGACTGCGCGTATTCGCCCCAGTCGTACCACTGCGTCTCGAACGAAAGCGGACCTGACTCGGCGAATCCTTTGTCACCGCCCGGATTGCCGAGGTCCATACCTTGCTGGCCGGTTCCGATCGATGCGATCTTTCCGACTTCGCGGATCGCGTTGCGCCAGTCGATGCCGTTCGAGGCCTGGGTCTGCGACGGACGGTAAGTAAACGTTGCGCTGGCGGCCGACGACGCCGATTCCTGCGACGGACGCGCCGTCAGTTCGGATTCGGCAGCCTGTGCCTGCTGCCGGGCGCGAGCGCCATCTTCCGATCCACTCTTCGCGGCCGGCGGCGTGTAGAAACCCCGTTCGCCTGGTCGGGTGGTCGGCGTGTCGGCCGTCGGATGCGGCATCGACGCGCGGCGGTTGGCATCGGAGAAAGCGGCGTGGAGCGGAGCGGTTTTCGTCTTCGGTCCGGGCGCTTCGGTGAACTGCGGATTCTGACGGATCAGCTCGACATAGTGGGCCATCGGCGCCGCGCGATCCGACTCTGTTACAGGGTGATAGTGGCGGACTAAATAGAAGATGAGCAGCGCGTGCAGGACCAGGGAAACGAGTACCGCGGCCGAGACCCCGCCGCGCCTCGTCCCTTCCTCTACATCGAAATGCAGCTCGTCTGACAAGGTTGTCTCACAGAAGCTTGGACGGCCCGGTTTTCTTCCACGTTACGCTCCTTGCTACACTTCGTTGAATGCCCTTCGAAACGGAACAGCCGGCACCACCGCCAGCACCCCCGCCGCCGGGCGCGCAGTTCGATTTCCTGCGTCCGTTCACATATGTGTTTGACGACCCCCGCTGGGTTCCGAAAATCCTTCTGGGCGGCGTCTTCGCGCTGGCGTCGATCTTCATCGTAGGAATCTTCTTCATCTATGGATACCTCGCCAAGCTCGTGCGCAACGTCATCAACGGCGTGCAGTATCCGCTCCCCGAATGGGACGACCTCGGCGAGTACTTCAGCGAGGGCATCAAGCTTTTCGTGGTCGGGCTCATCTATGCGATTCCGATCATGCTCGTTGTCTGCATCGGGGTGATTCCGGCGGCGGTTCTTAGCGCGAATGGAAACGAGAGCGAGACCCTCCACCAGCTCGGCCCCATGGCTGCGTCGTGTATCTGGTGTCTGATGTTTCCGATCAGCGTCGCGATGGCGCTGTGGCTTCCGGCGGCGCTGCTGGCGGTCGTGGTGAGCGGTGATTTCTCCGCGGCCTTCGAATTCAAAAACATCTGGAATTACATCCGGTCGAACCTCGGCAATTACCTGCTGGCGTTCGTGGTCTGGCTCGTTGCGCGATTCGCGGCTGGATTCGGCGTGCTGCTGTTGTGCATCGGCGTCGTGTTCACGATCTTCTGGGCGATTTGCGTCGCCGGGTATGCGTTCGCTCAGGTCTATCGGATGTCCACCGTCAAATTCCGATGAAACCCAGCACGCGCCTTGTCGCGGCACTCATCGCATCCATCTCGGCATTGATTCTCGCCGCCAGTACGCTCTGCACGTGGGCGATCGCGCACGGCGCGTCGATGAAATGGCGCCTGCTTTTTCGCATGCTGTGTCATGGGCTTCCGCGGCGTTGCCTCGAGCTGTGGAATGTGCCGATGCCGATCTGCGCGCGCTGCGCCGCGATCTACGTGGGCCTGATCGCGGGCATCCTTTTATTCATGGCGCTGCCTCGAATCCAGGAAATGACCGCCCGCTGGATCCTTGGATTCGCGGCCTTCCCGATGCTTATCGATGGACTGACGCAGCTTACGACTCTGCGCGAAAGCACGAATCCACTTCGCATCGAGACCGGTTTGATCGCCGGGGCGGCTTTCGCGTTGTGGGCGCTAAGCGCAGTCGAAAGTCACGTACTTTCAACTGCTTGACGCGTCGGAACCGCTAGTTTACCCTCGCCGATGAGAGAGAGATGGCTTTCCAGGGATCGCTCAAAGAACTCCCCCTTCCCGACATCATCCAATTGGTCAGTGTCGGCGGAAAGACGGGCAAATTTACTCTGACCCGCGACAACGATCGCGGCTTCATTTTTCTCAAGAATGGCCAGATGGTGCACGCCACCGTCGGCGATCTGAGCGGCGAGGAGGCCATCTACTCGCTGGCGATCTGGAATCATGGCGACTTCTTCTTCAATCCCGGCGAAGAAGCCGACCGCCAGACCATCACGAAGTCGAACACCAATCTATTGATGGAAGCCGCGCGCCGGCTCGATGAGTGGCGTGTGCTGTCGAAGAAGATTCCGTCGGTCGAGCTCGTGCCGGAGCTGCTCACGCGCGAGAACCGCCACGAGCAGATCACGCTCAATCCGCAGGAGTGGATGATCATCACCCGGATCGATGGCCGCCGCTCGATCGTCGATATCGGCCGGACGCTGAATATGTCGTCCTTCGAAGTCGCGAAGATTCTGTATGGCATGGTCACCTCCGAGCTCGTCGCTCTAAAAAAAAAGCGTGAACGCGACGAGGAAAACAGCGAGCTGATCGACATGGCGGCGCGGATTCGCGCGATCGCCGAGGAGTTCATCGGCGACACCGCCCGCAAGACCATCGAGAAACATTTCCTGCACGCGCTCGACGGCATCATGAACGGCAACGGCGATGCGGCCGTCGACGCGATGGTGGTCGAATTCGAGAAAACCGCCTCGCTGCTACGCGGACTCGCGGTGACGGAGCAACTGCGATCGCGGATCAGTGAAGTCAGAGCGTTGGCTTAGTGTCCTCTGTGCCTCTGTGGTGAAAAAAATGCTTCACCACAGAGACACAGAGGACACAAAGACTCAAAACGCCTGGCCGGACGAGAACGACACCAGCAACCCGCGCCGTCCGCGCGCATCGCGATTCAGCGCGTACGCAAAATCGATCCGCAGCAGATTCTTCGGCGTCCTGGGCAGGCCGATGCGGATTCCAACGCCGATGTCGCTCTTCAGTCGCATGAGCGACCCGAAGCCGCCGTCGGTCGCATTTCCGGCGTCGATAAATGCCACCACACCGGGCGATGCGATCTGCAGCATTTCGCGGCCGAGGTAGAGGCGCTCCTCGAGGTTGATGACGATGGAGCGGCTGCCCGCGAACGAGTGCGCGCGATAGCCGCGCAGTCCGCCCAGGCCGTCCGCGATGAATTGCAGCTCCGGATCCATGCGCCATCCGCTGTTGACCGCGACATGCCCGACTGTCGTGAGCGGATACGCGTCGCCGCCCTGGCGATGCACATACAGCAAGCCCGCGTTGCTGATCATGTTTTGAAATCCGGACGCCAGCCGTGTCGACACGCCGAACGAAGGCATGATGAACGCGTCTTCGCCGAGCCGCAGCCCACTGCCGCCGCGAACGTGAACAAACTCACTGATCGAATCGATCGGCGACACGCCCGCTTCCACCGAGAATCGCCGCCCGAGGTTGAAGTCCTCGAAGCGAAGGTCCTTGTTGACGAAATTCAGTTTCAGAAAATCGTTCTCGGCGTACTCGTACCGCGCGAGCACGTATCGGAACTCGCGCATGCGCACGAATCCCTCATGCCCCGAAATGGTCGTGAAGTCGTCGTCGATCGAGCGAAATCCGAGTGTGATGCGGCTCGCGTAATCGTCATTCGGATTGAGCGCAATGCCGTAACTCGCGCCGAATTCGCGATGGTTCTGCTGAAATCGCGAAACCTCGACGCCATCGCGATAGAGGCGATTATTCTGACGAAACGCGGTGAACGATGACTCCGATGCCCACGGCGTCGCGAATGAGAAGAACGGGCGTCGCAGATTGAACTGACGGTTGTATCCATCGGATGTATGCGCGTAGCCGAAGTGCGCGCGCAGATACGGCGCGAAGAAAGCGGGATCGTTGTAATTGAGCGCGATCTGCCGCCGGTCAACTCCCTTGTTGTATCCGAGATCGATTTCCTTGCCGAGGCCGAGGAGGTTGGTCTCGCTCATCGTCGCGCCGTACGTGCTCATGCCGCCGCGGCTGCCGGCCTGCGTCTCCGGCGCGATCGACCACGAATCCTGCGTGACGACGCGAACGTCGACGACGCCATCATGCGGCGCGGAGGCGGTCACGGACGCCGATTTCAGAAATCCGAGCGCGCGGAGATTGCGCTCTGTCTCG
>DATBSF010000032.1:0-9947 GCA_036559905.1 Thermoanaerobaculia bacterium | reverse complement strand
AGCGTTGCGATTCGCGTTGCCGATGCTGAGCGTGTTATGTACGCCTTCGATGAGGCTGTCGGACCATCCACCCGCGGTTCTGCTGATCGGAAGCGTCCAACCGAGCTCGAAGTTTCGGCCGAACCCGCGACGCAATGACAGCTCTGCGCGCTGCGTTTCGCCATCGACGAGGTAGATCGGAGCTCCGATCCGAACGCGCGAGCCGGCGAGCTCGCTGGCCTGCGACATCCGCCCTGTTTCGCCGAAGGCCCGCCTGTTGATCCAGTCCGACTTCGCGAATGTGTTCGAGTCGGCCGCCGAAATCATCACGACCGATTCGCTCTCGCCGAGGACGCGAGCGCGTTCCGGCTCGAAGAAAAAGAAGCCATTGCTGAGAAGGAACTGATCGCGGATTGGGAGAGGAGCTCGCAGATCATCGCCGTTCTCTTGCGCTCGGAGCGAGCCGCAAACGAGTAAGAGGACTGCGAACGTTGACGCGAAGCGTTGCATCTCCGCGGGCGTATCTTATTGATGTTAGGCGCCGCTCACAATGCCGCGCCGGATCGCCTCCACTCCCATGGCCGCCGCGATGGCCAACTGCGGGACGACCGGCACTCGAAATCGCGACTCCGCTTCTCCGCCCGCTGAGATGCCGATGAAATACGCGACAGTCAGCGCGATCAGCAGTGCCATCGATCGGTCGTAGCGCGCCAGGAAGATCGTGCCGGCGATCGCCAGCACGAAGATGACGATCGGACTCGCGCCGAGGGCCAGCTCGAGCACGTCGGGTGACATCGGACTGACAACCCAGATTGCATCCCAGTCGCTGTCAAAGAGGTTCACGAGAAGTCCTCGGATGGTGAGTTGCACGAAGGAAACGGGATGCTCGCGAATGATGCGCCATGCGTACTTTCTGTAGTAACTGCCGCGAACGGCGTCGGGAAGCTCGCCGGCGTCGGGGATGTGCAGCTCCGCCTGAATCGCGTCATCAACTTCGTCAGTCAACGCCTGCTCTTCATCGGCGACTGCTTTTCGAAAGTCCCCTTCATCCTCGATTGCGAGCGCTCCCGCAGCGCGATAGGTGAGGAGGTTGAAATCGCCGATGGATGAGATGGTGAAGACACCGGTGCGTACGCGATTGCGCAGCGCCCAAGCGCCCGGAAGTGCGAGCGCCACCGCCACAAAGATCAGCAACTGACGCTTCGGAATACGCCGCACGAGGAAGTAAAACCCGAGCGCCACGAAGTAAAACAGCGCGATCGGTCGAATCAGAACGAGCACTCCGGTCAGCAGTCCGATGACGATTAATCGCGGGCGTTGCAACGCCAGCACGAAAATGACGTACAACAAGGCAGTGAAGATGGTTTCGGTCAGCAGCTTGTTCGAGTAGTGAATCGTCGGCACATCGAGAGAAAACAGCAGCGATGCGATCAGCGCCGGACGCCGATCGGCCCGATACAGAACGAGGAGGTAAATTCCGATCGCGAGGCCGGCATTGATGAGATGCTGGAAGATGATGACCGGCAGCGTCCGGGCGCCGAAAAGCGCGAGGAGCAGCGGATAGCCGGGCGTGCGGATCGTTTCAACTGCGCCTGACGCATCGACGAATCCGAGGCCATGAAGGAGGCTCCGCGCGGGAGCGAGATAGGTGAACGAGTCGGGATAGTAGAAATCGCCGTTGCTGAAATAGAGATAGACGCAATTAGCCACGACCGCCACGCCGAACACGATTGCGAGATCGAGGCGATTGCGCGACGATCGAGAAGACATCCAAGGAGATTATGGGGCAGTCGCGATACAGGCTCACGTGGCGTTGGACGCTCTCATCGATCGCGGTCGGGATCATCCTCATTTTTGCGTTTCGGGTTGGGGCCGATCGCTTTCCTTCCGCAAAACTCCTGCTCGGAGGCGCGATCGTCGGCTTCTGCATCTACGCGTCGAGCGTTTTGTTTGACGGTCTCCTCGGATGCCACATCGACAAGCTCCGTTCGCCCTTCCGAGCGCCGTTGCGCGTCCTCCTGTCCGTCGTTGCCGGTTTCGTCGGATGGGTAATCGGCTTCCTGATCAGCGCCCTCGTCGTGACCGGGCGTCCGATGGTGCGCGACATCTTCGGTAACGAAACCCGGTCGCTGCTGTGGATCGTGCTCGCGATTACGCTGCTTCTCTCGACCTTCGCGCACGGATATGAAGAGCTCCGCCGCCGCTTGACGACCAGCGTCGAGAAACTGAAGGAGCGCGAATTCGCTGAGAAGGAGCTCGAAGTTGCGCGCGAGATTCAATCGCGGCTCCTGCCGCCGCCCTTCATCGAAGGAGAGGGATTCGCGATCACTGCGCGCAACACGCCGGCGAACTACGTCGCCGGCGATTTCTACGACGTCCTGCGCCACGACGACGGCTCGGTAGGAATCGTCATCGCCGACGTTTCCGGCAAAGGCCTCGGCGCGAGTCTCATCATGGCATCCGTCAAGGCGGTGCTGCCCTTTGTTGCCGACGGCTCAGTCGACGGCACGTTGTCGAAACTCAATCACCGGCTGGCGTCGCAACTCGGCAAGCGCGAATTCGTCGCGCTCGCATATGCGCGATTTCAGCCGTCGACCGGAAAGCTTCAGATCGCGAACGCCGGAATGCCGGATCCCTACGTCATCTCGAACGGCTCCGCACATCCAATCTCGGTCGCCGGCGAGCGTTTGCCACTCGGCGCGCGGAGTGACACTCGCTACGATTCAATGGAAGTGCAGCTCCAGCGCGGCGATCGGTTTTTTCTGGTCTCGGACGGAATCCCGGAAGCATCGCGCGCGAATGGCGATCCGTTCGGCTACGACGCGCTGCGTGAGACGCTGACCGGCGTTCCGGTGGCCGGCGAATGGATCGACAATGTCCTCCATCGCGTGCGCTCGCAAGTGCAAGGCATCGATGACGATTGGACCGCGGTCGTGCTCGAGCGCCGTTAGGGCCTCAGCTGGCTCTCCAACTCGTCCAGGCGCGAGGAGCGCATCCGCGCCTCTTCGACGCTGATCAATCCCTGTCGAACGAGCCGTGCCAGCGAATCTTCCAGCGAGATCATTCCCTGTCGCTTGCCGAGCGTGATCTCGCTGATGAGATTCTGTAGTTTCTCGTGGCGAATGTGATTCCGCACGGCCTGCGACGCCAGCAGCACTTCTACCGCGACGCAGCGGCCTTTGCCATCGGAACGAGGCATGAGCTGCTGCACGACGATTCCGTTGAGGCTGAGCGCGAGTTGCTGCCGGATCTGCGTCTGCTGTGCCGGCGGAAAGACATCGATGATGCGATGAATCGCCTGCGCCGCATCGCTCGTGTGGAGCGTCGACAAAATCAGATGGCCTGTCTCGGCGGCCGTCAATGCGGTCGCAACGGTCTCCAGATCCCGCATCTCGCCGACGAGGATGACGTCGGGATTCTGCCGCAATGATGCACGCAGCGCTGCCGCGAATGATGGCGCGTCCCGGCCGATCTCGATCTGCTCGATTACCGACGTGGCGTTGCGATGTTCATATTCGATCGGATCCTCGATCGTGATGATGTGCCGCGATTCGGCGCGATTCAGCTCGCCAACCAGCGCCGCCAGCGTGGTCGATTTTCCGGCGCCGGTCGGACCGCAAACGAGCACGAGACCCCGCGTGGGTTTCACGAGCTCGGCAAGCATCGCCGGAAGATTCAGCTCGCTCAGCGTCGGGATCTCCGTCGGCAGCGCTCGGATCGCCGCGGCCAGCGAGCCCCGCTGACGATGGATGTTGATTCGAAATCGCCAGGCGCGGCGATCGTCCTCAACCGCCGACTTCGACAAACGCACCGAGAAATCTGCGGAGCCGTCGGCCTCGACGCGCTCGCGAACGCGAATTGTCAGGAACGAGCCGAGAAGTGCTTCGACGTCGTCCGAGGAGAGGGGAGCGCGATCGCCGGCAACCAGCCGGCCAGCGACGCGATAGATCGGATGCGTCCCCGCAAGGATGAGGAGATCGCTCGCGCCGCGCCGGGCTGCTTCCGTCAGCAGTCCCTCGATCGGATTGCCGCTCGGAATGAGCGCCGGCGGCCAGGAGGGGAGCGTCGTTTCCCCCTCGGTGCGCTGTTCGTTGAGCTCTTTCACCAGCTCGTCGAGGTGCGGGTCGCGGATCAGCTTGGTCATGTTCCTGTTACATCGTGCCACAACTCGGTTTTCAGTCCGGCCATGCGGGGTCGAACTCTCAGGAGGTAGTGCATGTTTGAAACCGCTGTTGTCCGGACTCGTGCCGCTGAACGCCGATACTCGTGGTTGACCCTCTCTCTGGCTGCGCATACGGCCGCCGTGGCCGCCGTGCTGGCGGCGAGCATCGCTTCCGTGCGTCTGCCCGAGCAGGCGCCGAGGCTGATGGTTTCCTTCATCCCCATCAGCGACCCGCCGCCCCCCGCCCTCGGCACGCCCAACCCCACGCCCGCCCGGCCCCGCGCGGCTGCCGCGACAGCGCCTCGCGTCCCGGTGGCGCCGATTCCGATGGCGGCTCCGACGGTGATTCCGGACACGATCACGCCTGCCGCGGGCCCCGCGTCAGACACGGGCCCGGCGACATCGATCGGAGTACCTGACGGCTCCACTATCGGCATTGGAACGCAATCGCCTTCGACTTCCGTTGCGCCCGATGCCCGCGGACCTCTGCCGATCGGCAACGGCGTGAAGTCTCCGGTGGTACTCCATCGCGTAGAACCGATCTATCCGCCGCTTGCAATCCGTGCACATATCAGCGGTTCCGTCGTGCTGGAATGCATCATCGACAAGTCGGGACGCATCCGAGATGTGCGCGTGGAGAACAGCACGTTTGGCGCATTCGAGCAGCCCGCGATTGACGCTGTGCGGCAATGGTTGTTCGCGCCGGGAACGCTGAACGGACAGCCGGTGGATACGATTTTTCAGCTGACGGTGAAGTTCCAAGTGCGGTAATGCCTTTGGAGTGCGGCGCCTTGGCGCCGCTCTCACAGCCGCGGCTTGCCACGGCCGCCGGCAGCAAGCAGCCGGCTTTTAGAGCGGCGGCAAGCCGCCGCACTCCAGAGCGGGGGCGCTACAATCTCGAAGGTTGTTCGTTCCGAAATCGATCGTCTGCATTCGCGAGGGCATCACGCGCGAGCAACTGCTGCGCGACCTGATGGCCGGCGTCGTCGTCGGAGTCGTGGCGCTGCCGCTCGCGCTCGCGTTCGCGATCGCTTCTGGCGTTCCGCCCGAGCGCGGACTCTACACAGCCATCGTCGCCGGCTTTCTCATCTCAGCGTTAGGCGGCAGCCGCGTGCAGATCGGTGGTCCGACCGGCGCCTTCGTCGTGATCGTCTACGGCATCGTCACGAAGTTTGGCTACAACGGCCTCGTCATCTGCACCATCATGGCCGGCTTCATCCTCCTCATCATGGGCCTTTCGCGGATGGGGGCTCTCATCAAGTTCATTCCGTATCCGGTCGTCACGGGCTTCACGGCCGGAATCGCGGTGATCATCTTCTCGAACGAGATCAAGGATTTCCTCGGACTGAAGATGGGAAATGTCCCGGCCGATCTGATGGACAAATGGGTCGCGTACTGGGACGCCCGAAAAACCGTGAACGGCACGGCGATGCTGGTGGCGCTCCTCACGCTGGCGATCCTGATCGTGTGGCCGAAGATCTCGCGTCTCGTTCCAGGTCCATTTGTCGCGATGGTCGCCGCCACGCTGGTCGTGCAGATTTTTCATCTGCCGGTGGAAACGATTGCGAGCCGGTTCGGCGGTGTGCCGTCGACGCTGCCTGCACCGCACTGGCCGACGATTCCGTGGAACCACATGCGCGACTACATTTCGCCGTCGCTGACTGTCGCGCTTCTCGCAGGTATCGAATCGTTGCTGTCGGCCGTCGTCGCCGACGGAATGATCGGAACGCGGCACAAGTCGAACATGGAGCTCGTCGCGCAAGGCGTCGCGAATGTTGGATCGGCGGTCTTCGGCGGGATTCCGGCGACGGGCGCAATCGCGCGGACGGCCACCAACATCCGCACGGGCGGCCGTACGCCGATTGCCGGCATGACGCACGCGCTTACGCTTCTGCTGATCCTCGTTTTCCTCGGGCGTTGGGCCGCGATGGTTCCTCTCGCCGCATTGGCCGCGATCCTGGTTGTCGTCGCGTATCACATGAGTGAATGGCGTTCATTCGCGAGCCTGTTGCGTGCGCCGCGAAGTGATCTCGTGGTTCTGCTGCTGACATTCGCGTTGACGATCTTCGTCGACCTCACCATCGCGGTGCAGGTCGGGATCGTCGTTGCGTCGCTGCTGTTCATGAAGCGGATGAGCGACATCACGCACATTCAGGAGATCACCAGCGACTTGCGCGACAGCGGCGAGGATCCGGGCGAGATCACACAGGTGCGCAAGCGCAAAAAGTTCGTCGGCGGCTACGAGATTCCGGCGGGCGTCGAAGTCTATGCCGTCAACGGTCCTTTCTTTTTTGGCGCTGCTGCGAAACTCGAGGATGTGATCCTGGAGATCGGCACGGCGCCGAAGGTACTCATCCTCCGCATGAAGAATGTGCCGGCGATCGACGCGACCGGGATTTATGCGCTCGAGCGGATGGCCAAGAGGTGCCAGCACCAGAAAACAATTCTGATCCTCACCGAGATTCGTGAGCAGCCGTTGCGCGCGATCGTGCGTGCCCGCAAGCTCGAGTTCTTCGGCGGGCGTGAAAACCTGGCGAAGAATCTCGACATCGCGCTCGAGCGAGCGCGTCAGGTACTCGCGGGTTAGTTCATCCCGAGCGCGGGCGGGTCCATGGGGTGGGAGCGAGGGATCTATGGTGAGGCAGCTACGGTGTCTCTCTTCGCGCAACAAGCCGCGAAGACGCGCTGCCGCATCAATGTACGCCGGCGCGTCTTCGCCTCGAATGTACTCATGGCAGCAGGGAAGCTGCTCCACCGTCGATCCCTCGCTCCCGCCCCTAAACCCACCCGCGCTCGGGATAGACTGGGAAAGTGGCGCCGCATCCCGATCGTTCCAATTCTCTTTGGAGCTTGCGCTGCTCTCTCGCTGATGACGCTGGTCTCCGTCCGCGAACCCTTGCTCGTAGGTTGGCGACCGTACGTGTCGGCGGCCGCCCTCGGCGCCGCCTACGTTCTCGTGGTCTACACGATCGCCACGGCCTTGCGGCCGCCGCGCTCTAGATTCGACAACATCGGTTGCGGGTGTTTCTTCGCCGCCGCCGGATTCTTCTTCCTGGCCGTGGTCGTTGCCGTGGCGGCCATGTCGACGGCCGCCGAGGACTTTTCCATCCAGGGCTACGCCGCTGTTGCGTCGCTCATCGGTTTCGTGGGGCTCGGACTTCTCGGCGGCATGATGCTGGCGCGTTTCCGGCGGTCAGAGACGGAGCGCCAGGCGTCCGCGCTGCAAACGCAGGCTGCTGCGTTCGCACGCGAACAGCTCGAGCTCGCCCGCGATCTGCAGCAGCGCCTCCTGCCACCCCCGACGCTGGAGACTGATCGCTATCGCGTGAATGCCCGCAATGTTCCGGCGGCCTACGTCGCGGGCGATTTCTACGATTTCGTTCCGCTCGGCGAGAACCGCTTGCTGCTCGTGCTCGCCGATGTTTCGGGAAAGGGCATCAAGGCGGGCCTGATCATGGCGACTGTGAAAGCGATGATCCCGCTGCTGGCCGTCGAGCAGTCCAACCCCGCTCCTCTTCTCGGCCGCCTCAACGAGCGGCTCGCGGGTCAATTGCCGACGCGCGAATTCGTCGCGATCACTCTCGCAATTTACGACGTTGAGCGCGGAGCTTTCACGATCGCGAATGCCGGCCTGCCCGATCCGCTCATCGTCGCGTCGATGCAGTCGATCGCTGTCGCGGGGCCGCGCTATCCGATCGGCATTCGCAAGAGTCTGAATTACGAGTCCGTCACCGCGACTCTGGCAGTCGGCGATCGCATGATTTTCTTCACCGACGGCTTGCCCGAGGCGACGATCAATGGTGAGCCGCTCGGGTACGAACGGCTGGCGGCTGAGGTCCAGCGGACCGGCGGCGATCTCGATGCGCTGTTCGCCTCGCTCGACAAACTCGGCGCCGGTCACGATGACGATTGGACGGCGATCGTGTTCGAGCGGCGGTCCTAGCACTACACTAGCGGCGTTTTCGCGCGCGCGGTCCGACGGCGCGACCGTAGACCGCGCGCTCGCGGCTGCGTCGGAGCTTGATGGCGCGCCGCAGCGCCTCTTTCTTCCCGTACCGCGAGATCGAGATGAACTCCCGCCGGATTTCGCCGGGAGCCGGACTCCACGCGACGACGAAGCTCGTCTTCGACTGATAAACGCCCTGCACGCCGGTCCGGCTTCGCGTGCTGGTAGAAGGAAAGAGCCGATTTGTTCGCGGCTTGCCGACCTTCTTCTCCTGCGCATCGCGCCACGTGACGGCCTTGCGCAGCGCGGCGCGAGTTCCGCCGTGCGCTCCATCCGCGAAATACTTCGAATGCGTTTTTCCCTGGAAGACGACGCGCGCGTACCAGCCGACGCCGTGCCCGCCGGGATCATCGATGCGAGTGACGCCCTTGATCCTCTGCTTCTTTTTCACTGATGCGAGTCTACACTTCCGGTACTACTTCGTCGGCGGCCGTCGCGCGCTTGTCGATTGAAGTCACGTAGGTCACGCCGACCACGCCCGCGATCGTGAGCACGCTGCCAACGGCCGTCATGCCGGTGATGCGCTCACCGAGAAAAATCGCGCCGAGGAAAATGGAGATCACGACGGCGAGCTGGGAGATGACGCCGACGGTCATCGCGTCGACCCACCGCAAGCTGAATGTCAGCAGCAACTGCGCGATCATCGCGAAGAGCGCGGTTGCGAGCAGGGCAACCCATTCGTGGCCGTTCGGTGTTCTCCACTCGCGCACCGCGAATGGCAGATTAATGAGCGTTCCAAACAGACAAAAACTCGCGTAGACCGCCCACGAGCCCTCGGTCCGCCTGGCCGCGCGCATCGCGGTCACCGCCGCGCCGGAGCAGACCGCTGAGAGCAGTCCCGCGATCTGCCACAGTCCGAATTTCATTCCGCCGGCTTCCACGACCAGGAAGATTCCGACCAGCGCCACCGGAAGCGGCAGAAGAACGCGCGGGCTGAATCGCTCGTTGATGAACGCGACCGAAAACAATCCGCTCCAGATCGGCGCCGTGTAGTTGAGCAGCGTCGCGATCCCTGCCGTCGTGTGCGCAATCGCGAGGAAGTACAACGTCACCGCGACTCCGCCGAAGATTCCGCGATACAGAATCAAATCGATGCGCTGAAACGTCAGCGCGGCGCGGCGATAGCGCGGCACGAAGATGCAGGGGAGAAGTCCGATCGCCATCCGGATCATGGCGACTTCGGGAGCGGGGATGCGCGCCGATGCGATCTTGGCGGCGAATGCCATCGCGCCGAACGCGGACGCCGCGATGACCATCGTGATCACCGCACGATCGCGAGGGTTTTTTGCTAGTGTCACCGCCATGCAGCAGCTCTATTATCGCGGCGCGACCCTCGAGGATGCCCGAACGATTGTCGAATTCCAGGAAGCGATGGCGCGCGAGACCGAGGAGGTCGAGCTCGATCACGAGGTGGTGACGCGAGGCGTCCAGGCCGTCTTCGACGATCCCTCGCGGGGCCGCTACTTCGTTGCGGATGTCGATGGCCGGGTCGTCGCGTCGTTGCTCATCACGTATGAGTGGAGCGACTGGCGCAACGGCGTCGTGTGGTGGATCCAGAGCGTGTATGTCGATCCTGATTTTCGTGGGAGGGGGGTGTACGCTGGTCTGTACGCGTTTGTTCGGCAGTCTGCTGACGCGTCAGTGCGGGGCATTCGGTTGTATGTCGATAAGCGCAATACACGCGCGCAGGAGGTTTATCGGAGGTTGGGGATGGATGGGGAGCACTACCTCGTGTTTGAGTGGATGAAGAATTAAGAATTTCGAATTTCGAATGAAGAATTAAGAAAGTCGCAAGCCGGA
>DATBSF010000031.1:0-26509 GCA_036559905.1 Thermoanaerobaculia bacterium | reverse complement strand
CGGCCACCGGCCGCCGGCCACTTATAATTCACAGGTGCCCCGCATCCAGATTCTTCCCTCCGAGCTCGTGAATCAGATCGCGGCCGGTGAAGTAATCGAGCGGCCGGCGTCAGTCGTCAAGGAATTGATCGAGAACGCCATCGATGCCGGCGCGCACTCGATCGAAGTCCTGCTGGAGAACGGCGGCAAGAAACGCATCGAAATCCGCGACGACGGCTCCGGCATGTCGCGCGACGACGCTCTTCTCGCGCTCGAGCGGCATGCCACGTCGAAGATCCGCGAGTTCGACGATCTGACACGCGTGCGCACGCTCGGTTTCCGCGGCGAAGCGCTCCCGTCGATCGCCAGCGTCTCGCGTTTCTCGCTCACCAGCTTCGACGGCGCGTCGGACTGCGCGGTCGAGATCGAATGCGATCCGCTGACCAGCGAGCGCAGCGTGCGCCCCGCGGCCCGCGACCGCGGGACCACGGTAGTCGTCCGCGAGCTTTTCGAAAATGTTCCGGCGCGCCGAAAATTTCTGCGCAGCTCCGAGTCGGAGTTCCGATCGATCGTGACGGTGGTGTCTTCATACGCTCTGCCGCTGCCCTCACGCGCTTTCCGCCTGGTGCACAACGGCCGCCTCGTGCTGGACCTGCCGCCGGCCGCCGATACCTTCGCGCGCATCGTCCGGGTCCTCGGCACCGATTCGCAGGAGTTTCTGTCGGAGATCGACGAGTCCTACGACACGGCGCACGCAACCGGCTATGTCACGCGCGGCCATCGCTACGGAAGCCGGCGCAATCAATTCTTTTTCGTGAACGGACGGCTGGTCCGCGATCGCGTGCTCACGCACGCCGCCAGTCGCGCGGCCGAGGCGTTCGATTTCGACGGACATCCAGGGATCGTGCTGTTTCTGGAGATCGATCCGACTGCCGTCGACGTCAACGTCCATCCCGCGAAAACCGAGGTGCGCTTCCGCGACTCCGGATCGATCCACGTGGTGGTGGAGCACGGAATCCGAAGAGCGCTGGGGGGCGCGGAGGAAGGAAAGCAACTCCTCGAGTCATCCACGATTGCCGACTCGGCACTCGGCACTCGGCACTCGGCACTCTTTGCTCCCGAGATCTACGATCGACCGGCGACGCCGCAATTCACGCCGCTCTTCCAGGGCCAGAAGGTCGTGCAGCCGCCGCTGCAGACTTCTCCAGCCACGATCGTCGAAGAGCCGCCGGCGCTCGGCGATCTCGCCGGCCGCGTCATCGGGCAGTATCGAATGAGCTACGTGCTGCTCGACACGCCGGGCGGACTGCGTCTCATCGATCAGCATGCGGCGCATGAGCGCGTGCTGTACGACTGCTACATCGAGCGCATCGAGCGGCGCGAGCCGATGTCGCAGCAGCTCCTGACGCCGATGCTGTTCGAGAGCGGCGCCGCGGAGAGTGCAGTCCTCGAATCGCACACCGATGAGCTGCGCGCGGTCGGCTTCGAGATCGAGCGCTTCTCCGGAAACGCCTTCGCGATCGCGTCGGTGCCGCCGGAGCTCGTGCGCAACGACGTGCAGTCCTTTCTTCGGAAGCTGATCGACGCCTCGCTCGAGGAGCGCTCGCCGCACGTTGCGCGCGTGCGCGAGAAAGTGTGCGCTTCGCTCGCCTGCCAGGCCGCCATCAAAGTCCACCGCCCCCTCGGCGGCGAAGAGATGGCGCGCCTGACGGCCGACCTTCTCGAATCGAGCAACCCGTTCGCGTGTCCCCATGGACGTCCAGTGATCGTCGACATCAAGCATCCCGACATCGAACGTCACTTCCATCGCCGATGATTTTCAGGCGCGCGATTCCGGTCGCGAAGCTCGGCGCGCGCGGTGAGCGGCGCGCGGCGTGGTTCTACCGACTGCGCGGCTTCTCGATCGTCGGGCGCAATCACCGGATGCGCAGCGGCGAAATCGATCTGATCGTTCGACGCGGCAAGCTGCTCGTGTTCGTCGAGGTGAAAACGCGGCAGAGCCTCGCGGCCGGCGAAGGCTACGAATCGGTCGATCGCAGGAAGCAGATGCAGATGGTGCGGCTGTCGGACGAATACCTCGCGAAGCATCCGCACAAGGGCGAAGTGCGATACGACATCGTGTCGCTGTACTGGAACGGCCTCCGCTTCGTGCTGCAGCATTTTCCGGATGCGTTTCAGACGCGCAGCGATCCCTATCGGCCGTGGCGATGGACGATATGAACCGACCGTACGATCACCGATCCGGCGACGATTGCGTCGGCGCGTAACACTGACGTGCGGCCCGTTCCGATCGAAGACCTCTTCTTCAGCCGCAACATCACGGACCCCGCCTGGTCGCCCGACGGGAAAGAGATTCTCTTCTCGACGAATCTCACCGGGCGTTTGAACTTGTGGAAAGTCGCGTCGAGTGGAGGGTGGCCGCTGCAACTGGCGGTTTCGGACGATCGGCAGTTCAGCGGCGGCAACCTCTGAACCTGACCGGCACGCCGGACGCGTCGGAGATCAATCCGCTCTTTTCACCCGATTCGAAGACGGTCGCGGTCGGATTGAAAAAAAAACAGCCGACAGGACGTGGTCGGCCGTCGCATGGAGTCATGATGGGAAATGGATCCTGGCGAACCGGCAGAATGCCGATCGCACGATCGGTGGTGCTCGTCACCTCGAACGAGAAAGGGGGACACGATAACGTCGCGCTGATGGACGTCGCTTCAGGCTGAAGGCCGTCGGATTGCCGGTGACGGTCGTGACGCCGGGAGGCATTGCGAGCTTGCGCGTGAAAAATCGCGCTGTCTACGAAACAACATCGCCGATCAAATATTTGTCGAACGCCAAAGCACCACTGCTCGCCGGTTTGCGGGCAGCACGAGGTTTCGATATCGTCACCCTCTCAACCACATTCTGAGGAGGCGTCATGAGGCGTTCCAGTCTCTTTGCTGCGGCAATGTTGGTATTTGCAGCCGCCGGAAATGCAATCGCAGGCAACTATCTCGTCGTCTTCAAGGCCCCACACATTCCTGCCGGCGCCGCCGCGCGTATCGCGGCAGCAGGCGGAACGGTGATCGGCAGCCTTGACGCCGTTGGCGTCATCGCGGCGAGCGGCGACGCGAGCTTCGCCGCAAGAATGGCAGGCGATGCGTCGGTGCAGGCGATCGGTCCCGAACAGATGTACGCGAAGCCCGCGGATCGGGTGATTGAGGCCGCGCAACCCGAAAGCGGGCCGACCGCGGCCGACAGTCTCCTCTTTTTCCAGTGGGATATGCGCCGGATCGGTGCGCCCGCGCTCTGGAGCCGCTTGCCGCTCGCAACGAACGGCGTCGCGCCGACTGTCGCGGTCCTGGACGTCGGCGTCGCTGACAACCATCCCGATCTGAGCGGTCAGGTCATCGCATCGGTCGCCACGAGCTTTTGCAACAGCTCCGGCGGGCCGAACAACAGCGCTGCCTACCCGAAATACGCGACGCTCATCGACTTCGATGCTCACCCGGTATGGAATCCCAGCGACGGTTGCACGCCGGCGGCGGTGACATACGAATTCCACGGAACGCACGTCTCCGGAACGATCGCCGCGAAGTTTGGCGGCGGACGAGTGGTCGGCCTTGATCCCGACACTCGGATCGCCGCGTACAAGGTCTTCGATCGATTCCGATTCACCGATGCTGATGGCGTTCACGACGACGTCGGCGCATTCGATTTTCCGCTGTTCGTGGCCATCGTTGATGCCGCCCAGCACGGCTACGGCGTAATCAGCATGAGCCTCGGCGGTGTGAGTTCGCGCAACAGCCGCGACGGGAACGCATCCTGGCTTGCGTGGGATCGTGTGACGAAATATGCAAACCGGCTCGGCACAGTCATCGTCGCGGCGGCCGGAAACAACGCATTGAACGTCAACGGCACGCTCTACAACATCCCATCGGATCTTCCGACGGTCATGTCAGTCTCCGCAACCGGATGGAGCAATCTATCCTTCATGAACGGGCAATACGGTCCCGCTCCGGGGTCGTTCGATGTACTCGCGTTTTACTCGAACTTCGGCGCGGCAGTGGATATCGCGGCGCCGGGCGGCGACTGCGGGCCACAATTCCCAAACAACTGCGAAGCGCAGTACCTGATTCTGAGCGACTCAATCAGCTCCACCGGCACATTGAATTATGTCTTCGCCGCCGGCACATCGATGGCCACGCCGCACGTGAGCGCGGTGGCGGCCGTCGTGCGCTCGCTCCATCCAAGCTGGACGCCGGGAGAGGTCCGCGCATTCCTGAAATCAACCGCGGATCCGGTTGGGCCACGGCAATGGTTCGGCGCAGGAGTGGTGAACGCGGACCGCGCGACGCAGTAAGCGCCGCGCGTGATGCGCAGCAAGACAAAATGAGCCGCCTGGCAGGCGGCTCATTGATGCATTTCGTTTGGAGCGGGCAACCGGACTCGAACCGGCGACATCGACCTTGGCAAGGTCGCACTCTACCAACTGAGTTATGCCCGCGCGTTTGCTGGCGTAGGGTAGCAAACTATGGCCGCTCGACGGTAATTCCGTACGCGTGCAGCTTGCGATAGAGGTTCGAGCGCTCCACGCCGAGGGCATCGGCGGTCCGGCTGACGTTGCCGGCGAACTCCTTGAGGCGCGAAAGGATGTATTGCTTTTCGAAGGCATCGCGCGCCTCCTTCAGCGTCAAATCGGTTGCGATCTCGGCCGGCGCGGCGGCCCGCGTCCCGAGCTGAACATCTTCGGCTTCGATGGTATCGCCGCGCAGCAGGATCGCGAGCCGCTCGATGACGTTGCGCAGCTCGCGCACATTTCCCGGCCAGTGATACGCCTTCAGCTTCGACGCCGCGCCGCTGGAGAGCTTCTTGCGCGGCGTTCCGGTCTCGGCCGCGAAGCGACGCAGAAAATGCTCGGCGAGCAGGACGATGTCGTTTCCGCGCGTGCGCAGCGGCGGGACCGAGATCGGAATCACGTTCAAACGGTAGTAGAGGTCATCGCGGAATGTCCCGCGCGCGATCTCAGCCTCGAGATCTTTATTCGTCGCGGCGATCACGCGCACATCGACCGTGATCGCCTGCTGCCCGCCCACCTTTTGAAATGTCTGCTCCTGCAGAACGCGCAGCACTTTGGCCTGCGTGCGCACGCTCATGTCGCCGACTTCATCGAGAAAGAGCGTCCCGCCGTCGGCGAGCTCGAATTTTCCCTTCCGCTCATCGATCGCACCGGTGAATGCGCCTTTGCGATGTCCGAAGAGCTCCGACTCGATCAGCTCTTCCGGAATCGCGGCGCAGTTGACGTCGACGAACGGCTGCTCGGCGCGATGGGAGAGACGATGCAGTGTGCGCGCGACGATTTCCTTTCCGCTGCCGTTCTCGCCGGTGATCAGCACGCGGCTGTTCGATGGCGCAGCGCTGCGGACGTGATCCTCGAGCGCGCGCATCGCGTCGCTTTCGCCGACCAGCAGCTCCTCGAACACCTCGCGGCGGAGGTCGCGCACCTGATCGCGCAGCTTGCGATCGGACAGCGCGTGATTGATCGTCAGGATCACGCGCTCGAGCGAAAGCGGCTTCTCGAGGAAATCGTAGGCGCCGAGGCGGGTGGCGCGGACGGCGGTGTCGATGTTGCCGTGGCCGGAGATCACGATCACCGGCGGCGCGCCGGCGGAGCGCAGACGTTCGAGCACTGTCATGCCGTCGACGCCCGGCAGCCAGAGATCGAGGATGATGAGATCGAATTCGTCGCGCGCGAATTGCGCCAGCCCTTCCTCTCCCGAATCCGCCAGCGCGGTGCGATGGCCCTCGTCTTCGAGGATCTTCGCCAGCGTGCTGCGGATCGATTGTTCATCGTCGACGATGAGGATTTTGGCCATCAGTTCTTGGTTCTCGGTTCTTGGTTCCTGGTTCTTGGAGGGTTCTCACCAAGAACCAAGAACCAAGAACCAGGAACTCTCTCAAGCAGGCAATTCAATTTCAAATCGTGTCCCCCTCGGATAGTTGTCGTGCACGGAGATGCGCCCGTCGTGATCGTTGACGATGCGATGGACGATCGCGAGACCGAGTCCCGTTCCTCGCCCCTTTGTCGAGAAGTACGGAAGGAAGAGTTTCTCTTTGTCGGTGTCGGGAACGCCGCGGCCGGGATCGGCGACCTCGATGACGACGCGATGCGGCTCGCGCCTCGCGGTGACCTGCACTTCTCCGCGCTCGGTCGCCTCGACGGCATTGTTCAGGAGATTTCCGACCGCGCGGCGGATCTGTTCGGGATCCATCAGCAGCTCGATTTCGGGATCGACGGAGACCGACACGCTGACGCCCGGCTTGACGTCGCCATACAGGCTGGCGGCCTGCTGCAGAATCTCGGCGAGCTGTGCGTGACGCAGATGCACGGCTGGCATGCGCGCGAACCGTGAGAACTCATCGACCATCCGCTTGAGCTGGCGCACTTCGGAGACGATCGTTTTCGTCCCTTCGTCGATCGCCTGTCGCGCGTCGTCATCGCCGTTCTGAAATTTCTTCGCGATGCGTTCGGCGGAGAGCTGAATCGGCGTCAGTGGATTCTTGATCTCGTGCGCGATGCGCCGCGCCGCCTCGTTCCAGGCCGCGAGCTTCTGCGCCTGCACGAGCTGCGTGGAGTCTTCCATCGCGAGCACCCAACCCTCTTCGCCGCCGCCGCTGAGGCGCGCCAGCGAGAGCTCGAGATAACGCAACTCGCCCGCGCGAATCAGCGTCACCTCGCGCGTGCGCGTGCCGCGTTCGGTCAGCTCGGCGATCGCGTCTTGAAGGACGGCGAGATCGCCGGTAAGAAACGCCGACAACGCCATGCGTCCTTCCGGTTCGTCGATCTGCAGCATCTGCAGCGCCGCCCGGTTGATGCTGAGCAGATGGAAGTCGTCGCTGAACGCGATGATGCCGGCAGAAACGCTGTCGAGCACCGTCGACAAATACTGATTCGTCTGGGTGAGCGCCTGCCGTTGTTGATCGAGCTGCAGTGACATCTGGTTGAACGATTCGATGAGGCGTCCGACTTCATCTCCTGCGACGACATCCACACGCGACCCATACCCTCCCTCCGCGAGCCTCCCCGTCGCCTCGGCCAGCGCCTTGATCGGAACGGTGATGCGCCGGGAGGCGTAAATCGAAAGCCACAGCGCGAAGAAGAGGATCGCGAGTGTGACGGCGAGAAAAAGGGAAGTCTGCGAGGCCTTGAGGGTCGGGCGCTGCGCGTCGAGCTGTTGAAAATTCTTGTGCAGGATGATGCTCTCGTCGATGAGGCGGCTCATCGTCGCCGGGATGAAGACTCCCGCGATCGCGGCGTAGGGCGTGTTCCCGATTCGAGTCGCAGCGCGAATCCACTTTCCGCTCGCGCCGATGTCGTACTTGACGGCCGTTCCGTGCGCGACGACATCGTCGAAGAATTTTCGAGGCGGCTCGGAAACCTCCTGGATCGGCGCCCGCGGATTCGCGACCTCCTTCAGCATCGCGCCGTCGCGATAGACGCCGGCCATGTCGATCGTATGGAACTGCTGCACGCGATTCAGGATCGCGTCGACGCGCGACGGATCGGTCGCGCCCGGCGTGGCGGCGATTTCGCGAGCGGCGGCCAGCGCGTTGGCGGCCGCCTGATCCCGGGCCATCTGCGCGATGGCCTCGCCGTTCTGCAGAATCTTTCGCACCGGCGTGTTGAACCAGCGATCGACCGAAACGCGCAGCAGGTCGGTCGCCACGAAGAACAACACGCCGACCGGCACGAGCGACATCAGCATGTACGTGACGACCAGCTTTGTCCGGAATCGCGAGCCGATGATTCCGCGCTGCCGCTCCAGCACCAACTTCGCGAGGCCGCGCAGAATCACGAAGCCGATGCCGAGGATGAGGAGGATGTTGATGTTCCAGAGGACGAAGAGCAGCACCTGACTGCTGAGCGCCTCGGGAGACAGTTCTTTCGCCTTCTGGATCGCGTAGTAGATGAGGCTCGTCGCGGTCAGGACGAGAACGGGGACCGTCACGATGAACCGCGGATCCTTGCGGTAGCGATCGACGAACTGGCGCGGCTTCACGGTTTGCCCTCCGCGATCCGCACGTCGTTCCACCGCGTCGAGAAGTTCCACGGGATGAAATACAGCGCCCACCCGCGCATCAGGTCGGCCTTCACGCGGAGGCGCAGCTTGTAGGGGCGCCGGCCGCCGACATCGAAGAGATCCGACTCATCAATCGTCGTCATCCGCTTCTCGAGCGTTTCGAGATCGGTGAACGTCTCCGATCGCACCAGCTTTCGATCGCGGCGGTAGTTCATGAGGTACTCGCGAGTGACAGAGTTGAACGTCGCGATCACTTCGATGCGCGATCGGTCGATGCCCTCGTCGAACCAGTTGGGGCGATCGCGGTAGACCTCGATGATGTACGCGAAGCTCGTCGGAACGCCGCTCTGCAGACCCTGAACGATCTCGTCGCGGTCAAACGCATTGAGAAGAGTGAAGTGCGCGCTGACCTTGCCGTTCGCGGAGGTGGCCGCGAGGTTGTCGATCTTGGGATCGGCGGCAAATCCGCCCGCTGCGACGAGATAGAGGAAGAGGGAAATTGCCAACGACCGCACGGTGTGGCTTTTTTACCACATTCTATCCCCACGCCGCGTAGAAAACGCGGTAAATCGGAGGTGTCGCCTAAGCGAAAAGTGGTTCGGATGGAGCAGCTTCGCCGAGGCCTTCTTCGGCGCGAGAGGCGGCTTCGATCACCTTCGCGACAAACCGCGAATGCAGCGCGTGTCCGGCGCGATGGGCGGTGATCTCGCCCGCAATCGGACGCCCGATCAGCGCCAGGTCGCCCAGCAGATCGAGGATCTTGTGGCGGACGAATTCGTCTCGGAAGCGCAGCGGCCCGTTGATGACCGCGTTGTCGTCAAGGACGATGCAGTTCTCTACAGTTCCGCCGCGAGCGAGGCCCGCCGCGCGAAGCTTCTCGACGTCGCGAACGAATCCGAACGTGCGCGCCGGCGCGATCTTGCGGAGGAAATTGTCGTGGTGATAGTCGAACTGGTAGGTCTGCTTGCCGATGGCGGGATGGGCGAAATCGATCTTGTACTTCAGAACCAGGCGAGTCGACGGCACCATCCGGATGCTCTTGCCGTCTTCGACGACCTCGATCGGCTCTCGCAAACGCAGTAGCCGAACCTCCGAGCCCAGCTCGCGAACGCCGGCGGCGTCGATGAGATGCATGAACGGCAGCGCGCTTCCATCGATGATCGGGACTTCGGGACCGTCGATGTGAATGTCGACGTCGGTTACGCCGCACGCCATGATCGCCGAAAGGAGATGTTCAACCGTTCCGACCGAGACATCATCTTTTCCAACCGTCGTCGCGTAATCGAGCGCGGTGGTCGATGCCTGCAGCGCCGGAATGCGGAGACCATGCAGGTCGGCGCGGACGAATGTGATTCCGCTGCGCGACGGCGCCGGCCGAAGCTCGACCGTGGTGTAGATGCCCGAGTGAAGACCGATGCCGCTGATGCTGACGTTGGTGCTGATCGTCTTACGTTGAGCGTTCATGTCCACCCGACCCTGAGCATGGTGAGTGCCACGCACTGCTGAGCACGTCAAATCATCGCAAATTACTGTTCTGATTGATGTTATCAATTCCGTCCCAATCGGTGTATCAAGGGAATTTGTGGTGGAATTAGGTCACGAGTGTGGCTCCAGAGCCACGGTATAGATTCGCGACGAAATGAATCGCGTCGGCAACTGGCGCTTCGCAGATATTGGAAGTGGCATTGGGTGCGTCATGAGAGTGTCGTCGTGGCCGCTGCGCCCTCGTCGCGTGCGCGTCGCTCGTGATGGTCACGATCGCGCTGCACTCGACGATGAAATTTACCTTTGTTTGATGGCCGCTTCGGCCTCACGATCGAGCTCGCGCCGCTTCTCAGTCTCGCGCTTGTCGTAAAGCTTCTTGCCGCGGACGACCGCGATCTCGGCTTTGATTCTCCCCTTTTTGAAGTACAGCCGCAGCGGGACGACGGTCAGCCCCTTCTCGACGACCTGCCCAAACAGCTTATCGATCTCGCGCTTGTGGAGCAGCAGCTTTCTTTTCCGCTCCGGCTCGTGGTTCTGAAGGTTCCCGTGGCTGTATGGCGAGATGTGCGCGCCCACCAGAAACGCTTCGCCATGATCGAAGCTGACGTAGCTGTCCTTCAGGTTGACGGCGCCCTCGCGCAGCGACTTCACCTCCGTGCCGGTGAGCGCGATTCCCGCTTCCACTTTCTGCAGGACGAAGTAGTCGTGGAAAGCCTTGCGATTGGTGGCGATCACCTTTTCGCCGGCTTCGGGTTTGGTGGCCATGGGGCGGGCGATTGTACTGCTACAATCCGCCGCCGGATCTGAGGCAGAGATGACGGCGAAAAAGAACGTCGTGCACGTCGTCGGCACCGGGACGATCGGCGAGCCGTTGATCGGCTTGTTCAATCAGTTCAAAGAGCGCTGGGGCATCGACGAAGTTACCTTTCACAAGCGGACGCCAAGCGCGAACGACCGCGCGAAAGTGAATCAGCTGATCAACCACGGCGCGCGGCTCGCGACCGACGAGGACGCGCGCGCCGATTTCGCGGAGCTCGGCCATCGCGTCTCGTACACCGCCGACGAGGCGATCGACCGCGCGACAGTGGTCGTCGACTGCACGCCGGCGGGAAACGAAAACAAGTCCAAGTATTACGAGAGCGCGAAAGGGCCGAAGGGGTTTCTCGCGCAAGGCTCGGAATTCGGATTCGGCCGTCCGTACGCGCGCGGCATCAACGACGAAGTCTGCGGCCCCGATCAGCGCTTTCTGCAGGTGGTCTCGTGCAACACGCACAACATCTCCGTCCTTCTGAAGACCCTCGGATGGGAAAATGGCAAGGCCAACATCGAGGCCGGCCGCTTCGTCTGCATGCGCCGCGCGAACGACGTCTCCGACACCAAGGACTTCATCGCTTCGCCGGAGGCCGGAAAGCATGACGATCCCGAATTCGGAACGCACCACGCTCGCGACGCCTACCACCTCTTCCAGACACTCGGTGAGAAGCTGAACCTCTTCTCCTCGGCGATCAAGTTGAACACGCAGTACATGCATACGTTGTGGTTCGATCTCGAGCTCGGATTCGACACCACCGTCGAGGAAGTGAAGGCGGCCTTCAAAAAGAACACGCGGGTCGCCATCACGCAGCGCCGGTCGGTCAATCAGATCTTTTCCTTCGGACGCGATCACGGCTACTTCGGCCGGATCTTCTCGCAGACGGTGATTCCGCTGCCGACCCTCAGCGTGCCGCATCCGCGCAAAGTCGTCGGCTTCTGCTACACGCCCCAGGATGGCAACTCGCTGCTGTCATCGGTCGCCGCGACGCTGCGCTATCTCGACCCGAGCAAACTCGAAGAGCGCCTCGACGTGCTGCGTCCGTATATCTTCCGAGAGATCTGATTGCGCCGTATCCAAACGGTGATCGTCGCGGCGGCGACTGTCATCCTGCTCATCGCATTCGTCAATCGCCTCTACACGCGCGGAGGGCCGTACTTCGCGCGTCCTGAGACGATCGTCGATCACGTCGGGCCTAACAAGCACGAGACGCGCGACGCGCTGGTGCTGCTGCCGAAAGTGCGTCGCCTTCTGCCGCGCGGCGCGCGCGTCACGTGTTTCGAACCGGGCAACGCCGACACGATGCCCGACTTTTTCGCGGCGGTCGGACAACTGCCGCAGCAGATCGTCGTGTCGCCGAACGGTGTGCTGCCCGAATACGTCATCGCAATCCGGAAGCCTCTCGACAACTCCGCCTATCGCGCGATCGCCGAGTTTCCGGAAGGGCGTTTGTACAAGGCCGGACCGTGAGCGACATTCTCTGGATCGCGGCCGTTATCTTCCTGATCTTTCCCGGAGCGATCGTGTGGCGATTGCCATCCGTTCGCAGGCTCGATCTGCCGGCGCGACTCTCGATCGCACTGGCCGCCGGTATCGCGATCGTCGTCGCGATTCTCTACATCTACAACTTCATCCACGTGCCGTGGACGCGAGTCTCCCTTGGTCTTCCGCTGTTCGCGATTGGAGTCTGGTCACTAATCCTGAGCCGCCCATTCGACTCGCTGCGCTCGCTCAGGGCAGGCTCCGACGGCGAAGGATCCCCCACGCGAGGGACCATGCCGCTCCTCCTCATCGCGATCTTCCTCCTCCTCACCATCTACGGCATCGCGACCGCGCGCGAAACTTGCGGCGATCTCATTTACTTCTGGGGACCAAAAGGCCAGCAATTTCACTACGCGGGCTCGATCGACGCGAACTTCCTCGGCTTCCGCGACTACTACCTGATGCATTCCGACTACCCGCCGCTGCTGCCGCTGCTCTACGCATGGGCATCGCTGGTCGCGCATCGTTTCTCGTGGTGGGGAGCGCTTTTCCTGATGCCGATCTTTCTTGCCGCGACCGCGTTTGCATTTCGCGCCATCGCGCGCAACGGCTGGTACGCCGCACTCCTCACCGCGATCCTCGGATACGGCTTCGCGATCGGAATGGTCGGCGGCGCTGCCGATCCGCTATTGCTCATGTTCGAAGTCATCGCGATCGCCGCGCTGACATTTGATCTCGAAATCCTGGCGGTCCCGATGCTGGCCGCGCTCGCGCTCACGAAAGTCGAGGGAGCGGTCTTCGTCGCGATCTGCGCATTCGCGTACCTCATCACGAAGAGGAAATTGCTGAAAGCGATTCTGATCCCGCTGCCGGCCGCAATTCTTCTCGCCACCTGGATTCTCTTCGCATCGCGCAATCAACTGATCGACTCCTACGCCATGGCGCGCGGCTCGCTGCATCTCGATCTCCTCGGGCCCGTCACCGGCGCGACGCTGCGTCAGGCGAGCTACAAAGTGGCCTACGTTCCGTGGCTCGCGACGCTCGTGCCGCTCGCGATCGGACCCAATCGCCGAGCACTTCTGCCCCTCATCGTGGCAATCGGCACACTTGCGTCCACACTCTTTTACTACCTCCACGCGGCCAGTCCCTCGTGGTGGATCGAGGCCTCCGCGCAGCGCGTGCTCCTCACTCCGCTGGCTTGTCTCGTGGTTGCAGCGGCAGCGGCGAGTGAGTAGCGTCGTTGCGGCGGCGTTTTCATTTCTTGCTCCGTACATTGATTCATGGACGAAGGTTCACACCGCGTTTTTTGGGATCGCGAGGTAATCGAGCGAAGTCACGTCACATGGATGGAGCCACTGCTCGTCCGACACTACATCAACGAATCGATCTCCGGACATTACGGCACCTGGCCTATCGAATGGTTTGAGCGCGAGTTTGCTGCGCGACTGCCGTTCAACCGCGGTCTTAGCATCGGTTCGGGGAGGGGGGAACTTGAGCGCCAACTCATCAAGCGCGGGATCTGCCGCGCTGTGGACGCGTTCGATGCATCAATCGCATCAGTGCTGCTGGCACGGCTGACACAGGCGGCCGAGGGGATCAAACCCATTCACTACTTTGTTGCCGATTTCAACTCTCCCGCTCTGCCTCCTCGAAAATACGACATCGTCTTTTTCCATCAATCTTTGCACCACGTCACTTACCTTGAGCGACTCTTTCGCGAAATGATGCGAACGCTCAAGCCTCGTGGGCTAATCTACCTGGACGAATACGTCGGCCCATCCCGCACAGATTGGTCCGAGGAGCGGCTTCAACTCCATCGGCAGGTTCTTGAAGCGCTGCCGCCTTCCGCGCGGCAAAACCGTCCACTTGCTCTACCCATTCAACACGACGACCCGTCCGAAGCCGTCAGGTCGAGCGAGATCGTCAGCCAGTTGAAAATCGGCTTCCATATCCTTTTCAAACGAGATTACGGCGGGAACTTGCTATCCGTTCTGTATCCGATGCTGGTGCAACCGTGCAGCGGTGACGCGCTACAGCAACTCATCGAACGGGAGAAAAATGAACTTCGGCAGGTACACGTCAATTCCTACCACTCCGTTATCGTCGCGAAACGTCGTGGCTTTCCCCGAACCTTGATAGCGATGGGCGTCTATCGCGTCCTCGAAGCAATTCGTCGGAAACATCTGGTCCTGCTTCGGCGTGGTGTCGTACCAATCGGCTGTGAGTTGGGCGCGTCCTTCTCACTCCGCTGGCTTGTCTCGTGGTTGCAGCCGCTGCTGCGAGTGAGTAGAGTCGCCCTCCGATGGCCTGGTTCCGTAAAGAAAAGAAGCCGAAGGAGCCAACCGAGAAGCAGACCACCATCCCGGAAGGATTGTGGGTCAAGTGCGACGATTGCAAAGAGATCGTCTACCGCAAGGAAGTCGAGGCCAACCTCAACGTCTGTCCGAAATGCGGGTATCACTTCCGGCTCAACGCGCGCGAGCGATTCGACATCCTGTTCGATGAGAAGTCCTACAAAGAGTTCGCGGAGAAGATCCGCTCGAGCGATCCGCTCGAGTTTCGCGACACCAAACGCTATCGCGATCGGCTGAAGGTCTACGAACAGCGCGTCGGACGCGGTGACGCAGTGCTGTGCGCCGAGGGGAAGCTGGACGGGATGAGCGTGGTGATCTGCGCGATGGAGTACAACTTCATGGGTGGATCGATGGGATCCGTCGTCGGCGAGAAAATCACGCAGGCGATCGAGCGCGCGGTCGACAAGAAAGAGCCGGTGATCATCGTGTCGTGCTCGGGCGGAGCGCGCATGCAGGAAGGGATCCTGTCACTGATGCAGATGGCGAAGATCTCCGCCGCCCTGGCGCGGCTTGCGAGCGCCGGCCTGCCGTTCATCTCCGTCCTGACGGATCCGACGACCGGCGGCGTGACCGCTTCGTACGCGATGCTCGGCGATCTGAACATCGCGGAGCCGAAGGCGCTGATCGGATTCGCGGGGCCGCGCGTCATCGAGCAGACGATCCGGCAGACGCTGCCGGAAGGGTTTCAGCGCGCGGAGTTTCTGGTCGAGCACGGGATGGTGGACTTGATCACCACACGGGCTGAGATGAAAACGAAGCTGTCGCGGTTCCTCAAAATCTTCGCCGCGAAGTGAGCGCGAATCTCGTCTGGCTCGAGTCTCTGCAGGGATCCGGAATCCGTCCCGGCCTCGGCCGCATGCGCGCCGTGCTGCGCGCGCTGCGCCATCCCGAGCGCACATTCAAGTCGATCATCATCGCGGGCACGAACGGAAAGGGCTCGACCTCCGCGACGCTCGCCTCGATCCTCACGGTGTCCGGCGCCAGGACGGGTCTCTACACATCGCCGCATCTGGTCGATCTGCGCGAGCGGTGGATGATCAACGGCCGCATGATCGATGCCGGCGCGCTCGACGCGTCGATCGATCTTCTTCGCCGCGCATCGAAGAAGATCGGGATTCTGCCGACGTACTTTGAAGCGCTGACGCTGATCGCGTTCATCGCGTTCCGCGAGGCGAAGTGCGAGGTGGCGGTGCTGGAGGTCGGGATGGGAGGGCGGCTCGATGCCACCAACGTCGTGCGCCCGATCGCGGCGCTGATCACCCCCATCGGTTTCGATCACACCGAATTCCTCGGCCGGACGCTGCGAAAAATTGCGACAGAAAAAGCAGGCGTGATTCATCGCGGGGCAATTGTCCTGACCACCAACACCGATCCGGCAGTCGTCGAGATCCTTCGGCGGCGCGCCGAGAAATTCGGAAATCGTTTCGTGGTCGTCGAGGATGAGCACAAGACTCCCCTGCGCGGAGATTTCCAGCGTCATAACGTGGCGCTCGCGGTTCGCGCCGCGAGCGAGCTCGGCATCGATGCAGAGGCGATCGAGCGCGGCGTTGCGCGAACATATTGGCGCGGGCGACTCGAGCGGATCGCGATTGGCGACAAGATCGTGTGGGTCGACGGCTTCCACAACGCGCACGCGGTCTCCGCGATCGTTCCGTTCATCGAAAAGTTCCTGAAGCCGCCGCGCCTGCTCGTCTTCGGGATGATGCGCGACAAGCCGATCGACGCCGTGGCGCGCTCGCTCTTTCCGCTCTTCGATCGCGTGATCGCAACCGAGCCCTATCTGCCGCGTTCCGCGAGTGCGGAAGACCTCGCCGCGCGAGCGGCCGCCATGGGGATCGACGCGAAAGCGGAGCCGAAGCCTGAGCACGCGTTCCAGCGCGCGATGCGATCACCGCACCGCAACATTCTCATCGGGGGGTCGCTCTACCTCGCGGGGGCGGCGATCGCGTACTTCGATCAGCAGCGCGAACGCGCCGGCAAGAAGAAGAATCGTTGACGCGATCCACGCGATCACCACCGCGCCGCGATGGCGTCCGAAGCGCAGCGTGATCACGTGATCGCCGGCAGGAACGACGATGCCGAGGCGATCGATGTTCAGCGCGACCGTGGTGAGCTCACGGCCGGCGGTACTCGCCGACCACGCGCGAAAGAAACTCTGATTGATCAGCAGCAGCGCCGGAGCAGGCGTCGACACGCCGACAGTGATGTCCTGCAATCCCTCGGCATATCGCGTGACGCGTGCCGACGGCGGTGACACGAAGCTGGAGAAACTCGCGGGGGCCATCGCCGCGGCGTGCTCATCGAAGCGTCCACTTTCAACGAGCCCCACTTCTTCGTTGACATTGTGAATCGGGACGACGCGCGGAACGAACCACGCCGGCGGCAGCGCGCCGTCGACGGCGCATCCCGCCCTTCGAAGGTAGTGGGAACGGATCGGCAGTGGTGTCGCGGCCACACGTTCTGCGACGATGCGGCTCATCAGCGAGTGCATCCCCTCCGGCGAGCGATTGACCGCGTATCGCAATCCCGCGACCGCGCCGAAGATCGGCGACATCGTCCGCGCCGCTTGTCGATGCTCTTCGCGCGCGGGTCGCGTCCCGTATTCGATCGGCTGATTTCCGCAGATGCGAAGCGGAGGAAGCTGCGCAGTGCGGTACGGCGCAAACCAGTCAATCGGTGTTCCGCGCACGATGCACGCGGCCAGCGGCAGGAACGTGATCACGCCCCACGCCCAGCGCCATCGGAAATCGAGGCGATCGACAAACATCGCCACGATGACGACGAGCGCGGCCGTCAACGCAATCGAGAATTTTTCGGGATAGCGCGCGATGCGAACCGACGGCATCGAGTCGACGATCGCCTTGATGATCGGGTTGTATCTCCCAAGCGCGAAGAAGAGCATCGTCGCCGCGACGATCGTGTAGCGCGAACGCGACACGATCAATGCCGGGATCACGATCACGCCGAGGAAAATCGTGGAGAAGAGCCGGCCGCGGAACTCAGGATGCCCCGGATCGGTGAGAAATCCGAGGATCGGACCGATTGCGATCTCGGCGATGCGGCGTGGCCACAGTGATGCGTTGAGCGTCGTCACGGCTGAGAATCCGCGCACGCGCTCGACCTCTTTCGCGATCTCGGCGTACGCGATCATCTGCGGCGAGACGATGATGATCGCGATGACGATCGCGGCGCCCACGACCGCCATGCGCCGCCAATCGAATCGCGCGACGATCGCGGCGGCGATGGCCGTCGACAGCACGACGACCGGCTCGCCGACCAGGCCAATGAGTCCGAATGCGAGTCCCAGGATCCATGGGTTCGCTTTTCTCTCTACCGCCCACAGCGCAAACGGAATCAGCGCAACCGCGCAGATCAGGTTGTAGAAAACCGTCGCGGAGATCGCGAGTCCGCCCAGCGCGTACAGCGTTGCCGAGAAATTCGATGCGAAACGCGAGGCGCCCACCTGACGGCAGAGCGCGCGCATCGCGAACCACGCGATCCCGAGATGCAGCAGAAAGTGGAGATTGAACGCCACATGCGGCGGCAGAAAAAGATAGAGGACGTTGTCGGGATAAAACGTCAGCGTATTCGGATTGCCGGCCAGCGGCTGACCGCCGCCGTCGTAGAAGTTCCACCACGGGATCTGCCCGGCGCGGAAGATGCGTGCCGAGATGACTTTGATCGGATAGTGCGTGCCGAGGTTGTCGCGAAAATAGAAGAATCCGAAGACCGCGATGCATGTCGCAGCGATCGCAACCAGGACAGCAAGAACGGCGCGGCGCGCGGACATCGCTGTCGCTGATTATCGAGTAAGATCCGCTTCAGGAGAACCGCGATGGCAGTCCTTCAACAATCGAGAGCAACCGGCCATGATTTTCTGCAGCGATCGCTCGCGGAAGTCGATCCCGAAATCGCCGACGCCATTCGCCTCGAGACGCAGCGGCAGAACGACACCCTCGAGCTGATCGCTTCCGAGAACCACGTCTCGAAAGCGGTGCTCACTGCGATGGGCTCGGTCTTCACCAACAAGTATGCCGAGGGGTATCCGGGGAAGCGGTACTACGGAGGATGCGGGCCGACCGACATCGTCGAGAACATCGCGATCGATCGCGCGAAGAGACTCTTCGGCGCGGAGCACGCAAACGTGCAGCCGCACTCCGGATCGCAGGCGAACATGTCGGTCTACTTCGCGATGCTCAAGCCGGGCGACACGATCATGGGCATGGATCTGTCGCACGGCGGACATCTCACGCACGGCCATCCGCTTTCGTACAGTGGCCGCGATTTCAAAGTCATCGCGTACCACGTCCGCAAGGATGACGAGCGCATCGACTACGACGAGATGGATCGCCTGGCGCAGGAAGAGAAGCCGCGCATGATCATCTGCGGCGCGTCGGCGTATTCGCGCATCATCGACTTCAAACGCATTCGCGAGATCTGCGACCGCTCCGGTTCGCTGATGATGGCCGACGTCGCGCACATCGCGGGCCTCATCGTGACCGGCAATCATCCGTCGCCGGTCCCGTATGCCGACTTTGTCACAACCACCACCCACAAGACGCTGCGCGGTCCGCGCGCGGGCCTCGTCCTCTGCAAGGAAAAGTACGCCAAGGACCTCGATCGCGCGGTGTTTCCGGGAGTGCAGGGCGGGCCGCTCGTGCACATCATCGCGGCCAAGGCGGTCGGGTTCCAGGAAGCGCTCACACCGGAATTCAAGGAGTATCAGACGCAGATCGTGCGCAACGCCAAAGCGCTGGCGCAGGCGGTCAGCGAGACCGGATTCCGGATCGTCTCCGGCGGCACCGACAATCACCTGTTCATGACCGATGTGTTCTCGAAAGGAATCACGGGCAAGGACGGGCAGAACATGCTCGAAGCCGCCAACATCACTGTCAACAAGAACACGATTCCGTTCGACACGCAGAAGCCGATGGTCGCGTCGGGCGTTCGCATCGGAACGCCGGCGGTCACGACGCGCGGCCTTCGCGAGCCGGAGATGAAAACGATCGCGCAGCTGATCGCGCGCGTGCTCGATTCGAAGGGCGACGGCGGCGTCATCGCGCAAGTGAAGAAAGATGTCAAGGAATTGTGTGATCGGTTTCCGATCTATTAGTTCCTGGTTCTTGGTTCTTGGTTCCTGGTAGACCGCCCAAGAACCAAGAACCAAGAACCAAGAACCAAGAACGGAGAACTTATGTCAGTTCGAAACGGCGATAAAGCCCGGGCCTCCCTGCAGAACAAGCGCAACGCCATCATGCGCGCGAAGTCGCGCGCGAAACGCGCGGCCACCAAGCAGGAGCAGCCGGCGAAAGCACAACGCGCGACTCCATCGCGCTAAACTTTCCGGGTGCGCCAGAAGAAGTTCCCGTACTACCCGATTTTTCTGGACATCGAAGACCGCGACGTCGTGATCATCGGCGGCGGCCCGGTCTGCGAGCGCAAAGCGGAGACGATGATGAAGTACGGCGCGCGTGTGACCGTGGTGGCGCCCACTTTTACTGACCAAATTGCGCAGTGGGCGAAGAGCGGCGCGCTCAAAATCCGCAAGAAAAAATACGACGCCGCTGATCTCGACGGCGCATCGATCGTCATCGCTTCCACCGACGATGAAGGTGTGAACACGCGGATCGCGTCGGATTGCCGCAAGCGCAAGATTCCCGTCAACGTCGTCGATGTCACGCACCTCTGCGAATTCATCGTGCCGGCGATCGTCGAGTCGGGGTCGATTCAGCTCGCGGTCTCCACCGGCGGAAAATCGCCGGCGCTTGCGCGGACGCTGAAGGAAGACCTCCAGAAATTCGTCGGCCCCGAATACGCCGAGATCAACGATCTCCTCGGCACCCTCCGGCCGTCGGCGAAGAGAGTCCTGCCGACCGATGTCGATCGCAAGCGCTTCTTCGACGGCATCATCGCGCGCGGCGTCCTCGACATGGTCCGCCAGGGAAAACGCCGCGAGGCCTACGCGGCGATCGCGCGCGCGTGCGCCGAGGCGGGAGTGGAGCCGAGCGAGGAGCTGCGCGCGGCGCTCCAATGAACGATCGCGGCGCAGTCGCGCTGATCATCGCGGTCTGGCTGGCGGCGACTCTGATCTGGCTGCGCCCCGGCGTGACGCGTCCCGATGGCGTCGCATATTATGCGTATTTACCATCTACATATTTCGATCATGATTTGCTGCTGTTCAACGAATGGCAGCACTTCGGAATGCTGCCCAACGGCCTGATCGCATCGGAAGGGCTCACGCCCAACGGGCATCTCGCCGATCACTGGACTGTCGGGAGCGCGGTCGTCTGGTATCCGGGTTTCATTGCGGCTGACGTCGCGCGCACGTTCGTCCCGTCGCTGCAGCGCTTTCCGCGCGACGGCACCTCGCTGCCGTACAACGCCGCAGCCGTCGCAGCCAGCGCGCTGTGCGGTCTCGCCTTGCTGCTCACGGGTTACACGGTCGCGCGGAGCTTTTGTCCGATCTGGGCCGCGGCGACGGCCACGATCGCGATTTGGTTCGGATCGTCGCTGATGTGGTACTCCACGCGCGAAGCGCTGATGGCGCACGCCGTCAGCGCAGCGGTTTGCGGGTTCGTCGTTCTCGCGTCGATGCGCAAAGATTTCCTGGCGGCGGGCGTGGCGGCGGGACTGGCGTTCGCGATCCGGCCGCAGAACGCGACCTTCATCATCGTCCCGTTCGTCATCGCTGGTCTTCCCGCGATGAGGAAATGGATGTCGGTCATCGGCGGAGCCGTCGCGGGCGCGCTTCCGCAAATCGTCGTGACCCTGTTTCTCTACGGCAATCCGCTGATCCTCTTCAGCATCTCGCCCGGCAACGCGCAGCGTCCGTGGCATTCCTTCGAGCGCTTCTGGGCCTGGCAACCGCTTTTCTCGTGGTACCACGGACTCGGAACGTGGACCCCGCTGCTCATCGTCGGGGTTCTCGGCTTCCCGTTTCTAATCCGGCTGCATCGCGGAGTCGGAATCGCAGCGGTGCTGATGTTTCTCGCGCAGTGGATCGCGAACGCGACGATCGATCGCTTCTTCTGGGCCGGATCGTCATTCGGCCAGCGCCGTTTCGACAACTGCACGATCTTCTTCCTCCTCGGCGCCGCCGCGCTGTTTGCGCACTTGCCGAAGTTTCTCGCGATCGCAATCGCCGCGTTGACTTCGATCTGGACCATGGCATTTTTCTTCACCGCCGGAGCCATCGATCTCAATCGCTACTATCCCCCCGACGCTTTGATGCGAGCGGCAACGCACGCGCCGAAAAACATCTGGCTGCTGGTTTCCGTCCCCGACAATTTCAAAATCGACGTCCTGGTCATCCTCGCCGCAGTCATCGTTGTTTACGTCGTGCTCGCGCTGCTGATGCGGATGCGCGCAGGCGTGGTCGCGGCGACCTTCTGCATCGTTGCCTCGATCGGCTTCGCGATCTGCGGATTGAACGACGCCGCGCAGATGAAGACGTGGAGCGAGACGATCGCGAAGAATCGCGCGCTCGAGCCGTACAGCGGCGCGGTCCACGATCGCCTGGCGCTGCTGCGCGACGAAGAGAACTATTTGCGCGCGACCGGAAGAACTGCCGAAGCGGACAGGACCCGCGGCGAGATCACGACGCTCGAGAAATCGATTCCTTCGGCAGCGCATTGAGCCGCGCCGGGTCCTTGAAGATCCGATGCGACCAGATGCGCTTCTTGTGCATCTTGTACAGGACCATCGTCTTGAGGATCTCGAGTCCGTAGCGCACCGATCGCCAGAATCCGATCTGCGAGGCCTCGTCGAAGTAGCGCGTGCTGATCGGCACTTCGCGGATGCGCATTCCTTTCGCGACGCCCTGCGCGATGATCTCGGTGTCGAACACGAAGTCGTCGGAATTCGCCTCGAAGTTCACCATGTCGAGATAGCGTTTGGAATAGGCCCGGAAACCAGAGTGGTACTCCGAGAGAAAAATGTAGAAGGTCGCGTTCTCGACCATCGTGAGAAACAGATTCGCGAAGTACTTCCACTTCGGCATGCCGCCCTCGATCGGACGGCCGCCTAACATGCGCGAGCCGAAGACGGCATCGGAGTCGCCGCGCAGCAGCGGCTTGACGAGCTCCGGGATGATCTTCGGATCGTACTGATGATCGGGATGGACCATGACCATGATCTCGCCGCCCATCTCGTCCATCGCGGTGCGGTAGCAGGTCTTTTGATTCCCGCCGTAGCCGCGATTCTTCTGATGGACGACCACGCGCATCGGCAGCGCTCGGGCCAGCTCTACAGTGCGATCGCGCGAGCAGTCATCGACCAGCAGGATCTCGTCGACCCAATCCTTCGGGATGTCGTCGAAAGTGGCCTGCAGGGTTTTCTCCGCGTTGTACGCCGGCAGAACAGCGACAACTTTCTTCTCATGGAGCGGCATAGGGAGCGCGGCTGAGAATAACATGCACGCAATAATCCTTCGCCTTCGGCTCAGGATTACCGATTCCGGTTACAATCCGCCGCGCGTGAACGATGGGCGACGCACAGACGCGCTGGCCGTCGCCTCCCTTGCTCTGATCGTCACCATCGCCTTTGGTGACGTGCTCGTCGGCGTCGACAACTTTTACATGCGCGACCTCACGCGCTACTACTACCCGACCAAGCAGATTCTTCGCGAGATCGTCCAGGGCGGCGAGTTTCCGTACTGGAATCGCTACTTTTCGGCCGGACAGCCGATGGCGGCCAATCCTGAGCACGAAGTCTTCTACCCGTTCACCTGGCTCATCCTGCTCCCGAGCTATGACCTCGGCTACCGCCTGCTCATCCTGCTGCATCTCTACCTCGGGATCCTCGGCATGTACGCGCTGCTGCGTTCGATGGAGCTTCGCCCGTTCGCGGCGTGGTTCGGTGCGATGGCCTTCGGCATGGGCGGCATGTATTTGTCCGAGGTGAATCTGCTGCCGATTTTGTTTTGCGCGGCGTGGCTGCCGCTGACCTGCATGTTCGCGCGGCGATTCCTCTTGCGACCGAATCTGCGTGACTTCGCGGCGGCTTCGCTGTTCCTCGGATTGCAGTTTCTTGTCGCGGAGCCAACGACGGTACTGCAGACCGGACTCCTGATCGGCATGTATGCGCTGTACCGCGGCTGGTATGCGCAGTCGCGTGTTCTGGCGACAGTCAAAGCGGTCGGATCGATCGCGTTGATTTCGTTGACTGGCCTGGCGGTCGGCGCGGCGCAGGTCATTCCGGCGATCGATCACGTGCACGATTCGGCGCGGTCGCGTCCATTCGAATTCGATCTGGTCAGCGCGTGGAGCATGCCGTGGGCAAAATTCGCAGAGCTGATCTACCCCAACATCCTCGGCCACATCGCCGTCAATCGCGTCATGTGGTACTGGGGCGGCGGACTCTATCCCGGCATGGGCTCGCCGTTTCTCTTCAGCATCTACGTCGGGTTGCTCACGACGGCGTTGTGCGTCGCGGGGGCGTTTGTGAGGCCGCGCGGTGGAAGGCTCGTCCTGCTGATCTGCGTGTTCTCCTCAGTTCTCGCGCTCGGCGGCCACACTCCGATCCTCCAGCTTCTGTACAAAGCGGGAATCGCAACGTCGATTCGCTATCCGGAAAAATTCGCGATGATGGGCATCTTCGTGGCGATCATTTTCGCGGCGCAGATGCTGGATCAGATGCTCGCCGGCAACGAGGTCATCCGCGAGGCGGCGACGGGATTCGTCATCGCGACGACCATCGTCGCGGTGGTGGCTGCAGTCCTCGGATTCACGCCGATTTATGCGCGCACGTTCATGCACATCTGGGGAATGACGCGCAGTGGCGGCTCGCTCAAGATGGTCACTCTGTCGCATCACGACTGGATCGTTGCGGCGATTCGCGGCGGCGCGGCGGCGGCGATTCTGCTGACCGCGCGCCTGCGCTGGCAGCGCGCGTGGATGATCGTGGCGGGCGTGCTCATCGCGGCCGACTTGACCTACGTCACGTACGAGCTCAATCCTCGAATGCCGCGAAAGTTCTTCGATCCGCCGCCGGTCGCGTCGAGATTCCCGCCGAACCGCGCCGACTTCCGCGTTTTTCACGAATGCGACTGGTACGGCAGCGAGGAAACCGCGCGCAAGTTTTTCTCGACGGGCAATGCCGTCTACTGGGTTGTTCGCAACGGGCTGTTTCCGATGACGCCGGCCGGATCGAAGATCCGCACGGTGATCGAGCGCGATTACGACAAAACCGCGCTGCTGCCGACGATCGAGCTCACCGACTCCGTCTGGGACGTCAAGCGCTCCGGCCGCGAAGACTGGTGGGAACCGTTCATGTCGATGTCGAACGCCTGGTACCGCGGCACGTATCGCGATTACGAGGTCGAGCGGAAACGCGTCAACGGAGACTTCAAACAGGCGATGCCCGTGCAGTTCATTGAGACCACCCATTGGAGGCGTTACTACTTCGCCGACATCCTGGTGACGATCCATAACCGGCAGGACTTCGTCAACGTCCTGAGCAAACAGAGCCTCAGCCCGCGTGTCGCGTTCATCAAATATCCGAACTTCGTGCCCGCGGCTGGTGACGTCCTCAACGTGCGTGAAACAGCGAATCGCGCGACACTCGATGTCGACAGCCGCGGAAAAGGATTCCTCGTCATGAGCGTCACGCCGCACAAATACTGGCGAATTACACTCGATGGAAAGCCGGTGCCTGCGATCGTCGCGAACATCGGCTTTCAGGGCGTCGTCGTTCCGGCCGGCCGCCATCGCGTGGAGATGACGTATCGCAACGATCTCGTGGTCGTCGGACTGTGGATCTCGGCGACGACGCTGGCGTTGCTGGTCGGCGCTCTGATTTTTTATCGCCGATGAGACTCCGTCGATGGAGCCTGGCCCTCCTTGTCGCGATCGCCGGCATCGCGGGGATTGGCGCGCTCCTGATTTACAACTGGCGCGCCGACTCCGACATCAAGTCGCAGATGTACGTGCCGAAGAACTCGCCGATCACGCCGGAGATTGAGCTTCTGCAGCGCTACATTCGCATCGACACGTCCAATCCGCCGGGCCGCGAGCTCGCCGGGGCGCGATTCCTCGCCGATCTTCTCGAGAAGCACGGACTGAGAGCGGAGATCATCGAGTCCGCTCCTGGACGCGGGAACGTCTACGCGCGACTCGAAGGGAAGCGCCGCGGTGAAGGCCTTCTGCTTTTCAATCACATCGACGTCGTTCCGGCCGATCCGAAGGGCTGGAATCGCCCGCCTTTCGCGGCTGCGATCGCCGTCAATCAACTGTGGGGGCGCGGCTCGCTCGACATGAAGTCGATCGCGATGTGCGAGCTGGAAGGGCTCTTCGAAGTCGCGAAGCGAGGAAAGCCGGAACGCGACATCGTCTTCCTCGGCGTCGCGGACGAGGAACAAGGGGGAGCGCTCGGAACGCAGTGGCTTCTGCAACATCGCCCCGACATTTTCGAGGGCGTGAAGTACGCGCTGAACGAGGGCGGAATCACCGAGACGCGGCAGGAACAACTCTCATATTTCGGGATCGAGATCGGAACGAAGATGGCCGTCAATGTGCGGTTGCGCGCGCCCAGCCGGGAGGTCATGCAGCGCGTCCGCCTCGCGCTCGAGCCCTACCTCAGTCCGCGCGATCCGGACCACATCCTTCCCGAAGTGCGGGAGTTCTTCCGCGACCTCGCTCCGCTGCGCGTCGAACATCGCAAGTTGCTCGAGGATGTCGATCGCACCGTTGCCACCGGAAAGTTCTGGCTTCTTGCGCGCGGGTACAAAGAGCTGACGCAGAACATCGTCTTTCCTCAGAACATCAAGACGGATGCGCAGGGCGCGACGATGGACGTGAATCTGTACAACCTTCCCGACGAGAATCCCGACCGGCGCATCGCGTGGCTGCAGTCGCAAGTTAGGCCGTTCGGCGCCACGATCGAGGCGGTGCTGTCGAAGAACGGACCGGCACCGTTGACATCGCGACACACTCCGCTCTTCGCATTGATCGAAAGCGAGGTGCATCAACAGTACGGGCCCGTGCGCGTCGGCACGGAAATCCTCGCTGCCTGGAGCAACGACTCGCGATTTCTTCGCGCTCACGGTGTTCAGTGCTACGGGATGTGGCCCTTTCCCGTCGATTTCTATCAGACGCAGGGTATTCACTCGACGAATGAACGGATCCGGCTCGATTGGTACATGCAGGGCGTGGCCCTCATGCGACGCCTGATCCCGGCCTACGCCATGGGTCCCGCTAGCTGACGTAATTTGTCAGCGGCTATGTTCGAAAATCGTCAGTTTTCGCCCTTTCCAAGAGTGTCCATTCGTCGTAAATCACTTCAATAAAGATGGTTATTGCTGCGGGGTGAAGTGGTACTCCGGTTGCGAAATACGGCCCGAATAGGAG
>DATBSF010000030.1:0-7579 GCA_036559905.1 Thermoanaerobaculia bacterium | reverse complement strand
CCGTTCGTGTTCACACGGGTGCGCTGATGAGTGCCGCTGCAAGCATCGCGAAAGACGCAATCGTTTCGAGCGTCGATCTCGCCGCGTCACCGCAGCGCGTTTTCCGCGCGCTGGCTTCGAAAGAAGTCTGCGACTGGTGGGTGCGACCCGGGATCTTCGATACGCGCGAATGGACCGGCGATGTGCGACCTGGTGGCCGTTGGCGCGCCACCGGGATCGGCAAAGGCGGCAACGCTTATGCGCTGGAGGGTGAATTCCTCGAGGTCGATGCGCCGCGGAAGCTCGTGCACACGTGGCATCTCGTCGGGACGCCGAGTGCCCCGACGACGGTGAGCTACGAGCTCGAGGAAATCGATGGCGGAACGCGTCTGACATTCCGTCACTCCGGTTTTGCTTCGCCCGAAGCGTCTGCGAATACGGCGATTGGATGGGAGACGAGCTTCGCGCGGCTCGTCGAGATTCTCTAGGCGTCGACAGTCCGGAGGGCGCGCAGGACGCGATGCCAGCGCGCCCTCTGGAAGTACCAGATCAGCGCGACCGCAATCGGCACGAACGAGAAAAGAAAGAGCAGCCGCGCAACGCCGATGATCCCGGGATTGAACGGCGTGTGGATATGCAGGTCCAGCGCGACGGATTCCAGATCGTTCATGAGCATCCCGCCCTTCCCCTCGCGATACCACGACAGAAACTCGGGATCGTGCATCAGACGCCACGCAAATTTCATACTGTGAATCTGTACGAAAAATGCGACGAATGCGCCGAGCGGACGCTCGATCTCTGGAATCCGCCAGCCGACACCGCTGAGCGCCTGATAGAACAGGATGCCGGCCAGGATGAACTCCGACAGATGGCCGGCGGCGCTGAAAGCAAAATCGCGGCGCCATTCAGAGCTCACGAAAAAGAGCCACACCAGAAAGACTCCGCCGATCAGAAACAGCGCCTTGCGATTCTGGCGAAACAGGTACATCACATAGGCAAAGCCGCCCGCGATGAGAAGCGCCACGATGATCTGAAAGCCGCTGTGCGAGGTGATCCCTCCACCGTAGACGAAGTCGAAAGCCGGAATCGCCGGCATGCCGAGGATCCAGCCCATGACGGCGTGACCGAGCTCGTGAAAGAGCGTGATGATCGCCGAGAAAACGAACGAAACGAACGGCGTGACGCTGACGATGATCGCGGCGACGAGGCCGATGCCGAGGATTTTCAGTTCCGCGGGGCCGATACGGCCGTTTGTAACCTCTTCATCGTCGCCCCTCACCCGGCGCTGCGCGCCACCCTCTCCCGATGGGAGAGGGGCCACCACCCGATGTCCCTCTCCCATCGGGAGAGGGTGGCCCGAAGGGCCGGGTGAGGGGCGTCCAAGCTTCGAAAAGACTATCCCGCAGCGCGAACACTCGCGCGCGCTCTCCGGCTCCTCAAATCCGCACTTGGGACACGCAATCTTCACGGCAACCAGGGAATGCGCGGGAACGAATCGGGAACCACCGGGAACGTGTCATTCGTTAGCCACTGCATCAGCAGATTCGTGAAGAACGGACTCCGCGGATCACCGCTCACGCCGCCGGGAAGACTCGATTGTCCGATCGGAACGCGATTCATGTCGCCGACGTAGCGCCGATTCGGACCGCTCGTGAACATGAATCCGTTCAGAGTCGCCGCCCGCGCGTTGTGCGTGCCGGGATCGACTGTCGACATCCCGCCGTCAGTCGCGATGCCCGGAAGATTCACGAGCGACGGAAGCGGAAGCTGGCCGAACGGCGCGCCCGGCGAATAGAGATTTCCCATCAAATGCGCGAAGACCACGCGATGCAGTTTCCCCCATCGATAGTCGCTCAGGTTGGTCGACTTGTTGAACGCCGGCGCGAACTCGTCGCTGGCGAGCATCGCCATTCCGTCCGCGACGCTCTTCAGAATGAGGATGTCGCGTCGCGCAGCCGCGTCATTCACCATCGGAACATTGAAGAAACTGAGGCCCGAGTTACCGCGCCCGCCGGTGGTGGAAAAGTTTTCGAGTTGGAAGCGCAACGCGGAGAGCGTTTGCTGCGGCGGAGGAAGTGGCAGCGTGATCGTCTTGAGGACGACGTCGATGGTGTTCGCCATGAACTTGCTCCGCCACGCCGCGAAAATCGTCGCACCTACGCTGTTGCTGATCTCCTGCGCCGACGGCGACTGCAGTACTCCGTTAGTCTCCGCGGCGTCGTAACCGGTATCGATCCCGGTGGGCGTCGAGAAGTCCCACGCACCGAGCTGGGCCACTGCCGCCGCCACAACCGGACTGCTCCCGAGCGCAGCAAGCGTCGCATCCGCTCCAGGCTTTCGCGCGTTCGCCATCGCCGCCAGAATGTATGGAACGAACACCTCGGCATCGACCAACACCGTGTCGGACTGGATCGACTGCATGTCGGCCACTGAGATTTTTCCGCCGTTCGCGAGTTTCTGTCGCACGAGCTGCGTGATGCGGCCGGCGCGGAATCCGTCATAGCCCGGGTTGAGATAGTAGATGCCTCCGCCCGGCCGCTGCGCGTTGAGCGGATCGTTGTCGAGCGTCTGCCCGATCGGATCGTTGTTCGCGTTCACGAACCAGCCGTTCGACGGATTCACAACCTGCGGCATCTCCGCATAGGGAAGAATCTCGAACGGGAGCGACTGCTGCGGTTGCGGATGCGCGACCGCCATCCATTCATTGCCGCCTTGACCGTTGCGTATGAAGTACGGCGGCACGCCGTTCACTTTGTTGGCCTGCAGGTCTTCGCGGATCGGCATTTCGGCGCTCGTGAAGTACGCGATGTTGCCGTCGACATCGCCGTAGACGAAGTTCTGCGACCCGACATCGAAGTACTGCAGCGCCGCTTTGAAATCATCGACGTTCTTCGCCTGATCGATCCGCAGGAACGCCTCGAGCTCGTGCGTCGGGTAGAAACCGGCATACTGCACGCTGACAGCGACGCCGTGTTCCATGTCCACAACCTGCAGAATCGGTCCGTGGCGCGGAACCATCAGCGTCGCGGTCGGAAGTCCAGCTGTGACCGGGACGGTGCTGAGACCTTTGCCGGGCGTCCAAATGCGATAGGTCTCTGGAATCGGGATGACGTTTTCTTTCTTGCCGAGGTAGATCGACGCGAGACCGCTCGGCGATGTCGGCTCCGGAACGAGTTGCTCCTGATAGAGATCGGTGACGTCCATCGGATGGACGGTCGACCCCCACGCGATGCGCTCGTTCTGTCCCTGGATCACGAACGGCGCGCCCGGAAATCCCATCCCCGCGACATTGAGTTTTCCCGGAACGCGAATCGAGATCGGATAGAAGTTAGGCGGCTCGACCAGCGAAAGGTGCGGATCGTTCGCGATCAGCGCGTTTCCGGTCGCCGAGTTTCGCGGCGCGATCGCCCACTCATTCGACCCGGCGTGACGGTCCGGATCGATCGCGGCCATCAGCGTTTCGTTCTCGCGGATTTGTTCGCGATACGCGCGAAGCAATCCGAGCGTCTCCGGCTTGATCCACGACGTATCGAACGATGTCTGGCTATTTGTTCGAATCGGCTCAGCCGCCCCCGCCCCGGTCGCATCGGGAATCGTCGCGGCTTTGGTGAACGGCGCGATGCGCCATGTGTCGGTGAACAACTTCGTTCCGTCGAAGCCGACGATCTTGCCGGCGGTCTGATCGGAAATCAGCGCTATGGTCGCGTCGAGATCGAGATCGAATGACAGACCGAGCGCGATCAACTTTCCGGCGGCGACCGAATCGATCGACGTCCACGGTGGAATCGAAGTGATGCCGAGGAGAGAGTACTCAGGAGAGAGCTGGCCGGGATGCGCCTGTAGATACGCGTTCACACCCGCGGTGTACGCGTCGACAGCCGCCCGCGTATCCGCGCCAAACGTCGCAAACGACGCCTCCGCTGCGCGGCGCAATCCGAACGTGCGCAGTTGCACGTCATTCGACAGCGCTGCCGAGCCGAGAACTTCGCCGAGCGTTCCGGACGCGATGCGGCGGGTCGTATCCATCTGAAAGAGGCGGTCCTGCGCGTGCAGCCATCCGTTGAGGAACCAGGCATCGTGCGTGTTGAGCGCGAAGACGTGCGGGATGCCGTTCGCTTCACGGATGACCATCCCCGCCTGCTGCATGCCGGCGAGTTGCGTCATGCGTCCGATCGGAAGATCTTGCGCCGACAGCGAAAGTGCACACAGAAGGAAGGTGAGGCTGAGGGACCGATGCATCGAAGCCTCCTTGCAAGTGCAACCTTATATCGACATAGAATGCCGCCCGCAAGGAGCCGCTATGCGATCGCATGTCGTCCCGATCGTTTTCCTCGCCCTAATCGCCGTCCCGATGTTCGGGCAATCCAACGACATTGCGGTCTGGATCGGAAAAAGCCGCGTCGGAACGACGAACGAAAGCGGCGCGTCGGTGCACTTCGATCGCGGCGATTCCATCGGCGCGAGCTGGAATCATTTCTTCAGCGCGCAACTCTCGGCGGAGCTGGCAGCGTTCGCGGTGAAGCACGACGGAACGATTCGCGTCGGCGGCGTCGACGCTTTCGATGTTGGAGAGCTGAAGATGCTTCCGATCACCGCGATGGTGCAGTGGCACCTCGTCCACTTCCGCCGCATCGATCCGCACCTCGGCGGCGGACTGGCGTACGTGCGCAGCGACAGCCTGCACAGCGCCGATCTGGACAACGCGGGCATCGGACGCGTGAAGATCAAAAGCAGGATCGGGTGGGCGGCGGATGCCGGCGTGATGTACAACGTCACGAACAAGATCGGCGTCGGCTTCGATGCGCGTTACATCGGATATCGCCCGTCATCGGGGCCGTCGGATGCCAGCGTCAGGCTGCAACTCAGCCCGGTGATCTACTCGCTCGGTTTGCGCTGGCGTTTGTAGCGCCGGCGGCTCGCCGGCTGTTACGCCGGCGGCCTCGCCGGCGCTGTTTCGTCGTGAGGCCTGCCGCCGAGCCGGCGGCGGAACAGCCGGCGAGGCCGCCAGCGTTACTTGCGTTTCTGCTGCGTCAGCCACTCCACGACTTGCGTCTGCGTGTACGCCGGGTCCCACGCGTTGTGTCCGGTGTGCGCGAATTCGGTGTAGGCCGCATTCACGCCCAACGCGCGCGCCATCTCGCGCGACTCGGTGACCGGAACGACCGTATCGTCCGAACCGTGAAAGATCCAGATCGGTATTCGCGGCAGCCGCTTCGCGAAATCATCGAATGATTCCGCGGTTGGGTTGTCGGCATCGGGAAGCGAGGGCGGACGATGCAGGTAGGCGCAAACCGGAGCGAGCGCCGACCATCGCTTCGGATGATCGGCCGCCAGGATCCACACCCCCGCCCCGCCCATCGACATTCCGGTGAGCGCGACACGATTGCGATCGATCGAGAATTCGCGCTCGGTTGCATCGAGCGCCGCGATCGCAATCTTGCGCGGCGCGCCGACCCACCGTTGACCTTCAGGACATTGCGGAAAGATGACGATCGCCTGCGGATCGAGTTTGCCATCGCGCAGCGCGGGGCCGAGGCCGACGGAGATTTGCTTCTGGTTCTCGTCACCGCGCTCGCCGGAGCCGTGCAGAAACAAAATCGCGGGCCACTTGCGCGCGCGGTCGTACGTTGCGGGAACCCACACCTGATAGTCGTGCGCGACGCCGTCAACCGTGACAGTTCGCGCAACGAACGCAGCCGCCGCCAGAATCACGGGCGGCGATCATACGATGAGATGCAAGTCTCCGAACTCATGCCACAGATATCCGTGCTCCAACGCCTCGGCATACGCCTTTGCAATAGGCTCGCGTCCGGCGATCGCCTGCAGCATCGCGAGATGCGTCGCTTTCGGCTCATGCAGGCCGGTGAGGAGTCCGTCGACGATGCGGACGCCGCGCTCGGGAGTGATGGCGAGTTCCGTCCAGCCGCGCGATGCGATCGCATTTCCGTCGCGATCGACTGAGCTCTCCAGCGCGCGCACGACAGTCGTTCCGACCGCGATCACGCGACCACCGTTCTGTTTCGTCGCGCGCACCAGCTCCGCGGTCCGCAGCGGAACCTCGTACCACTCCTCGTACGGCGCTTCGTCTTGTTCGAGGCTCGCAACGCCGGTGTGCAGCACGAGCTTCGCGAGATTCACTCCGCTGCGCCGCAAACACGCGAGCATCGGCCGCGTAAATGCGCGGCCGGCGGACGGCATCTCGGCCGATCCCTCCTCGCGCGCATAGACATTCTGATATGCGTCGATCGAGAAATTGCTGTTGATATATTTATATGTTATAGGCTTCCCGTAACGCTTTAGATAATCGACCAGCGGTTGTCCGAGCGTGAGTTGCGCGATCCAGAGGCGCTTCGAGTCGCGATAGGGAACAAGCAATCGTGCGTAGGCGCCGCCGGGCAAAGTCAAGATCTCGGGGTGGGCCTCATAACGCGGCTCCACCACCGCAAGTGTGCCCGGCAACGTCGTCGAGTAGTGCAGCGCGATCTCCTCGCCGTTTTCGCGGCGTGCGCGAAGCGAGGCCGGAAGCGTCGCCGTCGTGTTCAGGACCAGGAGGTCGCCAGGACGTAGAAATTGCGGCAGATCGCGAAAGCGTGCGTGCACGACATCACCTGACTGTCGGCAAGACACCATCAGCCGAACGTCATCGCGTCCGCTTCCCCGCAACTCCGCCGGCTCGCGCGCCTCAAGCTCCGGCGGCAACTCGAAGTCGAGGTCTGCTGTCCTCAACATCGTCAATCATCTCCACGATTCTTGGCGCGACCTCTTCCGCCGACGGCAATTGCGACAGATCAACGCCCGGCTCCGCGAGCCGATGCATTTCGGTATTCATGTCGCCCGGATCGACCACCAGCACGCGCACGTCGTCGAGCTCCGCATCGAGAATGCGCGAGGCGTGTTCGAGCGCCGCCTTGCTCGCACCGTAACCGCCCCAATGTGGATACGCGTTGACGGCGGCATCGGACGTGATGTTTACGATCGTGCGCGGGCGCAGCAGTTGAGTGAGATGGATCGGCGCGATCACATTCACGCGAAAGATCCGCTCGAGCGACTGCCACGCGTGCTCCGTGAGCAGCGGCATCGGACTCGGGCCAAGCTCCGACGCGTTGTTGATGAGCACATCCACGCGGCCAAATTTCTCCAGCGCCGCTTCTGCGATTTTCTCGGCAATCTCCGAGACATCGCCGCGCACTGCGACCGCACCCAGCTCACGCGCGACGTCGTGGATTTCCGCGCCGCGCGCGTTGATGACCAGCGGATTTCCCCGCCGTGCGAAGATGCGCGCCAGCGCGAGGCCGAGGCCCTTGGAAGCACCTGTGATGACAATGACTTCTTTGTTCATGTCCACAAGATGGGCTCCGCGGCTGGCGGAAACACCAGCCAAGCGACCAGTGAACGACCTGTACGTTGGGACAGGCCTCTGGATTGCGGCGGCTTGCCGCCGCTCTCTCGCCGGCAGCTTGCTGCCGTGGCCGCGGCAAGCCGCGGCCGTGAGAGCGGTGCCAAGGCACCGCACTCCCGATTAGATCAAATGCCGTTCCGTCGCGAGCGCCACCGCCTGCGCGCGATTCTCGGCATCCAGCCTGTTGAGAATCGAGGCGAC
>DATBSF010000029.1:0-5936 GCA_036559905.1 Thermoanaerobaculia bacterium | reverse complement strand
TCGCGTCGGCGGGATTGAGCTGCAGCACCAGCGCGCTTCCACCGGGACTTTGCGCGCGACCGAGAACAGTCGTCTTCGGCGTCGTCTCGAACGTCAGGTCTTCCGGCTTCGCTCCGTAGAAGAACAGCGCGACTTTCTGGCGCGCCGCAGCGCTCGGAATGAACTGCTGTCCGTTGAGTACGAACGGATACGCGGCGTTTGCCTCGCGTGATCCTTTGACGAGAATCCACTTCGGCTGATCGTCGATCGGCACCGGTTGCACCGACGCCGCGCTGCCAGTTGCCGGCACCGTGATGTCGGTGCGTCCGAAGCCGCGACGTTCGGTGTCGACTTCGCGGATCAGCGACTTCACCGCATAGCGTCCCGGCGGAAGCGAAAGCGTTCCGTAATATTTGATCCCGGTCGCGCGAAGTTTGTCGCCGACCTTCTTCAAATCGAGTCCGAGGCGCTGATAGAGCCGATCGCGCACGATGCCATCCTCATCGAACGCGTAGATGAATATCTCGACGTTGGCAGCGCTGCCGCGAACATCTTTCAGCACATCTCCGCCGTTGATCTCGAGGATCACGGGAACCTGTGCGTTCTTGCCGGTTCCGGGAAAGGCGGCCGACAGCGCATCGAGACGGACATCAGCCTGCGGAATATCGTTGATGATGATCTCGGCGTTGCTGAGCGTCCGCTCGGCCGGGGTCTCGCCGCCGCTTTCGAAGTAGCCGGCGCGATGGAAGACGCGCGCGCCGGAGACATTGACCAGCTTCACTTTCAGATTGTGAAAAGTTCCCGGCTTCTGCGTCGGCGCCGAGAATCCGAGGACGTAGACGACTTCCTGCTGCTTGAGCATGCGGTCGAAGTTTGTCTTCAGGTTGTTGACGTTCTCGAAGACTTCGCCGCCGGTCGGACGCGCCAGCAGAAAGAGTCCGGCATTCGAGTTGATGCTTGCTCCCTGCTGCACGTTGTTCTGTACGCGCACGCCCTGGATGTCGATTGCGTTCAGCACGACGTCCGACTGCTTGAAGAACTGCGCCATGCGATCGAGAATGGTCATGCTGGCGGAGTTGCCGAACCGCGCATCGTTATCGATGTTGTAGGCCTGACCGCGAAGGATCTGTTCGTTCTCGTTAGCGGCGTCCGCACTGGCGCGCACGTCGCGTCCCTGCAGATACGCGGCGTCGAAGCCTTCGGTGAGCAGCACGATCTGTTTGCGGCCAGGCACCGCGCGCAGAGTCTTGGCGAGCTGGCCGAGAAAATCGATTTGTTTTTCGACGCGCTGGCGCACCGCGGCTTCGTTCACGTGCTTCATCGAGGCGGCCATCAGGCGCGCCTCTTCATCGGCAATCCCTTTGTTCCCGCTTCCACCACCCCCGACTACCTCATCTACCGGAGGCGGCTGAAAAGCTTCGGTTTGATTCGCGATTTGCAGCGGATCCGTTCCGCGGACCGAGCGGGGGCTGTCGATCGCTGATGTTACGAGAGCGCGATCGGTCGTGAATGCCGACAGCAGACGGAACCCGCGATCCGGTTCGATCGTGCCGACCGCCACCAGATCGCGCTGCTGCACACTCTCTTTGAGGAACTTGCGCGCCGCATCCTGCGCGCGCGTCAGCGAGTTCGGCGTGGAGTAGCCGAGGTCGAAGAGCAGCATGAATTGGCGTCGCGCGTTTGGATTGAGCGGAGAAATCGCGGTGACCGATTCGGTCGAGGCGAAATCGATCTTGTCGAAAGAGCTGATCGCACGTTTGGAGCCGTTGTCGGTGAGCTCGAAGTTCGCGGCAGTCAGCCCGCGAACGGGATTGCCGCTGGAATCGACCACCGTCACCGGCACTTCGACGACGTAGACGTTGACGGTTTCCTTCACTTGCGCGAACAGGCCGATCGCCGCGGCCAGGATCGCGATGATCCACAGCGTGCGCTTCATCGCGTTTCTCCTTTCGACTTCAGGACCACCATCGGCACACCGGCTTTTCTCGCTTCGGTCGAGCCTTTCTTGTGAATCGTGACGTCGAGGCGCGCTGCGCCGTGATCACCATCTTCCGGCGAGTATTGAAACATCAGCTTCGTGACGTCGTCGCCCTGCAGCTGCTTCATCATCTTCGGATTCGCGGCGCGCGTCGTGCCGTCGGCGTCGCTGACCGTCGCCTCCCACGTCACTTCATCCGCGGCGGCGTTGTACACGAACACCGCAAATTGTCTCGGCTCGCCGTTGCGCAGACTCACGGCGGCGCTCGGAATGAACGGCTCGCCGTTGATCTGGAACGGATACGCGGCGTTGGTGGTGTCGTGCGAGCCGCCTTTGACCATCAGCCACTTGCCAGGCTCTTCGAAGAAAAACGGCGGCGACACGGCGACATCGCTCGAAGGAGGCACCAGCACATCGACGCGCGCGTAACCCCTCTTCTCCGACTCGGGAATGCGCACGAGACTCTTGATCGCGTACTTTCCGGCGGGAAGGCTGAGCGTCGCGTAGTACTTGATGCCGCTGCCGAGGATCTTCTCGCCGACCTTCGCGAGATCGAGCTGCAGCCGCTGGAACATGCGGTCGCGCACGATCCCGTCCTCGTCAAATGCATACACATAAATCTCTACATTAAATTGAGACGTTCTGGAGTTCTTCGCGAGATCGCTGCCGCTGATCTCGAGAATGACGGGCACCTGCGCATGTTCCGTGGTCGGGAATGCGGCTGCCAGGGCCGCGACGCCGATGTCGGCCTGCGGCAGATCGTTCAGCACGATTTCGGCATTGGTGAGCGCGCGCTCGAGCGCGTTCTCGGCGCCCGATTCGTAATAGCCGGCGCGATGAAAAACGCGGACGCTGCCGGCGCTGCGCAGCCGCACTTTCAGATCGTGAAACTTCCCCGGCGTCGCAGTCGGCGCCTGGAATCCGAGGATGTAGACGACTTCCTGCTGGCGGAGCATGCGCTGCAGGTCGTTATCGAGATCGTTCGAGTTGCGAAAGACTTCGCCGCCGGTTGGATTGGACAGCAGGAAAAGTCCGTCATTGGAATTGATCTTCGCGCCAATCTCGAGATCGTTCTGCACGCGCACGCCGCGAATGTCGACGCCGTGGAGCACGACATCCGAGCCGCGAAACGCGCGCGACATCTGGTCGAGGATCGAAAGGCTCGAGGAGCTGCCGAACCGCGCATCGGAATCGACTTTGTAGGCCTCGCCATGCTCGACGAGCGCCATCTCCTCCATCGCTTCGGTCATCGCGCGCGCATCGCGTCCCTGCACGAGTCGCGGATCGAATCCTTCCGAAAAGAAAACGACCTGCTTACGCCCCGGGAGCATGCGCAGCGTGCGCGCGAGACTGCCGAGGAGGTTGACCTGGCGTTCGATGCGGCCGCGGTTGAACTGATCGTCGAGTCGGTTCTGCCCGCGCTGGATCTCCTTGACGAAATCGTCGACGCCGTGTCTGTCGGGATTGACCTGCACCTGGACCGTCGGAGTCGGCTCGAACGTCTGCGCGCCGCTGATCTGCAGCGGATCGCTCGATCTGAAATTGATGGGACTCGAAACCGCGGACGCGAGGATGTTGCGATCGGTCGTGAACGCCGTCAGCAACCGGAAGCCGCGTTCGATGTCGATCGTGCCGACCGCCGCGAGATCGCGCCGCTGCATGCTGCGCGCGATGAAGTTGCGCGCCGCTTCCTGCGCCTTCGTGCGGCCCAGCGGCGAAGAAAAAGAGAGATCGAACAGCAGAAGGAAACTACGGCGGGCGGCAGGATTGAGCGGCGAGATCCCACGGGTCTGCGGAGTCGAAGCGAAGTCGATCACTTCGAAGCTCGTGATCGGCCGCTTCTGTCCCTGATCGATCAACTCGAATTTGTCGGCGGTCAAACCGCGAACGGGATTGCCGTTGCGGTCGACGACCGTGACCGGCACCTCGACGAGATTGACGTTGACGGTTTCCCGTACTTGACCAAGCGCGAGGCCTGCCGAAAGGACGAGGAGGCTCGTTACCGCGCCGAGCGGACGCATGGGCACATTCTCCCTGATCCGTGAAGAATGCACGAGCCGCGCACCCCTTTCCTGTTACTTTCTCGCTAAAATGTGAACATTCCTACGAGCTCGACCATGTACTTCAAGCAGTTCTACCTCGGCTGCCTCGCCCACGCTTCGTATCTGATCGGCGACGGCGGCGAGGCAGCGGTCGTCGACCCGCAGCGCGATGTCGATCAATACATTGAGGAAGCGGCTCGCGAAGGCCTTCGCATCAAGTACGTGATCGAGACCCACCTGCACGCCGATTTCGTCAGCGGACATCGCGAGCTGGCCGCTCGGACCGGTGCCCAGATCGTGATCGGAGCCGAAGCCTGCGCTGCATTTCCGCATCTTCCCGTTCGCGAAGGCGATTCCCTCCGCCTCGGATCGACCGAGCTCCGGGCGCTCGAGACTCCCGGCCACACACCGGAAAGCATGTGCTGGCTGGTCATTGCAGATGGCCGACCGGCCAAAGTGCTGACCGGCGACACGCTCTTCATCGGCGATGTCGGACGCCCCGATCTCGCCGGCGGGCGCGGGTTCACGCCGCAGATGATGGCGTCGATGATGTACGACTCGCTGCACAAGAAGCTGTTGACGCTGCCCGATGACGTCGAAGTCTTTCCGGCTCACGGCGCCGGTTCTGCCTGCGGCCGCAATATCTCGAGCGACACGTCGTCGACGATCGGCATGCAGCGAAAAATGAATTACGCGCTGCAGCCGATGTCGCGCGAGCAGTTCGTCGCGATGATGACCAGCGAGATGCCGGCAGCGCCTGCGTATTTCTCGCGCGATGCGGAAATCAATCGCCGCGGCGCACGTCCACTCTCGGAGGTCACTGCCGCCCCCCTCCCGCCCGACAACATTCGCGAAGAGATCAACCGCGGCGCGATCATCCTCGATGTGCGCGATGCGGCGGCTTTCGGCGCGGATCACATCGCGGGCGCGATCAACATCGGACTCGGCGGCCAGTTCGCATCGTGGTGCGGAACGCTGCTGCCGGCGGAAGCGCCGATTGTCGTATCGGCCGATGCCGCTCCGCGCGCGAACGAAGCGGTCATGCGATTGGCGCGTGTCGGAATCGAAAGCGCGATCGGCTTCGTCACCTCGCCGGAAGGACTCGATCGCGCAGCGCGTCGTCAGATCAAACCCGCCGAGCTGCCTGAACAGAATTACCGCGTGCTCGACGTCCGCCGCCCACCCGAGTCTTCGATGGGCCACGTTCCCGGCGCGCAACACATCCCACTCGACGAGCTTCCCCGCCGCATCGGCGAAGTGGAGCGCGGCGGCCCGCTGGCCGTGATCTGCGCGAGCGGATATCGCTCGTCGATCGCATCCAGCATGCTGCTGCGCGAAGGATTCGCGGACGTGATGAACGTGACGGGCGGGACGGGTGGGTGGGTACGCGCCGGCTTCGCCGTCGCGTAGTTGGGATGTTGGGATGTTAGGAGGTTGGGATGCGGCCTCGCTCCCGTTTCCTCACGTAAGCGATGTATCCCTCCAAAATTGCGCGTGTCTCTGCCCACTTTGCGAAGAGCGTATCGTCGCTGGTGTACTTCCGGTGTCTGGCGATGATGAGCTGCGTCTCGAGCTCGAATAGTGATCCGCGAGCCTGACTCAGGAATTGTCGTCGCTCACCCCACGTGAGCCGGCCCTCGCCTTCGGCGATGTTCGACGGAACCGAGTACGCGGTCTTACGCAGTTGCGCCGCTAGTCTGAAAACCTCATGATCCGGGAACTCGTCGGTCGCGTCATAGATCTGCAGGCAGAGCTCCATTGCGCGTTGCCACGCAAGCAAGTCTTTGTAATCCATATGTTGGTGACGAGAAAGCGGTGGCGGGCAAAGGACGAGCGTCCTCGTGTGGGCGGGACATCCTAACATCCCAACGTCCCAACATCCCAACTCGGCATGCAGCTTTAGTCGCCTCTCACAACCGGCTGCGGTCCGCTCTTGG
>DATBSF010000028.1:0-7674 GCA_036559905.1 Thermoanaerobaculia bacterium | reverse complement strand
TGCGCGGAGGTTGAAAACCAGCGCGATGATCCAACGCGCGCAAAGCGGTGATGCGCCGCGCGATGGAAAGAAGATCGCCGCGATCGGCCGGATCTCATCCAGTGGAGAGACGCTGCTCGCACCGTTTTCAAAAACGCCTTGCGTGATCTACGACTACAAAATCGCGACCGGATTCACGAGCGATGACACCAATCTCTACATCGGCGCGAGGCAGATACCGAGCACAATCCAGACGCGGCAGGGCAGCATCCGCCTCCTCGCGCATCCCGATCTCAAGCTTCGCGAACTGACCGTTCCGAGCGAGATCGCGCTGCCGAATGCCCGGGAGTACATCCAGTCGGCACAGATCCGCGAAACCGGAATCGGAAACATCACGAGCTCGCTCAAAGAACTGATGGACGCATACAAAGACGACGACGGCAACGTGCGTTATGACAACAAGGTGACGTCGAACCCGCAGGGGATCGACGCCGCCGTGTTCGTCGAGAAGCTGGTCCGTCCCGGCGACGAAGTCTGTGTCATCGGCGAGTACTCCGCGCAGCGCGGCGGCATCGTTCCCGATCTCAAATCGCCGCTGATCAATCAGACGACGCTCGAGCCGGGAGGTGGCGACGCTCCGATGCGCCGCGCCCGCAGTGGCACGATCGGATACGCAATCGGCGCCTGCATTTTCTTCGGCATCGTCGCGGTCGCGTTTTTCGCGTTCATGGCAATGAATCCTCTCGAGGCCGCCGAGTATCAGAATCCGAAGATGAACGTCACGTGGCCCGAGATTCAATTCGAATGGTTCGTCGATCGCTGGGTCCGCACTCCGATGCAGCAGGCCGGGATGATTCAGCGCGCATCGATCGCCAACAATCTGGAGTCGGACACGGCACATGGCCGCGTGAAAGGTGGCGGTCAGGACATCAGCGTGTCCCGCGCTGATGCGAGTCGATCCGATGACCAGACGACCGTGCGCATCGACAACAACGTTGTCGTGTTGACAATCGATGCACGGAATCGTCCTGTGCGCGTTCAGCTACTTGGCCGCGACGTTCCGCTCCAGTCCGTCGATCTCGATGTCAGTCAGGCGGAAAGCGGCATCAGCGGCCGATTGAATGTTCGCGGGGAGCCAGCCGCTCACGTGGCGTTCCGGGCGAGACTCTAGCTTTCGAGAAGCTTCTTCAGACCCGACAGCATCATCTCCCAGTTTTTCTGCGAGTGGTCGCGCTCTTTCTCGTTTGCGTTGTTGTCCTGAGAAAGCGAGACGAGCGTTTGCTTTCCTTTGTCGACGAGCTCGATCGTCACGTTGTGAAAGTTTTCCGGCTTCTCGGGCAGTCCGGAAAGCGGACTGAAGTGGCTGTATGCCAGTCTTCGCTTCGGCTGCAGATCGAGAATCACGCCTTTGTCTTCGTACTTCTTCCCCTGCCACTCGCCCTTCCACGTGATCGGGCTGCCCTTCTTGAAATCCGACGCCACCGTCGTGCCGAACATGTACTGCTTGATCGTCGCGGGAGTGACGAGCGCGTCCCACACTTTGGCCGCCGGGGCTTGAATCGTTGTCGAGGCTTTCGCGACCAGCTTTTTATCCATCACAGACTCCGTTCTGCTAACGCGCATGCACCTAGCGCGCCCGAGTAGTCACCCAAAGTCGCGTGCTCGATCCTGATCTCTTTCTTCGGATCGGGCCGCAGGAAGCGCGTCCGCGCGATTTCCGCGATGGGCGCCACGAACTTCTTCTCGAGCCGCTGCGCGATGCCGCCGCCGATCACGACCATCTCCGGATCGAACATGTTCACGATGTTGCCGGTGAGCAGGCCGAGGTAGTGCTGCGCGCGGGCGAGGACTTCTTTCATGACCGGATCGCCGGCGTCGAGCGCGCGTTCGATGATGCTGCTCGTCATGCGGTCCTTCCCGCGCTCTTTCATGATCTTGAGCACGGCGCTGTTTTTCGCCGCGCGCACATCTCTCTCCATCGCCGACCGGCTCGCCAGCGCTTCCACGCATCCTCGGCGTCCGCAACCGCACTTCGGGCCGTCTTCCTTGATGACCATGTGGCCGATCTCGCCGGCAGCGCCGCGAAATCCACGATCGATTTTGCCATCGACAATGAGACCGCCGCCGATGCCCGTCCCGATCCACACGCCCACGGCGCGCTTCGTTCCTTTCGCGGCGCCGTAGCTGTGCTCTCCGATGATCGCGACCTGAACGTCGTTGCCGAGGATGACGTCGGGACCGAGTTGCTTGCTCAGTGATTTCGCGAGCGGAACGTTGGTCCATCCGAGGTTTGGGGCGCGCACGACGACGCCGCGCTTCGGATCGACTGCGCCGGCCGCGCCGATGCCGATGCCATCAATCTTCGACATCTTCACCGACGCGTCTTTGGCGGCCTCGCGGATGTGATGCGCGATCGATTCGATCGTATCTTCCGGCTTCGCGTTCGGAGTCGTGACGCAATCCGAGCTGCCGAGGACACGGCCCTTGCGATCCGAAATGACCGCGATGAAGCTCGTGCCACCAAGGTCGACGCCGGCGTAAAGGTGGGACATTCACGAGAGTATAGAAGGCAGGAGGCAGAAGGCAGAAGGCAGAAGTATTTCTTCACTTCTGCCTTCTGCTTTCTGCCTTCTGCCTTTAGAAGTTACTCCTCGCCGCCGGGCGGCTGGACACTAGGACGTCCGCCCAGGCCCGGCGCGGTGATGTGCGGAACGCCGGCGTCATTCATCATCTTGTTGAGCGCCGCGACGTCCTTTTGCACGATATCGCGCGCCGCGGCGTTGGCAGTACTGAGAATTCCCTGCACGATCTTGATCTGATCGAGCTGCGTCGCCGACGGCGCGGCGGTATAGCCCTCGAGGCTTCCGAGGAGTTGCGTGATGCGCTGGGTGACGGCCGGTTCCTGGAACGTGAGCGCTGGTCCGGCTGATCCGAGTGGACCCGTACGTTCGCCACACTGCTGCGGCGTGCCGAACTTCTTGCACGTATCCTCGACCTTCTTGAGCAGATCGGTGGCTGCCTTCTGGATCGACTCCGATGGCTTCGGGACGCCCGGCCGCTTCCACCCCTCGATCTCGCTGTTCAGTGAAGTCCGAAGACCGGTCAGCGCGCGGCGCGTTGTCACCGCCTGCGTTGCCATTTGACCGAGCTGCGTGATCGCCTGCCGCCGCGCGGCACGATCCTCCGCGGAGATGTTGATTCGGGGATCTTCCTCGACGACGACTTTCTTCGTCTGCTCGTTCTTCCCGACGACGATTTTCACTGTGTACTCGCCCGGCTCGACTCGCGATGCGCCGCCGAAGCCGCCGAATCCACCGCCTCCGGGCGGTGTCTCGGCCGCGGACTCCGCTGATTCGGCTTCAGGACCCCCGGCGGCAGACGTCTCTTCGAGACGCGGTGGCGTTGTCACCGATCGCATTCGCAGATCCCACACCACGCGGTTGAGGCCCACTTCCTTTGTGCCGTCGAGATCGCGGATGACTCTCCCATCCTTGTCTGCGATGGTGATGCGCACGCGATCTTTGTCGTCAGGTTTCGCTTTCAGGTAGTAGTTGATGATGGCGCCGTTAGGCGGATTGGGAGCATAGAAGACTTTCTGTCCGCCGAATCCGCCGCGATTGGCAATGCGCCAGGCGGTCGCCGGGCGCATGTCAAAGAGGTGCAGCTCTTCGCCGGCCGTCGCGTCCGTCCACTGCTCGAACGGCGAGAGGTCGTCGAAGATCCAGATCGAGCGGCCATGCGTGCCGAGGATCAGATCGTTTTCTCGGGGGTGGATGGCGATGTCGTCGACCGGCACAGTCGGGAGATTAAGTTTCAGCTTCGACCAGTGCGCACCCTGATCCGTCGACACGAACAGTGCGCGCTCGGTGCCGGCGAACAGCAGCTTCGGATTCCGGAAGTGTTCGCGGATGACGTGTAGCGTGCCTGCTTCGTCGGGGATACCGGTGCGGATCGCCTTCCACGTCTCGCCGTAGTCGGTTGTCATGAATACGTAGACGCCGAAGTCACTGCTGCGATGGTTGTCGAGGGTCAGATACGCCGTGCCCTCGTTGTGCTTCGATGCGACAACGCGACTGACGTATGCCCCTTTCGGCATGCCTTTGACACTGGCGGCGACGTTCTTCCACGTCTTGCCGCCGTCCCGTGTGACCTGGACGTTGCCATCGTCGGTGCCGACGTACAGCAGGTCCTTGTTCATTGGCGACTCGCTGACGGTCGTGATCGCCGGCCACGCCTGGACGCCGTCGTGGCGTGAGAGCGTGAATTTGTCGGGAACCTTCCCCATGATCGGCTGCTTGTCGCGATCCTGGCCGTTGGTCAGATCGTTGCCCAGGCGGGTCCAGTTGTCGCCGCGGTCGGTGGATTTGAAGAGGTAGTTGCCGCCGTAGTAGATCGTCCTCGGATCGAAGGCCGAGATGACGATCGGCGAGTTCCACTGGAAGCGATACCGTTCGCCTTCGGGCGCGAGCGGCCGGATAAGGCGCGACTCGTGCGTCCGGAGATCGCGGCGATTGAGATTGCCGTCCTGCGACTCGGAATAGACGATGTTCGCGTCGGTCGGATCGATTTGCGCGTAGAAGCCGTCGCCGCCGCTGGTCGTGAACCATTCGCTATTGGAGATGCCCCGGTTGTCCAGGGTTGCCGAGGGGCCGCACCAGACGTTGTTGTCCTGAAGACCGCCACAAATGCGATACGGCTTCGACATGTCAAAGCCGACTTCGTAGAACTGGCCTAACGGAAATGTGTTTACGAAGTCCCACGATTTCCCGCGATCGTGCGTGATGTAGATGCCGCCGTCGCTGCCCGTGACCATGTGGTTCGAGTCCCGCGGATCGATCCATGTGGCGTGATAGTCGCCGTGAATCCGAGTCACGAGGTTTGTGCGGAACGTCTTGCCGCCATCCTCGGAGTAGTACATCTGAGCTCCGTGGACCCACAGGCGCTGATCGTTGTTCGGATCAATGCGGATCTGGCTGTAGTAGCTGCCGCGCGGGTTGGTGTCGGACATCTTTGTCCAGCTTTCGCCTTTGTCGTCACTGCGGAAGATGCCGCCTCCCGCATGCTCGACGAGCGCGTAGACGACGTTCGGGTCGCGGCGATAAAACGCGACGCCGATCCGGCCGATCTCCTTGATGGCCTCGGGGTCGAGCTTCGGAGCAGCTGGTGTCGCCGTCTGCTGCTGTCCGAATCCGCCGCCACCACCGCCCCCACCACCACCGCCGCCCTCACCAGGAGCCGGGGCCGTTCGCACAGGTGCAGGGTTCGGATCCCACGGCAGACCTTTTTCGAGTTTCTTCCAGGTCGCGCCGCCGTCGCTGGTCTTGTACAAACCGCCGCCCGGTCCGCTGCCGGCGAATCCGAAAACGGTTCGACGGCGCTGATACGCGGCCGCGATCAACGTTCCGGAGCTCGACGGGTCCATCACGATGTCGTTGACGCCGGTGTCTTCATTGACGAAGAGCACGTTCTTCCATGTCGCGCCGCCATCGCTGGTCTTATAGACGCCTCGATCCTTCGAAGGTCCCCATAAGTTGCCGGCCGCTGCGACGTAGACGGTGTTGGGATCGGTCCGGCTGATGACGATCCGGCCGATGTGGCGCGTCTCGTCGAGTCCGACGTGCTGCCACGTCTTGCCGCCGTCGAGCGATTTGTAAACGCCGTTGCCCCACGACGAGCTTTGTCGATTGTTCGATTCGCCGCTGCCGACCCACACGACCGACGGATCGGATTGCGAGACCGCAATGTCGCCGATCGTCGACGTCGGTTGATCGTCGAACACCGACTCCCACGTCGTCCCGCCGTTCGTCGATTTCAGAACGCCGCCTGACGCGGTACCGACGTAGATGATGTCGGGATTACTCTCGACGATCGCGAAGGCGTCGATGCGCCCGCCCATCACCGCAGGTCCGATCTCGCGGAACTTCAGCGGCTTGAACGTCGTGTTGATGTCTGTAGGAGAGGCGGCGACAGTCGCCGCGAGAATGATCGCGAAGAGAATGGGCACAGCAATCCTCCTTCTGAACGAAACGCAGAGCGGCGGAACACTACTGCTCAGTGGGTGTCAGAGGCAAGATGAACGTTGCCAGGTAGGGCATCGGAAACGACCAGGAGCGGGCGATCAGACTCCAGCTGGAGTTCTCGGCGTCGATTCCGGCGGGGATCGAAAACTCGACGGGAATCGTCAGTCCCCTCTCGCCGCGAACGGGTTGCGCGATCACGTCCGCCAGCCACGTCGGCGATGACCGTCGCCTGCTGGGGCGGCCAACCTGAAGCCGCATTTTGAAACGGCATGTCCGTTCGTTGTCCAGGGTTGTTTCGATCTTCGCTCGAAAGTCGTGCCCCGGCTGCGGAAATCCGTCGATGATGAGGGTGGAATCGCCGACGACTTTTTGCTCGATCATCGCGAAGATCGCGATCAGCACGATGACGATCACGACCGCGACGTTGAGCCAGAACTTCTCGCGCGCGAGGATGCCTGTGTCGGGAATTAACCACGTCAGGGCGGCCCAGAACGCGGCCAGGGCCCAGAAGCAGCCGGGTTGCATCCGCTCCTGTGTGACGCGCAATTACTGCTTCGCTACCACGCCGATGTTGGCGATGGTCGCGCCCTTCGTCATCGTCGGGACTGCGCAGATGTAGAGCACGATGCCCGACGCGTTTGCGCGCGCGTCGAAGAGCGGACGGCCGAGGTAGTCGGTGACGTAGCCGATCTTCATGCCTTGTTGGACGTAGCTGCCGCGCTTCACGAGCGGGTAGAAAATGCCGTTCTGATCGCTGGCGACCGTTTCGACTTTTTCGATCCACACCGGATTCGCGACTGGCACAACGGTGCCCGGCAACATTTTCAAATAACGCATCACGTTGAAGCAGCCGTTTGCGAGCACCTCGATGTCGTCGGTGTCGGTTGTTCCGGCATATCCCGCCTCCACGGTGACGGAGGGCTTGCCCCGCAGGGCGGCGGTGTTGTCGAGATACCGCGAGGCAGCCGGATCCTTCGGGCGATCGGCGGAGATGATGATGTGATCGAGGCCGAATGCCAGGACCATCTCGCGCGAGATCCTGTCCTGTTCGGCAATGTCGTGTGGTGACCAGTAGCTGTAGGGCCGGAGGCTCTCATCGAGATCGCCGCCATGAAGATCGATCAGGTAGTTGCTGCGATCGACAACTTCCTTCGTCATCATGAAGAGCGCGCGCTCGGTCTGCGTGCCGCTCATGTTGCCTGGATAGAAACGATTCATGCTCTTGTTGTCGATCGGATTCACGTGCGGGACTTTTTTCTCGAACGAGTTGATGTTCAGGAGCGGCACGACGATCACGGTTCCCGACAGCGCCGCCGGATCAAGGCGCTCGATGACTTTTTCCAGCGCGATGATCGACGCGTACTCGGTGCCGTGCGCGCCGGACACTAGCGCCAGCACCGGACCCGGTTTCGCGCCATGCGCGACGAACACCGGAATCGAGAGTGCGGCATCGACGCCCGCGGGAACTTCGATCGTGCCGTAGGCTTTCTGGCCGGGAGCCGCCGTAGCCGTTCCGACGGTGAATGCAACCAACGCAGCTAATAGCATTCGCGGATTCTAGTGTAGGGCGTCCGAAATACGTGGCCTTTCGCTGGTGGAGCTTGCGCCCCGCAATCTCCACCAGCCCGAAGGGTTGCGGGCGACGCGCCGCCATCTGTTTCGCGGGCGCTCCTCA
>DATBSF010000027.1:0-1727 GCA_036559905.1 Thermoanaerobaculia bacterium | reverse complement strand
CGCCGATCGGGCGCCGCGTCGTCGGGACCTCGATCCGCAAGTCGCCGCGCAGGTATTTCGCAGTCAGCGAGCTCGGGAAAGTCTTCACCTGCTCCATCGTCCCCTCGGCGACGACTTCGCCGCCGTGCACGCCGGCGCGCGGGCCGAGGTCGATGATGTGGTCGGCCGTGTGGATCGTTTCCTCGTCGTGCTCGACGACGATGACGGTGTTGCCGATGTCGCGCAGCTCGAGGAGAGACTCGATCAGCTTGCGGTTGTCGCGCTGATGCAATCCGATCGACGGCTCATCGAGAACGTAGAGGACGCCCATCAGCTTCGAGCCGATCTGCGTCGCGAGCCGGATGCGTTGTCCCTCGCCGCCGGAGAGTGAAGCGGCGTTTCGGTCGAGCGCGAGATAGCCGACGCCGACAGCATTGAGGAAGCCGAGGCGGTCGCGGACTTCCTTGAGGATCTTGCCGGCGATCTGCTCTTCGCGTGGCGTGAGCGCGATCGTCTTGAAGAATTCCTGGGCGTCGCGAAGCTGGAGCTTAACGACCATGTCGATCGGCTGATTGGAAACCGTGACCGCCAGCGCTTCCGGTTTGAGCCGGCGGCCGCCGCACTCCGGGCACTTCTTCGACGTCATGAAACGCTCGATCTCTTCGCGGATGTCGTCGTTGTCGGACTCGTGATACCGGCGCTGCAGCATCGGAATGAGTCCTTCGTAGTTGCCGGTGTAGTGATACGAGCTGTCGCTGCCCTCGAACGTGAATTTGATCTTGTCTTCCGAGCCGTACAGGATGCAGTTGCGCGCCTTTTCGGGCAGCTTCTGCCACGGTGTGCCCAGCGAGAACTTGAAATGCTTCGCGAGCGTGTGGATCTGCTTGATCCGCCAGTTCTCCGATCCTTCCTTCCAGATCGCAATGGCGCCGTCCTCGATCGATTTGGTTGGATCGGGAACGATCTTGGTCTCGTCCATCTCGAGAAGCACGCCCAGTCCCGAGCAGCGTGGGCATGCGCCGTAGGGCGAGTTGAATGAGAAGAGGCGCGGCGTGATCTCCCCGATGGAGATTCCGCAGTCGGGGCAGGCGTAGGACTGCGACATCAGCTCTTCGCGACCACGATCCGCATACAGGATCTTTACGAGCCCTTTCGCGACGCGCGTGGCCGTCTCGAGTGAGTCGGCGAGGCGCTGCTCGATCCCTTCCTTCACGACCAGTCGGTCGATGACGATGTCGATGGTGTGCTTCTTCTGCTTGTCGAGCACCGGCGGATTCGCCAGCTCGACCATCTCGCCGTCAACCACCGCGCGGGTGAAGCCTTCCTTCACCATCTGCATCATCTGTTTGCGGTATTCGCCTTTTTTCCCGCGGATGTACGGCGCGAGGATCGTGAATTTTGTTCCGGTCGCGAGCGCCATCAGCTTGTCGACCATCTGCTGGATGGTCTGCGGACGAATCTCCTTACCGCAGTTCGTGCAGTGCGGCACGCCGATCGAGGCGTACAGCAGGCGGAGGTAGTCGTAAATCTCGGTGACCGTTCCGACGGTCGAACGCGGATTGCGCGAGGTCGTGCGCTGCTCGATGGAAATCGCCGGCGAGAGGCCTTCGATCGAATCGACGTCCGGCTTCTCCATCTGCTCGAGGAACTGCCGCGCATACGCCGACAGCGACTCCACGTACCTTCTCTGCCCCTCGGCAAAGATCGTGTCGAAGGCCAGCGAGGACTTGCCCGAGCCGGAGACGCCT
>DATBSF010000026.1:0-22563 GCA_036559905.1 Thermoanaerobaculia bacterium | reverse complement strand
ATTGAAAGAGCGGATTTCGCATCGCCAGAGTCTCGAGCGCGAGCTGGCGTCGCTCGAAGGACAAGGCCGCAGCCTGGTCGTCGACATGGAGCGCGTGGGAAACGAGATCGAACGCCGCCGCATCCGCGCACCGATCTCCGGGGTCCTCGCCGACGTTTCCATCGTGAAATCGGGCTCCGTCGTCGCTGAAGGAGACCGGCTGGCCACGTTGATCTGCGACGGCCATCTCGCGGTCGTCGCCTCGTTTAGTCCGAACGCCATCGGTCGCCTCAAACCGGGTCAGGCAGGACGTCTGCGCCTCGCCGGCTACCCCTGGCAGCAGTACGGCGCCTTACCGGTGGTCGTCGCGCACGTCGCCAGCGAGCTGCGCGAATCGCAGATTCGCGTGGAACTGCGTCTCGATGCGCCCGCATCAGACATCCCGCTGCAACACGCTCTGCCGGGAACGGTGGAGATTCAAGTCGAGAAGATCTCGCCGGCGTCGCTCATTCTCCGCGCGGCAGGACGTCGAATCGACACGGCGAAGTCATGAGGCGTTTCCTCGCGCCGGAAATCATTCAGACATCCGCGACCGACTGCGGTCCGGCCAGTCTGAAATGTGTACTCGAAGGATACGGAATCGCGGCGAACTACGGCCGTCTTCGCGAGGCGTGTCAAACCGACATCGATGGCTCGTCGATCAGCACGATCGGCGACGTGGCGCTGCAACTCGGGCTGGAGTCGGAAGAGATCATCCTCCCCGTCGATCATCTATTGATCGATGAGGCGCAGGCCGTCCCTGCCGTCGTCGTCGCCAGGCTGCCGAACGGATTCACCCACTTCCTGGTCGTGTGGCGGCGACACGGAAAGAGCGTGCAGGTGATGGACCCGGCGGTCGGAAGGCGTTGGATACCGATTGGCCGGCTCCTCAGCGAGTTGTATGTGCATCAGGCCGTCGTGCCGGCAGCCGATTGGCGCGAATGGGCGGGAAGTGATGCGTTCGTCGCGCCGTTGCGCGGCCGGATCGCGCATCTGGGTATTCCGGCGGATTCGTTGATCGAAGCGGCGAAACGCGACTCCACGTGGCAGACATTCGCGATGCTCGATGCGTCGATCCGGGCCGCGGAGGCGATGTGCCGCAATCGTGGATTGAGGCGAGGAGCAGAAGCACAGAGTTTGATCGAACGTTTGCTGGCCGTCTCCCCCGAGGATGCGGTCGACCTCATTCCGCCGGGCTATTGGTCGGCACGGCGAAGCGAGACAGCTGAAGGCGAAGAGGAATGCGTCCGCATCCGCGGCGCAGTCCTGCTGCGAATCCGCGGGACCAAAGACGTTTCGGCGCGGACAGAGGGACCGTTGTGCGCCGCGACGGTCACCGCTGTGCGAGAGCGATACGCGACGCCCTGGCATGAGCTCTACCGGCTGCTGCGTCAGGAAGGTCGCGCGACGATCGCCCTTCTCATCGCTGCGCTCGGCATCGCTGCAGCGGGAGTGATTATCGAAGCGGTCCTCTTCCGCGGCATTCTCGACCTCGGCCGCTACCTCGGCGTGCTCGAGCAGCGAGTTGCCGCGGTTGTTGCGCTCATTTTTTTCGCCGTCGCGCTTTTCCTGCTCGACATTCCGCTGGCGTCCGGCGCATTGCGAGCCGGTCGCCGTCTCGAATGTCAGCTTCGCATGAGGTTGTTCGAAAAGCTGGCCCGACTCCCCGACCGCTATTTTCGCAGTCGCCTGACCTCGGACATGGTCGAGCGAAGCCACAGCACGCACATGCTGCGAAATCTGGTGACGCTGGCCTCGCGCGTTTTGCGGGCCGGCGCCAAGCTGGCGATTACGGCAGCGGCATTGTGCTGGCTCGATCCGAGCGTGGCATTTCCTGCGATCGTCAGCGCGATCGCGGTCATCGCGATTCCGCTCATCGCGGCTCCCCTCGTCAATGAGCGCGAGCTGCGCGTGCGCACGCATTCCGGAGCGCTGAGCCGCTTCTCACTCGATGCGCTACTGGGCCTGACGGCGATTCGATCGCACGCGGCGGAGCGGTCGGTGCGACGGCAGCATGAATCGCTGCTCGTGGAATGGATGCGCTCCGGGCTGAGTCTCCATCGCGCCGTGTCGATGGTGGAAGCGCTGCAGACGGCCGCCGTCTTCGCGCTCGTCGGTTGGATCGTCCTCGCCCATGTCGCGAATGCCGGTCCGTCGGGTCTCAATCTTCTCCTGGTGTTCTGGGCGCTCAGCCTCCCCGTGCTCGGGCAGGAGATCGCCATCGTTCTCCGTCAGGCGCCGACGTATCGAAACATCACCGCGCGATTGCTCGAACCGCTGAGCGCACCCGAGGACGTCGTGCCGGCTCGCGAACCGGAAGCGGAAGAATCGAGCCGCGGAGTGGCAATCGCGTATGAACAGCTGACGATCCGGATCGCCGGACGCGATGTGCTGCAAAACATCGATCTGTTGATCTCTCCCGGCAGTCACGTGGCCATTGTCGGACCGTCCGGCGCCGGCAAGTCGACACTCGTCGGCGCGCTCCTCGGATTTCATCGTCCGGTCGCCGGCCGGATTCAGGTCGGCGAACGCTCGCTCGACGAATCGGAGATCGAACACGTACGAGGCATGACGGCATGGGTCGACCCGGCCGTGCATCTTTGGAACAGGTCGCTGCTTGCGAACATCCGCTATGGAGCGGGAGAAAGTGAAAACAATGTCGGTTCGGCAATACAGGCGGCCGACCTCGAGGGCCTGCTCGCACTGTTGCCGCACGGCCTGCAGACCGACCTGGGAGAAGGTGGCGCGCTCGTATCCGGCGGTGAGGGACAGCGCGTGCGTCTGGCCCGGGCGATGTTCCGCCCGGACGTCCGTTTGGTCATCCTCGATGAGCCTTTCCGCGGTCTCGATCGCGAACGACGCCGCGCGCTTCTGCTGCAAAGCCGCTCGGCGTGGCAGAACGCGACGTTGCTCTGCATCACACACGACATCGCCGAAACGACGCTCTTCGACCGAGTGATCGTCGTCGATGGCGGACGCATCGTCGAACAGGGCGAGCCGTCTGCGCTGGCCGAGCAGGCGGACTCCCGGTATCGCGCGTTGCTTGATGCGGAGGCCGCGCTCAACGCGACCACCTGGTCGAACGGTGACTGGCGCCGTCTCCGGATGAGCGGCGGCGTGGTGATCGAAGATCAGAAGGTCGAGGTCCATGCAGAAGTCTGAGCTGGCGCGGCTGGCGTGGCCTTCGAATCGTGTCGGTGAAGCGATTGCATTCGTCGCACGCGAGCACGGGCTCGGCGGCGGCGAAAAAGAGAACAGCGTCGCTTTCGGCGATGTCGAAGCGGTCGCCGAGACCGCTGGCGTGGAAGCCGAGAAAGTTCGAATGCTCTATCGCGATGTCGATGCGGTCCTGTCGACAGCTGCGCCGGCTTTGATTCGCATCGATGAAGGATTTCTGGTTCTTCTGCGGAATCGCGGCCGAGCCAGCGTCTTCGTCGCGCCCGATCTGTCGGAGACTCGCATCGAGCGCTCGACAGTTTCATCGATCTTCCGCGAGGCGGTTGAGAGTTCGCGGAGCGGCGCACTCGACCGGCTGCTGGCCACGATTTCGTCTGGCCGCGATGCATTGCGGCGCCGCATGATCGCGGAGCGATTCGGCGAAGAGCAGATCGGCGAGTGCTGGCTGATCCGGCGATCCCTTCGCCAAAGTTTCTGGCGTCATCTGGTCGACGGCGGCGTACGCGCTTATGTCTTCGCTCTTACGGCAACGCACGTCGCCCGCTACGTGATTTTCGTTCTGGCCTGGGCGGTCATTGGCAGAGCAGCGCTCGAAGGAAAACCGGACGGCGCATGGCTCGTCGCGTGGATGCTTTTGCTTCTGCTTCTCGTGCCGATCCACTACATCGCCAGTTCACTGCAAGGTCTCGTCGCCCTTTCATGCGGTTTCGTACTCCGGCAACGTCTTCTCTATGGATCGCTGCGTCTCGACCCCGAGCAGCTTCGAACAGACGGAGCAGGCCGTCATCTCGCGCGCGTGTTCGAGGGCGACGCCGTGGAAGTCTTGAGCCGAAGCGGCGGCTTTCTCGCTTTCTTCGCTTTGATCGAATTGGCGATCGCCGGCGTCGTCCTGGCCGCCGGCGCCGGCGGATTGCTTCACGTCGTGCTGCTGATCGGCTGGACTCTCGTCATCACCGTCATGACCATCGCGTTCCACCGGCTGTACGACGGATGGAGCTCTGAGCGGTTGTCGCTCACGAGCGAGCTCGTCGAGCGCATGGTTGGACATCGCACACGGCTCGTGCAGGAGCCGCGAAGCTCCTGGCACAACGATGAGGATCGGCTGCTCGAGAATTACGCCGGCGCGTCGATTCGCCTGGACCGTTCCCTGACGTGGATCACCGCCGCCATTCCGCGCGGGTGGATCGTGCTGGCGCTTCTCGGATTGGCCCCGAGCATTCTCAACGGTCAGCAGTCGCCGGGCGCATTGGCGATCAGCCTCGGCGGAACTGTGCTCGCGTTGCAGGCGATGAAGCGTCTTGCCACCGGACTTCCGGATGTCATCGGTGCCGTGGTGGCGTGGAAGAAAGTCGCGCCGTTGTCTCTCGCCGCATCGCAACCGCGCGATCGCCATTCCGCGATCGTTTCCGAGACGGCGGCCGGCGACGGAACGGTGTTCGATGCGAAGGGCATCGTCTTCCGATATGGCAATCGCGCCGAGCCCGTCCTGCGCGGATGCTCGTTCCGCGTGCGCACGGGGGAGCGGATCGTTCTCGAGGGCAGCTCAGGCTCTGGAAAGTCGACGCTGGCTTCGATTCTCTCGGGCGCGCGGCTGCCAGACACCGGTCTTCTTCTACTCGACGGCTTCGATCGCGCCACCCTCGGGTCGGATGGCTGGCGACGGCGTGTCGTCCTGGCGCCCCAGTTTCACGAGAATCATGTCCTCAGCGAATCGTTCGCCTTCAATCTTCTGATGGGACGCAACTGGCCGCCGCTGCCTGAAGACTGGCGCGAGGCCGAGGAGTTGTGCGAGGAGCTGGGCCTCGGCGAACTTCTCGCGCGGATGCCCGCCGGTCTGTCGCAGATGGTCGGTGAAACGGGATGGCGCCTCTCACACGGTGAACAGAGCCGCCTCTTCATCGCGCGTGCGCTGCTGCAGAATTCGGAGCTGGTGGTTCTGGACGAGAGCTTTGCCGCGCTCGATCCGGAAACGCTGCAGCGCGCGATCGACTGTGTAGTGCGTCGAGCGCCGGCACTGGTCGTCATCGCACATCCCTGAAGGACGCGTTCAATGCCGCACGGTGCGGTGACGGGTTTGCGTCGTCGTCATGGGATGCTGCTGAAAGTAGTCCCAGAAGATCGTCGTGTCGTTGAAGCCGTTCGGATTGTCGTCGCCATGCGGATACATGTGCGAGACGCCACCTTGAATCGAGACGATGACTTCGTTCCGATCGGCATTGCCGGCGAGCGGCGTCCGGTAGTTGATGCGCAGCTCGGTGGGCGATTCGATAACGTCGGTCGGAACGTTGGACATGCCGTAGGTCGCCGTCAGATTGTTGTATTTGCTCTGGACCGTCGAGAAGGTGAATAGCTGGTTGTATTTGAGCGGAAGCTGGCTCAGCGGAGGGCGGGGAGCGTCGGATGCGTTATTGATGCCGTCGACAAGGTGGTTGTCCTTGTTGCCGGTCGAAGCGAAGACGGGCATGTTGCGCGACGGATCCAGAATAGGGTCCAGCGCGCCGGCGGCGCCACACGCGGCCGCTGCGAAGACCTGCGAGCGATCGACGGCCAGTTTCAGAACCATGCCGGCACCGCTCGAGAATCCGGAAATGAAGATCCGACGTGAATCGACGAGCACGCCCGCCCGGACGTCGGCGAGCATCGCGTCGGTGAACTTCACGTCATCCGCCGGCCACGGCGAGGCTGCGGGATAGCCCGGCGGCCTGACCGTCGGGTCGACGCCTTCGTCGAGATTGAAATTGTTCCAGTGCGTCTTGAAACCGTTTTCCTGAATGTCGAAGTAAGGCATCGCGCTTCCCATCACCGCGACGAATCCGAACTCCTCGCCCTTCTGCCACCAGCCGTTCTCCTCGAAAGTATTGGAGGCACCCCCACCCGAACCGTGGAAATGCATGACGACCGGCGCAGCAATGGTGAACTGGAATAGGGCCGACTTCGGGACATACACGATGTACTCGCGTGCGACGCCATCGATCGTCACGTTGCGGCAGTTCGTGCCGCGCACAAGCGGCGCTCCTGACAGGCCAGTCGAGTCGCATGGCACTTTGAACTCCGCCCATGCGGCGGTGGTCCACGCTACCGCGAGGATCGCGACGGCTTTTCTCATGGACGAATAGACGGTCGACAGGCGTAGCTGCTTACCCGCGCGTAACGCCGGCGGCCTCGCCGGCGTTACGCGGAGTTATTGAATGTAGCGAACGGAGGCGTTCGTGATGGCCAGCGTCGTTCGATCCTGGACGAACGCGACGACCCCGATGTTTTTCCAGGCAGGGTCGGCGTCGATGCTGATGTTCCTCGTGAAGGTGCCGCTGCCGACGCGAACGATGCGGCGGGCGATTGCGCTGTCGGTGGCGGTGTGGCCTTCGTTTTCTCCGCCTCCGATTTTCGTCGTGACTCCATCCTGGAACAAAACCAGAACGACATCGCTGTCAGGCGGAGCATCGGCACGCACCGAACCGTCGATCTTCGCGCCGTGACGCGCGACCTCGAGAGCGATGGTGCCGACCGCTTTCGCGCGCGATGCTTCATCGATCGCGGTCTGCATCGCAGATGCGTTCGAGCCGACGAATTGACGCGAGCCGTTAACAACCGCCTGCGGCGTGTATGCGCCGTTGAGCGCGAATCGGCGCACGTACATCATCTGACGCGCGGTCGCCTCCCGCGACGAGAACGGATCGCGCCATCCGAGGCGGTCCCAGTAGTCGACATGAAACGCGAGCGGGATCACCTGACTGCGATTCTGCGCGAGCTTCGACACCAGCGCGTCCGCCGGCGGACAGCTCGAGCAGCCCTGCGAAGTGAAAAGCTCAACGACGACCAGCGCGGCCAGAATCATTCACGCGATTTTACGCGGCGCTTTCCTCGCGTGCGATCTGAATCTCAACAGTTCTGTTACTTCGTCGTCCGCCGGTCTGCACGAGCGCAACGCCGCCGAGAATGATGCACATCGCGAGGATGGAGACCCACGTCAGCTGCTCCTTGAGAATCAGCCATCCGAGGAGCACGGCCACCAGCGGATTGATGTAGGCGTACATCGACAAATTCGTCATCGGAAGTTTCTTTAGAGCGTAGATGTACGCCGTGAACGCCACTAGCGAACCGAATGTCGTCAAATACGCCAGGCCGATGATGCCTTCGCGCGTCCAGGTGAGCCGCTGCGCTTCGCCGATCGACAAACCGACAATGCCGACTGCCAGGCCGCCGACGATCATCTGAACGGCCGATGACATCAACGGCGACACATCGGCGAGGTTGAACTTTCCGCGCATCGTGCCGTACTGCCATGCCAGCGATCCGATCTGAATCGCGAGAGCGCCCAGGACGAAATACATGTCGAAAGCGCCTGTTGCGCCGGGGGTCACCAGCATCGCGACGCCGACGAATCCGATCAGCATGCCGAGTCCGCGGCGAACGCCGATGTGCTCACCGTTGCGCCGAAACCGTTCCATCAGTGCGGCCCAGAACGGCGCCGTTGCGACGAGAAGCGCGGCGATGCCACTCGGCACCCACTGCTCCGCCCACACGACCGACAGGTTGCCGATGCCGATCATCAGCAACGCCACCACGATAATCTCGCCGATCGCCCGTTTGCTTCGCGGGATCGCCTCGCCGCGGAATCGCGCGATCGCGAAGAGAATCGAGCCTGCGAAAACGAATCGCATCGCGGTGAGAAGAAACGGCGGAATGCTGCGCACGGCCACGCGAATCGCGAGGTAGGTCGTTCCCCAGACGATGCAAACGATCGCGAATGCGACGTACGCCAGGATGCGATCGCGCTTCATGCGTCTTCTCCAAGAACGACGCCGCCGATCTTTTCACAATGCGTGCGCATGACAATCGTCGTGCGCGTCGACAGTCCGAGCGGGGGCGCGGTCAGGCGCGTGACGAGACTGTTCAGCGATGCGATCGATCCGGTTCGCACCTTGATCAGGTAGCAGTCGTCGCCGGCGACGGTGTGCGCTTCGAGCACTTCATCCGTTTTGAGGATGCGCTGAAACGCCTTCCAGACTTGCGAGGTGAGTTGTCCGGTGGAACGGCACGAGACGAACGCGGTGATGTTGCGTCCAAGAGCCGCAGGATCGATGACGGTGGTGGTGCCGCGAATGATTCCGTCGCGTTCGAGGCGCTCGATGCGATCGGCCACCGCGGGACGCGAGAGGCCGATCTTCTCCGCAATCTGGGCCGCAGGCGCACGGCCGTCCTTCTGGAGGAGCGTCAGGATCTCGAGATCTAAGGCATCTAGATCGTCGGCCATGAAGCTATTCTACCATCGTTTCAACGGTAGAGTCAGCCTCAAACCTACGATTCGTCAGACGGCCGCTTCGACGGGTTCGGCCATATCCACGCTGGCGCGGGCGGCCAGACGCGGGTAGCGGTACTCGATGCGGTGCATGGCGGCGCGGAGCAGATCCCGCTTGAGGTACTCGATCTTCACCGAGCGGGCCGGGTCCGTAAGAAGCCGGCGCAGGGCATCGCGCCGGAGCAGGATGCTGCGCAGTTTCAGCGACTTTCCGCGCACGGCGTATCGGATCGCATCGCGAACTTCGGAACACACGCGCACGACCGCTGGATCGAGGACGCTTACGATCTCGTCCGCTATCTTTGTTTCATCCAGTTTCTTTGTCGTCGCGCTCATGGTTCCTCCCGAACTGTTTGATCTAATAGACGACGAGGAGCGCCGAAAGTTGCGATGCGGGTTAGCTTTTCACCATTAGGAAACAGTGCTGTTGCAAAAAGAAACGAGACCGTTCTGGACGTCGCTCGCCGCGCCGGAGCGCCGATCGGCAACTCATGCGGCGGCATCGGTATCTGCAACCGATGCCGCGTTCGCGTCGTAGAAGGAGCGGAGAACCTGACGCCGCGGACGCGATTCGAGACCGATCCCGAAATGCGGCTGGCGTGTCAGGCAGTGGTGCTTGGGGACTGCACCATTACGACGACGTATTGGTGAGGTAACGCCGGCGAGGCCGCCGGCGTTACGAAATCAGTCGTCATCGACAGTCGTCGTCGTGCTCCTCGCCCACGCATCATTCCCCTCGACCTCGAAAAAGAACTTCTGCCGTTCCCGCGGATGATTGCCGATCTCGTTCATCGTCGCGGAGTCGAAGACGTGGCCGTTGACGACGGTGTAGCGCACCGACTCACTGTTGCGGATGTTGTCCAGCGGATTCGCATCGAGGACGATGAGGTCCGCCAACTTCCCCGCTTCCAGCGACCCGATATCTTTGTCGAGGCCGAGGTAGCGGGCGCCGTTCAATGTTGCGCTGCGAAGCGCTTCCATCGGCGTCATGCCGCCCTGCGTGAACATCCAGAGCTCCCAATGCGCGCCGAGCCCTTCGCGCTGCCCGTGCGCGCCGAGCTGCACGCTCACGCCGCGATCGAGCAGCCGCTTTGCGATCCGCGCGTTGCTGAAGTGATTCCATTCATCATCGGGCGCGAGCGTGCGGCGCCGCGCGCGCGAATCGATGATGCGGCGCGGAACGAACGTCATCAGCCGCTGGTCCTCCCAAACATTGGTCGTGGCGTACCAGTACTGCTCGCCCCATAAGCCGCCGTAACCGACGATCAACGTCGGCGTATAGCCGGTCTTCGTTCCCGACCAGAGCTGCATGACGTCTTCGTAGGCATTCGCGACCGGGATCGAGTGCTCGACGCCGGTGTGCCCGTCAACGACCATCGTCATGTTGTGCTCGAAGAGCGACCCACCTTCCGGCACCACCATCATTCCGAGCTGACGTGCCGCTTCGATCACCTGCTGCCGTTGATCGCGGCGCGGCTGGTTGTAGCTCTTCACGCTGAACGCGCCGGCGGCCTGCATCCGGCGCAGATGTCCGAGCGCCTCGTCGAGGCCGTTGATGTCCGCTTTGAAGGGAGACTTTGCGCCGTAGAGGACCGTGCCGGTCGAGAAAATTCTTGGCCCTACGATTCCTCCCATCTTCTGGAGCTCACTGGCCGCGAAGATTTCTGCGGTGTCGTTCGAGGGATCGTGCAGGGTCGTGACGCCGAATGCCAGCGCTGCGTAGTTGACCCAGCTCTGTTGCGGCGTGATCTGATCGGCGCCCATCGCGCCGTGCCAGTGCACGTCGACGATGCCGGGCATGATCGTCTTGCCGGTGACGTCGACGACCTTCGCATCCGGAGGGACCGCAGTCGCCCCGCGAGGTCCTACCGCGACGATTCGATTGCGATCGACGACCACGACTCCATCGGGAATCACTTCATCGCCTTGCATCGTGATGACGCGCGCGCCGGTGAACGCCAGCTTTCCGCTCGGAACTTCCGAAGGCTGACGGAACCCGACGTCCATTCCTTTGGTGGGAATGTCAGGCAGCTTCTCGGGCGCGCCCGCAACGAATGCAAAGGCGTCTTTCAGATCGCGCGAGAAAAGTTCGGAGCCGAGCGACCAGTGCAGACGCGAAGAGTCGCCCGACCAGTGCAGATACTCGCCGGCATCGCGCGAGACTTTGGCGATCGGAATCGATTTCGCGTCCGGGGCGATCTCGACGCTCTTTCCCGTGAGAACGAACGGGGCGATGTAGGCGTTGAACTTCTCGCGCCACGCGACCCACTTCTCATCCGGCGAGATGGCGTACTCGGTCGCGAACGCCGACATCAGATGGGTCCGCTCTTCGCTGCGATCGAGATTGATGCTGCGCAGCGCGCGCTTGCCTTCATCCTCGAACGTCATGAAGAAAACGCGATCGTTCGACGCGCCGAACTCCGGCAGCGCTCCCTTCTTCGTGACGAGCTTCGACGCGCCGCCGGCGCTGGGGATGACGAAGATGCCGGTCTCGCGCGACCACACTGCTGGGCGTAGAAAACCGTCGCTGACCACGCGGTAGACGACTTTCGATCCGTCCGGCGAAAAGGCCGGCTCGACGTAGTGCCCCGGCTTCTGGGTGATCACGCGGCCTTCGCCGCCGCCGGATGGCGCAATTCTGATCGTCCCGTAGAGTTGATCGTCCCACGTCGTGTAGACGATCGACTTTCCGTCACGCGACCACGCAGGGTAGAACTCGAAGTGTTCCTTCTGTCTCGTCAACCGCCGCGGGCTCCCGGACGGCAGATCGCGGATATAGAGATGTCCGAGCGCCTGATAGACGACCTGCGCGCCATTGGGCGACACCGCGACCCAGCGCAGCATCTTCACGGGAAAATTCTCGGGCGCGACTTCGATCGGGAAACGCAGCGTCTCAGCCACACTGCGCGATGACTGCACGTGGAACGGGATGTCAGTCACCTGTTTCGACGTGGTGTCGATGCGATGGAGGTGTCCGCCCGACCAGAACACGATCGAGCGGTTGTCGGGTGTCCATGCTATCGACGGATACACGCCGTGGATCGCCCAGGTCTCCTGCATGTCGCGATCGAGTCCGCTGAAGATTGGCCACTCGCTCCCCGACTCGAGATCGAGGATGAAGAGCGTCGATTTGTAGCGGACGCGACGTACGAACGCGAGCGACTTGCCGTCCGGCGATGGCGTCGGACGCACCGACCCGCCCGGGCCGGTGACGAACGGTTCGATCTCGCCGGTCTGCCGGTCGAGCCGCTGAATCACGTAGATCTGCGTGTTCGGATCTTTGTTGTATTGATAGATCGCGCCGGGCGTCGCGTCGTCGCTGTAATAAAGGTAGCGGCCGTCGGGCGAGAACGCCGGCTCGCCGGTGTCTTTCTGATCGGTGCGCTTCTTCGTCAGCTGCAGACCCTCGCCGCCGGTCCGGTGATAGAGCCACATCTCGCCGGCGCCGAGGGAGCGCTCGGCGGTGAAGTGTTTGCGGACGACGATGAATTCGCTGTCGGGAGTCCAGTACGGCTCATTGACGAGGCGGAACGTTTCTTTCGTCACCTGCTTCGGATTCGATCCGTCGCGATCGACGATCCAGATGTTGTCGCCGCCGGCGCGATCGCTGGTGAACGCGATCCATTTTCCGTTCGGGCTGTACCGCGGCTGCATGTCCCACGCGATTCCGGAGGTGATGGCTTTCGCTTCGCCGCCGCCGATCGGGATCGTGTAGATGTCGCCTAACAGATCGAACGCGATCTCTTTGCCGTCGGGACTGACATCCAGATTCAGCCACGTGCCTTCGGTGACATCGATCGGCACATCGTGGCGAGGTCCGGGCGGTTTAGAGACATCCCACTTTTCATCCTTCTTCTTCTCGCTCGGACCTTCCGCCGCGATCGGCGAAGGCGGTGCCGCGGCGGGCGCGGGTTGGGGCGCATCCTTTTTCTGCGACTGCTGCTTCTGCTGTTCCTGCTCGACCGGCCGCGGTTCCTGCTCCGCTTTCTCCGGCTTCGCCGGCTCGGCCTTCTTGGGCGTCGGTTGCGGAACCGGCGGCGGCGTCTGCGCGGTGAGACAAACTGCGAAGAGCAGCGCTGTGACTATCGCGATCCATCGTCGTGTCATGAGACTCCTTTGCGAATGAACATGCAGTCACCGTAGCTGTAGAAGAGATATTTCTTGCGAATGGCTTCCTGATACGCGCGGCGAATCGTCTCCACGCCGGCGAACGCGGAGACTAGCATCAGCAGCGTCGATTCGGGCAGATGGAAATTGGTGAGCAGCTTGTCGACCGCTTTGAATTCGTATCCCGGCGTAATGAAGATGTTCGTCTCGCGACGGCCGGGTTCGAAATGCGGAGCCGAGCTCTCGAGCGCGCGAACGGTGGTTGTCCCCACCGCGACAATGGATCTCGCCGCCTTGAGCTTCGACGAGGCCTCCTCGGTGATCTCATACCGCTCGCAATGCATCACGTGCTCGCGGATGTCATCGACCTTCACCGGCTCGAACGTGCCGATGCCGACGTGCAGCGTGATGCGCACGATCTCGATTCCGCGCGCCGCGACAGACTCGAGGATTTCGCTGGTGAAGTGCAGACCCGCTGTCGGCGCTGCGATGGCGCCGCGCTCGCGCGCATAGATCGTCTGGTACGACTCACGATCGTCGGAGGTCGATCTGCGCGCGATGTACGGCGGCAGCGGCGCCACGCCGATGCGCTCCATCTCTCCGATGTCGCCTTCGAAACGCATGACGATCGTCCCCTCGCTCTTTTCGAGCACCTGTCCGCTGAGTCGATCCGAAAAGCGCAGCACATCGCCGGGCCGGACTCTGCGCGCAGGCTTGCACCACGCTTCCCATGTCACCCGGTCGCGCTGCCGGACGAGCAGCACTTCGATCGGCCGCTGCATCGCCCCTTTTGGTTCCGCGAAGAGTCGCGCCGGAATCACGCGCGTGTCGTTGATCACCAGCGTGTCGGACGGATCGAGAAGATCGGGAAAATGCGAGAAATGATCGTGAACGATTGCGTCGGGCGGCGTGATGACCATCATGCGCGATCGCCCGCGCTCGCGCGGCGTCTGCGCGATCAGTTCCGACGGAAGGTCATAGGCGAAATCGCTGCGTTTCACTAGAATCGCGCGCGATGATACGCGCGCGCGTGATCACCTGTTCCGACGGCGTCTCCAGCGGCCACCGCGAGGACAAGTCGGGGCCGGCGGTGCGGGAGCTTCTCGAAAAAAGCGGCTACCAGGTCGATGCCGTCGTGATCGTTCCCGACGATTGCGACACCATCGCGACCGCGATCGAGAACGGCACCGGCGACGGCGCGCGCCTGATCGTCACGACCGGCGGCACCGGAATCGCGCCGCGCGACGTCACGCCCGAGGCGACGATGCGGGTGTGCGAGCGCCTCATTCCAGGATTCGGAGAACTGATGCGGAGCACGTCGTTGCAGAAGACGCCCATGGCATCGCTTTCGCGCACGCAAGCCGCGACGCGCGGATCGGCACTGGTCGTGAATCTTCCCGGATCGCCGAAAGGCGCCATTGAGAACCTGGAGGCAGTCATACACTTGATTCCACACGCACTCGAACTTTTGGCCGGTCGCACCCAACACGAATGGCAGAAGGCAGAGGGCAGAGGGCAGAAGGGATAAGGATGAGAAAAAACAATACTTCTGCCTTCTGCCTTCTGCCTTCTGACTTGCAATGAGCGTCCGCCCCGGCCTGGAAGTCCTCCTCGACGATCCCCGTCCCATCGCGGGAAAAAAAATCGGGCTGGTCACGAATCAGAGCGCGGTCACCAGCGATCTGCGCCACGCCGTTCGAGTCCTTCACGCCGGCCGCGGATGGAAGCTGGCCGCCCTCTTCGGACCCGAACACGGAATCTGGGGAGAGGCGCAGGACATGGAGGGCGTCGATCAGTCTGTCGATCCGCTCACCGGTCTGACCGTCTACTCGCTCTACGGCCGCAGCGAGAAAGATCTTTCGCCGCGCCGCGAAGTCCTCAAGACGCTCGATGCTCTGGTGATCGATCTGCAGGACATCGGCTCGCGCTACTACACCTTCATCTACACGATGGCACTCTGCATGCGCGAGGCGGCACCGATCGGACTTCCGGTGATCGTGCTCGACAGGCCGAATCCGATCGACGGCGTCCATCTCGAAGGCAACATCCGCGAGGAAAAATACTCGAGTTTCGTCGGCATGTTTCCGCTGCCCACGCGTCACGGCATGACTCCCGGCGAGCTCGCGCGCTACTTCAACAACGTCTTCAAGCTGAATTCGAATCTGACGGTCATTCCGATGAAGGGATGGCGGCGCGGAATGTGGTGGGGCGACACCGGGCTGCCGTGGGTGATTCCCTCGCCTAACATGCCGACCGTTTTCACCGCGACTGTCTATCCCGGCATGTGCCTCATGGAAGGAACGAACCTCAGCGAAGGACGGGGCACGACGCATCCGTTCGAATTCTTCGGCGCGCCGTGGCTCGAGCCGTTCAAGCTCGCGGAAAAGCTCAACGCCGTCGGATTGCCCGGAGTGCGATTCCGGCCGCACTACTTCCTCCCGAAATTTCAGAAGCACAGTGGAAAGGTCTGCGGCGGAGTCGAGCTGCACGTCACGAACCGCTGGGCCTTCGAGCCGTACCGCACCGGATTGTGGTGTGTGAAAGTCGCGCGCGACGCCAACCCCGAAAAGTTCGACTGGCGCCGCGAAACGTACGAGTTCGTCTCCGATCGCCTGGCGATCGATCTCCTCGCCGGCAGCGATCGCTACCGCCTGCTCGTCGAGAACGGCGGCAATCCCGACGATTGGCTGACGGAGTGGGAAGATCCGCTGCGCGACTTCGCGAGCACGCGCGAAGAATTTCTGTTATATCGCGCGACGGACGCGCAATGGGCCTGATGCGCTCTGTGTCCTCTGTGCCTCTGTGGTGAAAGGCTTCTCACCACAGAGACACAGAGAACACAGAGTGCTCGACATACTCTATGAGGACGAAGCTCTCCTTTTCTTAAATAAGCCCCCCGACATCGTCGTCCAGCGCTCCCACGACCAAAGCGAGCCGGAACTTCTCGAGCAGGCGCAGTCGTACGCCGGAAAACTCTTTCTCATGCAGCGCCTCGATCGCGGCACGAGCGGCGTGATTTTTTTCTCCAAGCTGGCTGAGATCAACGCGAAGCTCACGCGACAATTCGAGACGAAACGGATTCGCAAGCGCTACCTCGCGCTATGCGAAGGTGAGCTGGCGGAGAATCAGACTGTCGACACGTGGCTCGCGCGCATCGGGCCGATTTCATTCGGCGTTCGCGAAGAAGGCAAACGCGCGCTGACATCGATTCGCGTGCTGCGCGCAACCCCGCGCGGATCGCTCGTAGAGGTCGCCTTGCAGACCGGGCGGACGCATCAGATTCGCGTCCATCTGGCAGCCATCGGGCATCCCATCATCGGCGACTGGCTCTACGGTATAAGAAACGCGCCAAGACCCATGCTGCACGCTGCGGAGCTCGCTATGGTGCATCCGCTGACAAATGCTCCACTTCGGGTCTCCGCCCCTCCACCCGACGACTTTTGGAAGGTCGCCGAAGAGCGCAGAATCATGTCTCGCGACGAGGACATTATGACCCCCTCGGAGTGCAGCTAAACTATTGAATCGGCTAGAATAAACACCCGGGCATGGCCGTTACTCAATGCATAGGAGATCGCCATGAGAATCTGGAGCAAGATCGCAATCATCCTTGCATTCGTCCCGCTGATCGCGTCGGCGCAGTACAAGGATCTGGACGTCGCCCTGTCGAATCTGACACGCGGCTTCGGAGGCGGTGATCCGCAGGCGATCGTCTCCGGAATCGCCGACGGCGACCAGGTCATGCTGCAGTTCCCCGGCCTCATCCAGCAGAGCGGCTCGAACGTTTACGGCCGCGATCAAGCCGCCTATCTGCTCGACGGTCTGTTCGGCAAGGTCCATCCGAGCAGCTTCGAGCAGGAGACGGCCCGCAAGGTGAGCGCCGAGGGGCAGTATCACATCACGGGGACGTGGACGATTCAGAACGCCGGCAAGAGCGAGAATCGCGAGCTTTACATTACGCTGCACAACAAGAATGACCGCTGGTCGATCCTCTCCGTCCGGTCCGCCGGAAAATAGCGAGCCGGTCAAACGCGTCGTTACCTCGATCGCCGTCGCGCTTGCGACGGCGATCTGTCTTTTCCCGCGACTTCATTCTCCCGCCGCATCTGCAGTCGTTCTTTCGCTCGCGATCGCAGCGCTGGCGATCTCGCGTCAGCGTGTCATACAGACCGCTGCGCTTTTTCTGATCGGCGTCGCGGCGATCGATCTCGTCACCTTCGTCGCAGCCGCGCGAGTCAACAGCAGTTTCAGCCAGCGGTCGCTGTCGCATGTCGATCGCGAGATGGCGCGCGTGCGCAACGAGATCGGTGAGATCGAGTCGGAGCTGCAGACGAGCGCGGACAACATTGCCGCCGCCGTTGCAGCGAAACCCGACACCTCGCGCGCGAGCATGTTTCATCTCCTCGCCAGGCAGCCACACGGGCCAGGCCGCGGGATGCGAATCGTCGGCTCGAATGGGGCGGCGCTGGCGTGGTGGGGCGACGATCTGCGCGTGACGGGTGCGGTGACATATCAGTTCGACGTCACGAACCTCTACATCACGCGATCGCATCCGTTGTCGAATGCGCCGCTGGTCGTCGAAGCGTTCCAGCGGATTGCGAATCAACCGCGCGAGCATTCGCTGTTCGATCCCGACGACGACTGGATCGTGAGCACGATTTTTCACGGTGGCCCGCTGCGCCAGGAAGCGGGCTCGCGCCGATACGCGATCGCGAAGCGTCCCGATTCGGCGCTGTTCATCGACGTGGTGCCGCACACTCGCCCCGAAATCGTCACGAACACCAGGATCATTGGCCGCGATGCCGCCGCGATTCTGCTGGCGCTGGCGGCGCTGGTGATCGCATGGCAACTGCGTCAATCGACTCTTCTGGCGGTGGTGCTGCTCGCGATTGCGCGCGTCGCGCTGGTGCCGCTGCAATTCGAGACCGACACGTGGCACATCTTCGGGTTCGACATTTACGCATCGCGAATGCTCGGCAGTTTCAGCCGTTCGCCTTTCGATCTTCTTCTGACGGCGGCCGCTGTTCTCGGAATCATGATCGTCCTCTGTCGGACGAAGCCGACCCTGCGCTCGGAAATCGTGCGCACGATCGTGATGCTGATCGCGGCCGCCGGTTTCATCGTGTTCCTGCGGAACCTGGTCGATAACGCACGCGTATCGGCGGTCCCCGATCACATCGTCCCGGTCTCCGTCGCGCAGAGCGTGCTGCTGCTCGCGATCGTCTGTTTCGCATTCGCAGTCGTGAGTCTTGCGCCGCGGTTCGGCGTCGGACATCGCATCCTGAGGCTGTTCATCGCGGCGATCCTCGTTGTGCCTCTGGTGTACTTCCCGCTGAACATTTTCGAGACTTCCAGCGCGCGAAAGTTTGTCGCCGACACGTACGCGCCGCTCGTCATCGGCGAAGCAGGGCAGTTACGCACGATGATCGAGGACACGCTCAAGAACGAGTTTTCGATCGTCGATGTCAGCGCGATCCTGCCCGATGACTACACACGCATGGACCTTCAGGATCTGGCGTACGCACTGTGGCTCCGATCGGATCTCTCGAAGTGGCGCATTCCGGCGGTGATCACGGTCCACGACATCTTCGATCACACCATCAGCCGTTTCGGTGTCGGACTTCCGCAGTTCAGCGAGCGGCGCTCGGAGCGCGGGTCAGAAGTGCTGCAGGTCGGAAGCTTGCGCCGCGTTTTGATGCATCACGACTTCGAGCTCACCACGTTCGGCATTCCGATCGGCGAAGGCAGCGTGCACGTCGTCAATCCCGCCGATCCGGGCGCGACTGCCTATGCGGATGTCTACCGCGATTTCTTCGAGCCGTCATTCGCCGATACGACCAGCGGTCTCCGCGCGCAGCCGGCGCCGACGGTCTTCGACAAAGACGGCAACACGCGCGGACCTTCGACAGTGAAGCTGCCGCAAAGCGCCGATCGCTATTTCGCGATGTTGAAGAACGGCCAGGGCATCTGGGTGAATTCAAGCGAAGGAACCGAAACGGCTGTTTATCTGCGGCGCAGCGAAAACGTCCTGTTCGCATTTCCGATTCAGGTGCCGACTCCGCAACAACAGGTACGGCGTGCGGGAAGCGTCGCGATCTGGGCGATTGCGTTCGTCCTCGTCGCGATCACCATCAACTCGCTGCCGCTGATCGCGTCGATCGTTCGACATCTGCCGCGCAGCCTCGATTTCCGGACGCGGACGTCTTTGTATGTGACGGCGGTCGTGTTGCTGCCGCTCATCCTCTTCGTCATCTTCGTGCGCGCCTACCTCGGCACGCGTCTGCAATCCGAATATGACGAGCGCGCGCAGACGGCGCTCAATGCCGCCGAGCGCGTGATCGAGGACTACCTCGCGTCGACCAGTTCCGCGCGCCCCGAGCAGGTGCTCGATGACGACGTGTTGAGCTGGCTCGCGCTCGTCATCGGTCACGATTTGCATCTCTATCGCAACGAAGAGCTGATTGCCTCGAGCCGTCGCGATCTCTTCGCGGCGCATGTCGACTCGGAGCGTTTGCCCGGCGATGCGTACCTCCAGATCGTCTTGAACGGACGCCAGCTCTGGCGCGCGCATCACACTTCCGGCTCCGCGCAATTCATCGAGATCTACAGTCCGATCACGCTCGCGCCGGGACAGAACTACACGCTCGCGCTTCCATTCATCGTGCAGGCGCGCCAGATTCGGGCACAGGTCAACGACCTCGCGACGTCGATCTACATGCTGCTGGTATTCGTGGTGCTGGCGGCGATCGCAGTTGCGTATCGCGCGGCGCGAACGGTGACGCGTCCGGTGCAGGCGCTCGTCGGCGGAGCGCGGGCGGTTGCGCGTGGTGACTTCGACATCGATGTCCAGGTCCCGCACGACCCCGACCTCGGACTCCTCGTCACCACTTTCCGCGACATGGCGCAGTCGATTCGCCGTCAGCAGAACGATCTCCGCCACGAGCGCGACCGGCTGCAGACGCTGCTCGAGAACATCAACGCCGCGGTCGTCGTGCTCGACGGACAGATGCAAGTCGGCGCAACGAATCTCGCGGCGCGCAAACTCTTCGGCGATGCCGTCGATTTTCCGCCCGAGATCCGCGAGTTTCTGGACAGTCATCGCCAGCGCCGCGCTGAAGCGGCAGAGCTGATGCTCAATGTCGCTGGCACGGTGCGCACTTTCCGGGTGTCGATCGTTCCGCTGCCCGACAGCGAAGAAGAAATGCTGATCGCGGAGGACGTGACCGAGATCCTGCGATCGGAACGTCTCGAGGCGTGGGGCGAAATGGCGAGGCAGGTCGCGCACGAGATCAAGAATCCGCTGACGCCGATTCAACTCACGGCCGAGCATCTGCGCGCGGTCGCGGAGCGCGACGACGCGAGCCTTCCCGCGCAGGTGAAATCGGCAGTCGACAACATCCTCCGCCAGGTCGTCATGCTGCGCGAGACTTCGAAAGAATTCAGCGATTACGCCTCGCTGCGGCAGGTGCAGAAAAAGCCGCTCAATCTGCGCCGGCTGCTGGAGGAGATCGCCGCCAGCTATGCCGACAGCCGCGAGCGCGGGATCGATTTCCGCGCCGAGATCGCATCCTCGACGCCGGCGCAGTTCGCGGGCGATCCGCGGATGCTGCGCGGCGCAATCTCGAACCTGATCGAGAACGCGTTCCAGGCCGCTCCCGGCGGCGTCGTGCGCCTCGGCAGCCACGGAGTCGACTCCAAAGTGGTCGTTTCGGTCGAGGACAACGGCCCCGGCGTCCCCCCGGAGGTCCTCCCCCGGATCTTTGATCCATACTTCTCTACCAAATCCGCCGGTACCGGGCTGGGCCTTGCCATCGCCCGGAAAGCCGTTGAGGAACATGGGGGTTCTGTCCGAGCCGAGAATCTCAACCCCGGTTTCCGTGTTTCGATCGAACTGCCTGTGAAATAGTGGCCGTTCGCCGGTTTCCGGTGGTCGCACCGGCAACCGGCCACCGGCAACCATTACAATCACGATTCCAGATGAAACGCCTGGCCCTGATTCTCCTGCTCGTCGTCAGCGCCCCTTTTGCGCAAGGCGAGGGGCCTATCGACGAAACGCGCTTCACGCTGCGTGAGGAGTTCCTGCGCCTGATCAATCGCGATCGGAAACAGTTCGGCCTGCCAGCCGTCAAGCTCGATGCGCTCGCTTCGGCGGTCGCCGACGCGTATTGCCAGGATCAGATCCGCAACGGAACGACCGGGCACTTCACAACCGACGGCCAGGCGCCGTACATGCGCTACGCGTTCGCCGGCGGAAACGACGGTGTCAGCGAGAATGCCGCGGCCTGGTCGGCCAACTACAACTTCAGCGATCGCGCGCTGTACGAAATGATGCGCCGGTCGGAAGTCGAGATGATGCGCGAGGTGGCGCCGCATGATGGCCACCGGCGCACGATCCTTGATCCATTCGCGACGCACGTCGGAATCGGTCTGGCGTGGGAGCGCGGGGAATTCCGGCTCGCTCAGGAGTTTGTGCGGCGCTACGTCGAATGGAGCCGTCCGCTGCCGCGCACGGCGTATGCCGGTGACCAGATTCTGTGCAGCGGGCGTCCGGTGCAGGGATTCTCGATCGAAGCGATCACCGTCCATCGCGAGCCGCTGCCGCAGCCGATGGCTGCCGTCACCGCGAACGCGATCAAGTCCTATGCGCTGCCCGACACGCGCCGCGAATATCTGCCGCGACTGCGCAGCCGCGTGACTCTGAACTCCGCGGGCTCGATCAGCGAAGTGCGCGAGGTCTACAGCGACGGCCGGCGCGGAGATTTTCCGGTCAACGACGACGGCGGATTCGCATTCGTCGTTCCCCTCCCCGACGGTCCCGGCGTGTACACGATCGTGGTGTGGGTGAAAGCGCCCGGCGTGCGCGATGCGATCCCGGCCAGCAACGTTTCGCTGCGCGTTTTTGACCGCGGCGACGGCGCTGGCATCGCTGCCGCATTTTCGCAGCGGTAGTGCCGAATCAATCCACGTACGACTGCATCGTCATCGGAGGCGGACCTGCAGGCCTGACCTGCGCCATTTTTCTCGGCCGCTACCGCCTGCGCGTGCTGCTGATCGACGGCGGACATCCCCGCAACTACGCCTCCCGCGCCATCCACGGCTTCCTCGGATATCACGAGATCGCGCCCGGCGAGCTGCTCGGGCGCGGCCGCAAGGAAGCCAGGACGGTCGGCGCGGAGATCATGGATGGAATCGTCACGAAGGTGGAGCGCGCCGGCGACATCTTCGAAGTGACGACCGATGCGGGCAAGATGTGCGCTCGCCGCATCGTGCTGGCGTACGGTCTGCGCGACACGCTGCCCGACATTCCCAACATCGAGGACTATTACGGCACCGGCGTTTTTCACTGCCCCGATTGCGACGGGTACGAAATCACCGGCAAGCGCGTCGGCGTGATCGGATGGGGCAAGAGCGTCGTTGGCCTCGCACTCAAGCTCCTGCAATGGACGGAACAGTTGACGATATTCGTTGATGGTAATCCGCGCGATTTCAACGAAGAGGAAACCAGCAAATTGCGCGCGCAGGAGATTGCAATCGTGGACGAAAAAATCGCGAGCCTCGCGGGGAACGACCGGCTGGAAGCCGCTGTGCTGTCGAGCGGTGAGCGCGTGGAGCTCGACGCGATCTTCTTCACGATTGGAACCGAGCGCTCATGCGATCTCGCCGAGCAGCTCGGATGCGCCGAGGTGGAAGGGAGTCTGAAGGTGGACGATCTCAAGCAGACGTCTGTCGAAGGCGTCTATGCGATTGGCGATCTGGTGCCCGGCTCGCAGCTCGTGATCACGTCGGCGGCGGACGGAGCGATTGCGGCGATTGCGATCAACGGGTCGTTGTTGCCGCCGTCGCGGCGGGTCTAGGAACAGTGCCGAGTGCCGGTTGCCGAGTGCCGAGGATGGATCTGCTCAGCACTCGGCGCTCGGCCGCGATTGGCGATCTGGTGCCCGGCTCGCAGCTCGTGATCACGTCCG
>DATBSF010000025.1:0-7094 GCA_036559905.1 Thermoanaerobaculia bacterium | reverse complement strand
AGAGCTGCTGAATCAGACTTCATTCAGCCTGTATTTCAATCGCGAAGATCGCCAGCGGGTGATGGCGCGGCTGAGCAAGCAGCGGACGCTGTCGAACATCGAGCTGCGGATGCGGCGGCGCGACGGCTCGCCGGTGTGGGTGCTCGAGAACATGACGCTGCTCGATTCAGCGGAGGGCGGGCTCATCGAGGGAACGATCATCGATATTTCGGACCGCAAAGCCGCGCAGGAGCAGGTCGAGTATCAGGCGTATCACGATGTGCTGACCGGTCTGCCCAATCGGCTGTTGTTCCGCGATCGCATCAGCGTTGCGCTCGCGCATGCGCGCAGGGCGCGGCGGGCAGTGGCGGTCATGTTTCTCGATCTCGATCAGTTCAAGCTGGTCAACGACACCCTCGGTCACACCGTCGGCGACGGGTTGTTGCAGGCGGCCGCCGAACGGCTCGTCAGCTGCGTTCGTGGAGACGACACCGTCGCGCGCATGGGCGGCGACGAATTTACGATCCTGCTGTCCGACATCCCCGACGCGCGCGGCTCGGCGATCGTTGCGCAAAAGGTGCTCGACAGCATCTCGCAGCCAATCGAGGTCGACGGGCACGAGCTCTTCGTCACGACCAGCATCGGCATCGCGATTTTTCCCGACGATGGTATGGACGCCGAGACGCTCCTGAAAAACGCCGATCGCGCGATGTACCGCGCGAAGGAAGTCGGCCGCAACAACTATCAATTCGCGACGCACGCGATCGTGGAGGGCGCGGCCGCGCGGTTGTCGATCGAGCGCAGCCTGCATCACGCGTTCGATCGCAAGGAATTCGTCATCCACTATCAGCCGATGATCGAGCTCGACACGGGACGGGTCATCGGCGCCGAGGCCCTCATCCGCTGGATGAGTCCTGAGTTCGGGTTGATGGTGCCCGATGACTTCATTCCCGTAGCCGAGGAGAGCGGACTGATTCTGCCGATCGGCGAGTGGGTTTTGCGGACGGCGTGCGCGCAGATGAAGACCTGGCACAAAGCGGGGCATACAGATCTGCACGTCGCGGTCAACCTGTCGGCGCGACAGTTCCAGCAGCGCGATCTGATCACGACCATCGAGCGGATCCTGCAGGACACCGGGTTGCCGCCGTCGGCGCTGGACGTCGAGATCACCGAGTCGACTGCGATGCACAATGCCGATCTGTCGCTGTCGATCATGACGCGACTCAAACAGATGGGCGTGCGGATCTCGATCGACGATTTCGGCACCGGGTACTCTTCGCTGAGCTACCTGAAGCGATTCCCGATCGACACGGTGAAGATCGATCAGAACTTCGTGCGCGATCTGGCGCAGGGGACAAACGACGGCGCGATCATCTCGGCGGTGATCTCGATGGCGCGCGCGCTGAAGCTGCGCGTGGTCGCGGAAGGCGTGGAAACCGAGGATCAGCTCGCTTTTCTGCGCCGCCAGCATTGCGAAACCATCCAGGGATTCCTCTACAGCCGACCTCTGCCCGCCGAGGAGTTCGAGGCGGTTCTAGCGGCGAAGTAACCCACATGCTGTCCTTCTCCCGATGGGAGAGGGTGCCCGGAGGGCGGATGAGGGGCGTTGTATTTTTCCAATCCGAATTTGCCGTGCCCCTCACCCGGTCCCGCTTTGCGGGACCACCCTCTCCCGATGGGAGAGGGGCAAATCTTTCACGCTACAATCGCGCCCCGAATGATTCATGCCGCTATCCTTGCTGCTGCCTTGACTGTTGCTCCCGATCTCGACCAACGCCTCGCTCGATTCAAACCGGTCGAGATGCCGTTCACCTTCGAGCCGTTCAACGCGCGCGAACAGCGCGTCATCAAAGAGCTGATCGCGGCGTCTCGCGATCTGGAAAATATCTACTGGCGGCAGAACAGTCCGGAGGACATCCCGATTTACAAAACGGCGACCGGCCAGCTGAAGCGATTCCTCTGGATCAACGGCAGCCGTTACGATCAGGTCGACGAGAACAAGCCGTTCATCGGAACGGATCCGTTGCCGCTCGGACGCGCGCTCTATGCGCGCGGCCTGACGCGCGATCAGATCGAGGCGTATGTCAAGGCGCACCCCGCCGAGAAAAAACGGATCTATGACGAGCACACTGTCGTGGATGCGAACTTCAAGACCACGCCGTATCACGTGAAGTACAAGCAGTGGCTCGAACCGGCGGCGCGACATCTCCGCAACGCGGCCGAGGCTAGTGATGACAAGGCGTTTGCGGAATTCCTCCGCATGCGCGCCAAGGCGCTCCTCGACGACAACTACTACGCGAGCGATCTCGCCTGGGTGAAATTGAAGGATCCGAAGGTCGACATCATCTTCGCGCCTTACGAGACCTACCTCGACGATCTGTTAGGCGTGAAGACGTCGTACGGCGCGGCGGTGCTCATCCGCAACGAAGAGGAGAGCAAGAAGCTGGCGGTGTTCCAGAAATACGTTCCCGACATTCAGGATGCGCTGCCGCTGGCGGCGGCCGACCGTCCGTCGAAGAAAGGACACGCGACGCCGATGGAAGTGATGGATACGCCGTTCCGCGCCGGCGATCTCCGTCACGGATATCAGGCCGTCGCCGACAATCTTCCGAACGATCCGCGCATCCACGAGAAAGTCGGCAGCAAGAAAATCTTCTTCAAGAACTACATGGATGCGCGCGTCGACTATGTGATCCTGCCGCTCGCGAAGCGCGTAATGCGCCCCGACCAGGCCGCCCAGGCGAGTGCCGAGGGGTACCTGACGATGGTGATGATGCACGAGATCTGTCACGGTCTCGGTCCCTCGTTCGCGCGGAAGAATGGTCAACAGGTTGACATCCGTGAGGCGATCGGGCCGGCGTTCTCGGGACTCGAAGAAGCGAAAGCGGATGTGGCCGGCATGTTTGCGCTCAAGTGGCTCGTCGATCACGGCGCGCTGCCGAAGGACCGGCTCGAGGAGTACTACGCGTCCTACGTGGCCGGCATTTTCCGCACCGTGCGTTTCGGAACGAAGGAGGCGCACGGCCGCGCCGAGATGATGGAGTTCAATTTCCTTTCGGAACGCGGCGCAATCACCCGCGACAGTAGCGGCCGCTACGTCATCGATTACGGCAAGATGCCCGACGCGATCGCGGCGCTGGCAAAAGAACTGCTGGAGATCGAGGCTACAGGAGACCGCGCGCGCGCTGAGTCGTGGCTCGCACGCTACGACAAGATGCCAAACGATCTGCGCGCGTCACTCGAGGCAGCCAAAGACGTCCCGATCGATTTCGATCCGCGGGTGCCATTCCGCGAAGGTGTCGATTAATCATGCCGATGTCGTCGAAGCGCATTCTGATCGTCGATGACGACGCTGCCACTCGCGAGCTGATCGGGACCGTTCTTCGCCGGCGCGAACTGACAGTCGACGAAGCGGAGGACGGAGTGGAAGCGCTCGAGCTTCTGAAGGAGCATCGTTATGCCGTCGTCCTCCTCGACCTTCTCATGCCGAACGTCGATGGTTTCGGCGTGATCGAGAACCTCGAGACAGCGATTTCGACACCGGTGGTTCTCGTGATCACGGGAGCCGACCGCGCGCTCATCCGCAAACTCGATCCGCAAAGAATTCACGGCGTCGTGAACAAGCCGTTCGACGCCGAGGATCTCGCGACGCTGGTGGTCGCGTGCGCGGAGATCAAGAGCCGTTCGCCGTTTGAAACGATGGCTATCTCCGCGATGATTGCCGGGGGACCTTTCCTCGCGTGGCTTAACAAGTGGTAAGGGCCTGGGATGTTGGGACGTTAGGATGTTGGGATGTTAGGCGGGTGGGACATCCTCACGTCCTAACATCCCAACGTCCTAACCCAATCGTTGCCGCAGCAAGTCGGCGATCAGCAAAATCATGGGCGTGCTCGTGCAAAACACGTTGCCGAGCTTTCCGCCATCGGTACCGCTCGCGCACTCCTTCACTGCGCCGAGGAGCTCATCGACGTCGAAGGGCTTGGTGATGATGCCGCAGATTCCGAATGCTTTCGCGCGGTCGATCTCGTGCTTCGCCAACAGCGCCGTCACGACCAGCACAGTGCGCAGAGATTGGGGACTGTTGGCCTGCAGGAACTCGAGGACACTGAATCCGTCGTGCTGCGGCATGCGAAGATCGAGAAGGATGCAGCCGTACTGATTCGTGCGGAGCTTCTCGATCGCCTCCATGCCGTCGGTCGCGCTGTCGATCTGAAACTCGCGCTGGAGCAACGCGATCATGAGCGTGCGCGTCGCTTCGTTGTCGTCGACAAGCAGGACTGAAGGCTTTTCGGGACTCGGCATCTCTCCTCCGGCATTCTACACTGACGCCAATGGCTGAAAGCGCAATCGTAATCGCAGTCGCGAGCGGACGGTGCCGGCTTTTTTTCGATGGACGCGAAATCGATTGTGTGATTCCGTCCGAGATTGCGAAGAACCAGCGCAGCACGCTGGCAGTGGGCGATCGCGTCGTTGCCGAGCCGATCGAAGGCGCGCTGTGGCGGCTGACCGAAATCCTGCCGCGGCGGACCCTGCTCTCGCGGCCCGATCCGTTCAATCCGCGGGTCGAAAGATTGATCGCAGCCAACATCGATCTGGTCGCGAACGTCGTCTCGATCAAGAATCCGCCCCTCCGCCCGCGTCTCATCGACCGATTCCTGATCGCGACGCAGCGAGGCGGTGCGCAGCCGGCAATCTGCGTCAACAAAATCGATCTCGCCTCCGATCGTGATGACGCCCTTGCCCCTCTCCGCGTCTACGAAGAGTTGCAGATTCCGGTGGTCGTAATCTCGACCAAAACCGGGGAGGGGATCGACGTCCTGCGCGCGCTGCTGACCGGCAAGACTTCGGCGCTGGTCGGGCACAGCGGCGTCGGGAAGTCGTCGATTCTAAACGCGCTCGACACCAGCCTGACCCTCGCGACCGCCGACGTGCACAAGAAGGGCACCGGCCGCCACACCACCACCTCCTCGACCCTCTTCGACCTCGGCGACGACACCTACGTCATCGACACGCCGGGCATTCGCGAGTTCGGGTTGTGGGACATCAGTCCGGAGACGCTGCGCGAATCGTTTCCGGAGTTTCAGGAAGCGGCCGAGTCGTGCTACTTCAACGATTGCACGCATCTCCACGAGCCCGATTGCGAAGTGAAGCGGCGCGTCGAGCGCGGCGAGATCCATCGTGCGCGGTATGAGACCTACGTTCGGCTTGCCGCGGATCTTACCTGGGATGATCATTAGCCCCGTGCCCGAGGTTTTTCACCACAGAGGCACAGAGATCACAGAGACGTCTCTGTGTACTCTGTGCCTCTGTGGTGAACAATCTGATTATCAATCCGCGCGAAAGCGGATTCGTGCTTCTCGACTTTGCGGAGGTGTTCGGTAACCGCAATCGCGTGGTGGTGGAGATCGGGTCGGGGAAAGGGCGATTCTTGATTGCGTCGGCCATGGAACAGCCCGACGTCAACTTCGTCGGCATCGAGAAGTCGCTGCACTACTACCGCGTGATTCGCGAACGCGTCGAGAAACGGGGACTCCGCAATGTGCGCGTGATCAATCACGACGCGTTTCTCGTCCTGCAGAAAATGTTCTCCGATAATTCTGTATCAGAAATACATATATATTTCCCAGATCCTTGGCCGCGCAAGCGCGAGCAGAAACGCAGGATCATTCGGCCAGAAGCGTTGGCTGAAATGCGGCGCGTTCTCGTCGACGGCGGATCGGGGATCTACGTGACCGACCATCGCGAATATTTCGAAGCCGCCAACCCGTTGATCGCGCAGTTCTTCAGGACAGAAACGCGCATCCCTGCGCCGGACGATCCGCCTCGCACGAACTACGAGGCGAAGTACCGGGCGCAGGGACGCGAAATCTTTGAAGTGCGGTTCTGGAAGTCCTAGGCCGATCGTGGACTACCAGCGCGGCTCACCATCCCAGGCTGTGTTGTTCGAAAGGTTCGTCGCGCCGCTCCCATCGGCTTTCATCTTGAAAATCTGACCGTTGCCGGTGCGCGTCGTCGCAAAGACGATCTCGTCCTGCCACGGTGACCACGACGCATGCGAGCCCTGCGCGATTCCGAGGGAACGCGCTCTACCGACCAGGTCCCACGCCCAAAGCGTCTCGAATCCCTGCGTGTCGATCGCGGTGAAGACGAGATTCTGTCCGTCGCGTGACCAGCTCGGTTGCCGATCCTCGGCAGAAGTCCCCGTCCAGATTTCCTGTCCGGACTCCAACTGCACGACGAGGTCATAGTCGCCCGCGCCAGTTTGAGGATCCAGGATGCGGAATGCGGAGTGCGCGATCGTACTGATCCGGCTCGGAAGCATGACGATCGCCGGATCGAGATCGTCACCGAGGTACGTGGTCAGGCGCTGCGTGCCCGTTCCCCAGAAGCCACCCAGACCGACCAGGTACAGCTCCGGATTGCCATCGCGATCGCTCACGAAGAGAATCGCGCCCCCGTCTGAAGTGAAGACGGGCGAATGATCGTTCGCCGGATCACTCGTGATCCGCCGCACGTTCGTTCCGTCGGACTTCATCAAATAGATCTCGTTGTTCCCGTCACGATTGCTCGTGAATGCGATGGACGCATCAAAAGGATCGGAGGCCGGCTCACGATCGGAGGCCGGGTGATTCGTCAGCCGTCGCTGAGAGGAGCCGTCGGCTTCCATCGTGTAGATCTCGTAATTGCCATCGCGCAGACTCGTGAACGCGATCTGCTTCCGCAAGCCGACTCGCAGCCGGAACGCGCTCACATTCGGCCTCGGAAATGGATCCTCCGACAGGAGTCCATCGACGGCGATGTAGTACGTCGTGTTTGCAGCGGCGTCGAACCAAACCGTGTCGTCGACGTCGCGATACGGGTACGCGCCGATCGGCGTCAGCGCACCGACGGACGCGCCGACGTACACGGCCACACATTTCCGTACGCCCTGAGTGACTTGCGCGACTGCTTTTCCGGAAACGAATGACGTCCATCTGTACCACACCGACGCGCCGCCCGGATCGGAGCAGTGATTCGGCTCGTTCGGCTCTTTGGTCGCGCCGATGTTCACACCGTCGACCTCGTGATAGAGCTCCGCGTTGAGTTGGACCGGATTGGAGAACGCGTCATTCGCA
>DATBSF010000024.1:0-4778 GCA_036559905.1 Thermoanaerobaculia bacterium | reverse complement strand
GCAGGCGTGCCCGACAGAAGCGATTGTATTCGGCGATATGAATGATCCGAATAGTCATGTCGCGAAGCTGAAGAAGGAACCGGCGCATTACGCGCTGTTGGCGGAGCTCAATACACGGCCGCGCACCACGTACCTGGGGGTAATCAGGAATCCGAATCCGGAGATCAAGGGATGACGAGGAATGTTGAATGTTTAATGTTGAATGTTGAATGGGACGACGCGCTCTCCGTCACATTCAACATTCAACATTCAACATTCAACATTTGAATCATGGCGACAGAACAAGTACCCATCCACGAGGTCCGTCCGACGACGCAGGAGCTAAAAATCCCTGCGCGTTTTATCCCTCAGCCCGTGCTCGAGCCGGGCCACACCTACTCGTCGGTCACGGATCACATCAGCTCGATCGTGTTGCGTCGAAAGATGCCGCTCATCTGGTCGGTCGGCCTGGCGTTCTCGACGCTCCTCGTCCTCGTGCTCACGGCGGCGATCGGGCAGCTCATCATCGTCGGCGTCGGGATCTGGGGCATCAATCATCCGGTGGCCTGGGGTTTCGACATCCTCAACTTCGTGTGGTGGATCGGCATCGGCCACGCCGGCACGTTGATTTCCGCGATTCTGCTTCTGCTGCGCCAGGAGTGGCGCACTTCCATCAACCGATTCGCGGAGGCGATGACGCTTTTTGCAGTCGCATCCGCCGGGTTGTATCCGGCGTTACACACCGGCCGTCCGTGGTACGACTTCTGGCTCTTTCCCTATCCGAACACGATGACGCTGTGGCCGCAGTTCCGCAGCCCGCTGATCTGGGACGTGTTTGCGGTCTCGACGTACGCGACGGTTTCGTTTCTCTTCTGGTACACCGGACTGATTCCGGATCTCGCGACCCTTCGCGATCGTGCGAATAGTTTCTTCGGTCGAAAAATCTACGGCATGCTGGCCCTCGGCTGGCGCGGCTCGGCCAAGCATTGGTATCGCTACGAAAGCGCGTATCTGCTGCTGGCGGGTCTCTCGACGCCGCTGGTGCTGTCGGTGCACACCGTCGTTAGCTTCGACTTCGCAGTCGCGCAGCTGCCCGGCTGGCATTCGACGTTTTTCCCGCCCTACTTCGTCGCGGGCGCGGTCTACGCCGGATTCGCGATGGTGCTGACGCTCGCCATTCCATTCCGAAAACTCTTCAGGCTCGAAGACTTCATCACCATGAAGCATCTCGAGAACATGGGCAAGGTGATGCTGGCAACCGGCCTCATCGTCTTCTACTCGTACGCCATGGAAGCGTTCTTCGCTTTCTACAGCGGCAATGTTTTCGAGAAGTACATGTGGGTCAACCGCGTCACCGGCCCGTACTGGAAGATGTACGCGATGCTGATCGTCTGCAACGGACTGGCACCGCAGCTGATGTGGTTCAAGCGAATCCGCACCAGCGCGTTCGGCCTGTTTTTCGTCGCTCAATTCGTGAACGTCGGCATGTGGCTCGAGCGCTTCGTGATCATTCCGACTTCGCTGCATCGCGACTTTCTGCCCTCGTCGTGGGGCATGTATCACGGCACGAAGTGGGACTGGTCGATGTTCATCGGCTCGATCGGACTATTCCTCTTCCTGCTGTTCCTGTTCGTCCGGTTCCTGCCGATGATCTCGATCTTCGAAATGCGCACATTGGTTCCGGAAGCGCATCCGCTCGCGGATGAGCCGACGGTGGAGAAGAGCCTCTGATGGCGATCGGCAAAGTCATCGAAGGGACGTACGGCGTCATCGCCGAATTCGGCGGCGCGGACGAACTGCTCCGCGCGACGAATGCCGCCCGGGAGGCCGGCTACGTGGAGATGGACGCCTTCTCGCCGTTCCCGATTCATGGCTTGCACGAAGCGCTCGGCATGCATCACACCAAGCTGCCGCTGATCGTCCTCGGCGGCGGGATCATCGGCGGCCTCAGCGGATTCTTCATGTGCTGGTACGCCAACGTGATCAGTTATCCCATCAATATCGGCGGGAAGCCGTTGAACAGTTGGCCGGCATGGATCCCGGTCGCGTTCGAATGCACGATTCTGCTGGCGGCGTTCGCGGCCGTCTTCGGAATGCTCGCGCTCAACGGCCTGCCGATGCCGTATCACCCCGTGTTCAACGTGCCGCGATTCGATCAGGCGTCGCGCGACAAGTTCTTCCTGGTCATCCATGCGCGCGATCCGAAATTCGATCTCGACAAGACATGGGATTTTCTCGAAACGCTCGAGCCAAGGGAGGTCACTGATGTCCCTTGGTAATCGAGAAGGCAGAAGGCAGAAGGCAGAAGGCAGAAGGATTCGGTTTGCCTTCCTTCTGCTTTCTGCCCTCTGCCTTCTGACTTGTAGACAGCGCATGGCGGTGCAGCCGAAATACGACCCCCTTGAGCCGAGTGACTTCTTCGCGGACGGCATGTCGGCGCGGCCGCGCATTCCGGGGACGGTCGCGCGCGGCGAAATCGAGCTGGTGGGTTACGTCGCGACGGGAAAAATCAACGGGCAGGATGGAGACGGATTTCCGTTTCCGATCACCATCCAGGTGATGAACCGCGGCCAGGAGCGATACAACATCTATTGTTCCGCGTGCCACGGCATGGTCGGCGACGGCAATGGGATGATTCCGTCGCGCGGTTATCGCCGGCCGCCGTCGTATCACACGGACACTCTTCGCGCCGCCAAAAACGGACACTTCTTCGATGTGATCACGAACGGATTCGGCGCGATGCCTTCGTACGCGCAACAGGTTCCGGTCCACGATCGATGGGCGATCATCGCGTACGTGCGCGCGCTGCAGATCAGTCAGCACGGCACCATCGAGGATCTGCCGCCCGACATGCGAGGGAGCCTGCACTGATGGCTGAACAACGCGCTCCGTCGACCGGCGTCGTTCGCTTCCAGCGCCCTGCGCTGATCGTTGGAATCCTGGGCCTCGCTGCGAGTGCGATCGGATGGTTCATGGATCCGCAGGAATTCTTCCGCGGCTATCTGCCGAGCTACGTGTTCTGGTTTTCGATCGTGGCCGGCGCGCTCGCGGTCCTCATGCTGCAGTACACGACCGGCGGCGAGTGGGGCCTGATGATTCGACGGCCGCTCGGCGCTGCAGCGCGAACGATGATGTGGATGCTGCTCTTCTTCATTCCGATCGTGATCGGCATGAAGTACCTCTATCCGTGGATGGATCTCGACTGGGCGCGCCACGATGAGGTCGTCAGTCAGAAGCTCGCGTATCTCAACTGGAAGCGATTCGGCATCTTCGCGCTCGTCTACTTCGGCGCATGGATCCTGTGGGCCTGGCGCATCCGTGCGCTTTCGCTCAAGTTCTACGAAGATCGATCGCCGTACACCGATCTTTCCCGCCGGCGATGGGCCGCCGCCGGACTGCCGATGATCGTGTTGACGCTGACCTTCGCGTCGATCGACTGGATGATGTCACTCGAGCCGAAGTGGAACTCCACGATGTACGGAATCACTTTCGTGGTTGGCTGCGGTCTCTCGGCGTTCGCAGTCGTGACGTTTTTTCTGTCGCGGCTCGCGACGACCGATGCGATGAAAGGCATCCTCAAGCCGACGCATCTCCGCGACCTCGGCAACCTGATGCTGGCGTTCGTTATGTTCTACGCTTACACGACGTTCTCCGAATTCCTTCTCATCTGGTACGCCAACCTGCACGAGGAAATCCCGCACTACGTAGTCCGCGTGCGCGGCGCCTGGGGAGCGATCGCGGTCACGATCATCCTCTTCCATTTCTTCCTGCCGTTTTTCATGTTGTTGATGCGGCCGATCAAGGACCGTCCGGAAACGATCAGCGTCGTCACGGTGATCATCATCGTGATGCGCTACGTCGCGATCTACTGGTTGATCGCGCCATCGTGGTACGAGCACTTCCATTACTCGATCTGGAGTCTGACGTCGCTCATCGGCATCGGCGGCGTGTGGATCTGGGCGTTCCTCGAGCAACTGAAGGGGCAGACCATCATTCCGATTCACGAGACGTGGGTTGAAGAAGCGATTCGCGAGGGAGCGCTGCGCGTCAATGCCTGAGATCGTCAATCCAGAGACGCATCACGAGCGCAGCGACGTCAACGTTCGCGCGCTGCTGATGTTCATGGCGATCTTCGTGATCTTCGCCGCGATCAGCCACTTCCTGTTGTACGGAATGTTCAAGTACTTCGCGCAGATGGCGCGCAACACGACGGCAGCGCCGCTGACCGATGTCCAGCGTCCGCCCGACGCGGCGATTCCGCAGCAGCCGCGCCTCCAGCCGTTTCCGGATCGCGATCCGCGCGGCCAGATGATGTCGCCTAAGGCAACTTCGCCAGTCGTCGACATGGATGAGATGCGGGCGACCGAGGAGCAAGCGCTGCACACGCCGGGATGGGTGGATAAGCAGAAAGGCATCGTGCGTTTGCCGATCGATGTCGCGAAACAGTTAGCGGTGCAGCGGCTCAATGCGGCGGGGGTGCAAAAGTGAAATTTGCACTCATCACACTCCTCTTAGCGACGGCAGCATTCGCCGACAACTCCGCCACTCCTCCGCGGCTCCCCGGCGAAGTGTCGATCAAGCAGCAACTCAACGCGCAGCTCCCGCTCGATCTCATGTTCCGCGACGAAGCCGGCAAGATCGTTCGTCTGCGCGATTATTTCCGCGGCAAGCCGGTGCTGATCAACTTCATGTACTACCGCTGCCCGATGCTGTGCAGCATGGTGATGGAAGGAATCAGCAGCTCACTCACGGAGCTGAAATTCAACGTCGGTGAAGAATTCGACGTCATCACGGTCAGC
>DATBSF010000023.1:0-4585 GCA_036559905.1 Thermoanaerobaculia bacterium | reverse complement strand
TCGCTGCGGAACAGATACTGCGCGGCGAAATAGACGCGATTGCTGTTGTGCGGACTGACGATGAGCGGCGAATCCCAGTTGAGGCGCAGCGGGTCCATGTTGCCGGTCGGCTGGGGCTGGATATCGAGAATCTCGCCGGTGCGTTTATCGAAGCGCACCAGACCGCCGTTCTGCGATTCGGAGTAGATGATGTTCGAGTCCTTCGGATCGGGAATGGAGCGGAATCCGTCGCCGCCCTGCGTGACGTACCAGTCGGCGTTGGCAATGCCTTTCATGTCCGTCGTGCGCGCGGGACCACCGAGGGAGAAGTTGTCCTGCGTGCCGCCGTAGACGCTGTAGAACGGAAGTGCGTCGTCCGCGCTCACGCGATAAAACTGCGTAATCGGCAGATTGGCTTTGAAGTTCCACGACTCGGCGCGGTCGAACGATTCATAAAGGCCGCCATCGCAACCGATCAATAGATGGTCGCTGCTGGCGGGATCGATCCACACGACGTGATTGTCGGGATGCTTCCACTTCTCGTCGAGCTTGCGCCACGTTTTGCCGCCGTCATCGGAGACGCGGACCCAGACGTCGGCCGAGTAGATGCGCTCATCGTCGTTCGGATCGACGAAGATCTCGCCGTAGTATTGCGCGCCAGGTGCGGAGTAATCGTTGGCCTTCTTCCATGATGATCCGCCGTCTTTCGAAACAAAAAAGCCGCCGGCCTTGCGCGTTGACTCGATCGTCGCGTAGATGACTTTCGGATTGTGCGCAATCGCCAGGCCGATGCGCCCCATCTCTTCTTTTGGCAAACCTTCCTTCAACTTCGTCCAGCTCTTGCCGGCGTCGGTCGATTTGTGGATCGCCGATTCCGGACCGCCGTCGATGAGCGTGAAGACTTGACGGCGGCGCTGATACGCGGAGGCGTAGAGGATGTCGGGATTGGATGGATCGAGTATGACGTCGGTGACGCCGGTGTTTTCGCTGATCGTGAGCACGGCGTTCCACGTCTTGCCGCCATCAGTGGTCTTGTAGAGACCGCGATCTCCGCCAGGCGCCCACAGAGGTCCCTGCGCGGCGACGTAGACGACGTTGGAGTCGCGCGGGTCGACGACGATCTTCGAGATGTGCTCCGACTTTTCCAGTCCGACGTTTTTCCAGCTCTTGCCGGCGTCGATCGATTTGTAGACTCCGTCGCCCATCGACACCGAGCGCTGACTGTTGTTCTCGCCCGACCCGACCCAGACCACCATCGAGTCGTGCGGATCGATGGTCACGCACCCGATGGAGAATGACTTCTGATCGTCGAAGATCGGCGTGAAGCTCGTGCCGGCGTTCGTCGTCTTCCAGACGCCGCCCACCGTGGCGAGGTACCAGACGCGCGCATCGCGCGGATCGACGGCCACATCGAGAATGCGTCCGGAGGTGAGAGCCGGCCCGATGGGTCGCAGTTCCAAACCGGTGAATGTCTTCTCACCGTATTTCGATTCTTTCTCTTTGGGGTCCGATGTCGACTGTGCGTGGAGAGTCAATGCGAGTGAAAGGGAGACCGCGAGAGTACTGATAATTCGCAAATTCATCGATGACCTTTCGCAGGGGGTTCGTTCCGAAGCGGCGGCAATCCTAATCGAAGTCTGATGGCTTGGCGGTCCGGCATGCGCTCAACCGGGCCTGATCGCCGGCCATCGACACCTTGCATTGCATGGAGATGGACGGGCAGCAGTTCGGATCCTTGCCGTCCCGCCACCCGCCGCCGCGAATGGTCATGGTCTTCAAATCGATGCTCGGTGACTTGTAGGTCGTCAGGCCGGGCGGCAGCTTACGGTTGAACGCATCGCGGTAGTTCGTGGCGATCGGCACCAGAGCGCCGCTGCGCCACCCGAAGAGCTCCTGCGCGCATCCACCGGTTCCGCTGACACAGGTGAGAATGTCGAGGACGCGCTGTCCGCCGACAGCGCTCACCGTCACGTTTGCGAATCGCGCTAACTCCTCCGACTCGACCCTCGTGAGGATGGGTGTCGCCTCATTTTTTTTCTCGTAGATCACGAGGACAACCACCGAGTATTGCGGCATGTCGGCAAGTGGCCAGCGATACCAGCCGGCGACGAGCGTCGCATCCTTGTTTGTCGCAAGCGTCTCGATCTTCACGGTGCACTTCGAATTGGCGTGCCCCGACCAGGTCGCGACGTGCTTCTGCTCGTTGAGGGGATCAATCTGATCGATACATTGCTGCATCTGAGTCAGCGTGACGGCGAGAAGAATTGTGGTGATCATGCAGGGACGTCCTCGCGAGTGACTCCTGGAGTCTCGAGTACGAAATCGGGGCCGTACGCAGCGCCGGCGGTCTGAAATCCGGGCCGAACGTCGCCCGCCAGCACTCTGCGCACCGCGGCCAGCGCCGTCTCCGATGTCCAGACAACGCCCGCCTCCGGACCGTGCAAACGCGCCGTCGCCCTCCCTCCCCGCCCGTCGACGACCTCGCCCCATACGTGGGTCGAGGTTTGCGCGCGCTGCTCGGGCGTCGATCCCGGCTTCACCCCACGCTCCAGAAGCTTGCGGACCGGCGGGAGCTTGAAGAGAAATCGGATGCGCGAAACCAGCGCTATCTGCTTGCGCATCGATGGCGGCAGCACGGCATAGTCCTCGATGTTGGGAATCCCGGTGCTGTGGTACGCCGTGAACACGTCGCCCCACGTCAAACGCGTCGCGAGGACGGGCCCGCGGCCGAAGTCGACGCTGCGGGTACTCACGCGTTCGTCGGGAGCCACGAGTCTTCCGTCGCGCCTAACGCGATCCCCGAACGGAATCATCTCGATCATCGTGCGCTGCGTTCCCGGCGGGAGCCCTGCAGGCCCCACGGCCTGGAAGGCCAGCGTCAGGTGGGTGGCCGATGGGAGACGCCGCTTCAGGTGGACGGCCAGACAGTCGGTCGGAACGACGTCGAAGCCGACCCCTGGCAGCAGCATGACTCGGCGCGATTTCGCTTCATCACCGCGAGCGGCAATCGCTTCGTAGACCGGAATCTCGCCGGTGATGTCGAGATAGTGAACGCCGCGGGCCAGACAGGCGTCGACCATCGGTTTCCAGGTGTGCACGTAAGGGCCTGCGCAATGCAGGACGGCAGCGACATTGTCGATCGCGACATGATCGAGATCGAAGACGCGATGCTCGAGACCGAGCTCCGCGGCAATCGATTCGACGCTCGCGCGATGCCGGCCGGCAAGGATCGGCCGCAGACCTTTCTTCACAGCCAGACGCGCGATCTCGCGACCGACGAAGCCGTTGGCGCCGTAGAGCAGAAAGTTCGACGGCATGACTGAGCAATGATCTCACTTGTCGCGCCGCTGCCGTTTCCAGCGTTCGATGGCGGTCTGCTGATCCGACGGGACGAGCTTGCGCCAGATGCGTGTTAGGCCGAAGCCGATTCGCCAGCTTCGGGACGCGAACACGGCGTCGCTACAGCAGGCGACTTGCGTTTCTCGGTTTAGTTCACGGTACCCATCGCTCGCCATAAATGGCGCGAACGCGTTGCTTAGCTTCGCGACGAATGTCCGCGTAAGGAATCTCGTCGAGGCGCGCGGGTGCAAAGGATCCGGCAGCGACAAAACTCTCGATCGCGGCCTGCCGATCCATCTCGTCAAGCTGCGTCAGGCCGAGGGCGAGGTAGATCTCGGGACGGCGATCGACAGTGAGAGCGCGGCGAAATTCACGGATTGCACCCTGCGTGTCGCCTCGATAGCGGTTCGCGATACCGCGCGAAAATGCGATTTTGAAGTCGGTGTGCTCGAGACACTCGCACTGTTGGAGATCAGTCTCCGCTCGTCGCGCTGCGGCATGCCTGGCGGCGTCGCTGCCGTCTTCCGCGGCATTGAACAGTCCGATCGAACGAGCGTCCGACATTCAATACAGTCGAGGAAATCCTGCCCGCACGCGCGAAAACCTCGGATGGGAGGCGAAGACGAAATTCGCGGCGCTGGTGCGGCTTCTCGCGGATGCTGCGCTCGCCTAACGCGTCAGGATCGTGTCGGGCACATGTCCGGTCCGCGCGCTCGCCTCGAGAACCTCGGACCACGTTCGGTCCACCGCCGCCGCGCAGAGCATTACGATCAACGCGAAGACCGTGATCAGCATTCGTCCGCGAATCCTTCGCATCACGAAAGCGAAGACGAGCGTGAGCAGTAGAAGGACGACGGAAATCGCAGCAGCCGACAGAGTCGTGATCATGAGCACCTGCAACAAGCGAGCTGCGCCGCCGAGGGACATCGATCGCAGTGTTCGAGGCAGCGAGTCGGCCCTGATCGGATCGAGCATTGCCATCACCAGCCGGTTCATGCTGATAAACGACGCGAAGCTGACGATTGCGCCGGCGATCGCGCAGAGCGACGTCATGAACGTCGCAAGGCCCCGCTCGGAATCGCTCTTCGTGACCGCGGCGATCACCAGCACAATGATCAAAATGATTGAGCCGGAGTACAACCCGATCAGCAGCGGCTGATTGTCGTTCCACATCACGAGCGCGAAATCCGCGAAGAAGAACGGACCCTCGGCGAAGCCGGTGAGGATATGCGCCATCCGGCGTGCGGCGATCAACAACGCGACGATC
>DATBSF010000022.1:0-3457 GCA_036559905.1 Thermoanaerobaculia bacterium | reverse complement strand
CGGCTCGTCTTCGGCGGCGCTCTCTTCCAGGCCGGTGCATTCGACCTGCCGCTGTTCCTGATGGGCGCGGCGTTCCTGCTGATCGAGACGCGAGGCGTCGTCAATCTCTCACTTCTCTTCGGCTCGACGTGGATCGTCAATGCGTGCGTGTTCGCAGGAATTCTGATCATGGCGTTTCTGGCGAATCTCTGGGTCGCGCGACTACAGCCGCAACGTCTCGACGTCTATTTCGTGCTTCTCTTCGCCTCCGTTCTCCTCATCTGCTTCGTGCCGCCGAGGGATTTGCTGGAGCTGCCGCTGTGGGGGCGTGGCGCAATCGGCGGGCTGGTGAACGCACTTCCGATCTTGTTCGCGGGCGTGATCTTCTCGACGCTCTTCAGCCGTTCGGCGAATCCGGCAATGTCCCTCGGCTCGAATCTTCTCGGTGCGATGGTCGGAGGATGCATCGAATACTTGTCGATGTTCGTGGGGCTGCGCGCGGTGGCCCTGGTCGCGCTCGCGATCTACATCGCAGCCTTCCTCGTCCTGAAGCTCCAGTGGCGACCCGCTCCGATTTGGAACAGACGCGCGGTGATCGGCGCCCTCGCCGCGGGCGTGGCAGGAATGGCGCTCCTCGTTGCGCTGGCCGCGAAAAGCTCCAGCACCGATGACACCACCTCGCAAGCGGAGCGCCGCTGGATTCGTGCGAACAGGATCGCGGATGCGAAATCGAAGCTGCGGACGTTTGGCGGCAGCGCGAACCCTACGGATGTCGCGGAAACATGCAAGGAGGCCGAACGTCTCGATGCCAGCATGCTCTCCGCCGGCGAGCGCGATCAGTGCGGACAGGCGCACTTGAGCCTTGCTCGCGATCTCCTTGCGAAGGGAAAATCTGAAGAAGCGCGCCGCGCCATCAACGCCGCGCGCCTCGAACTGCCCGCAGCATCGCCAGCGCTAGCCGACCTCGACAACCGCATCCGTGCCGCGGAGGGACGGACGCCGCGCCACGAACATGACCGTTAAATAGATCGCCAACGCGAGCAGCGCGAGCGCACGCAATCCGACCAGCAACGACAGGTACTCGAGGCATCCGCCGATCACTGCGCCGAGCAGATTCGAGCCGAGCGATGCCGCCGTGTTCGTCGACCGGCTGAAGATCGACGAGAAGATCACGCCCGCAAATCCCACGGGCAGCGCGTTCAGGATTCCGCCGATCGTGCCGCGCAGCCACAGCGGAAGTTGCAGCAACGTGCTCGGCGCGAAAAAGTAGTTCAGCAGAAGTGCGCCGAACAGCAGGATGAACATCAGGTCCAGCCGCGGCGTGCCGTATCGCTTCACATACCAGTTCGCGAGATAGGCCATCAACAGAATCCCGGCGAACACCGCCGAATTGACCAGCCACGTCGAGCCAAACAACAGCGAAAGATTCACCACGCCGCGTGTCTCGATGAGCAGAAACGCGGCGCCCATCAGAAACAACGGCAGATCGAAGTGCTCGCGCGTGAAGAGATCCTTTCCATACACCAGCCGCGCGCCGACGAACGACACGACCAGCAAGCTCGCAATCACTGCGATATAGCCGCTCGGAATCGTTCCGGGACGAATGTAGAGAAACGGCCAGTCATCCGTCGGAACGCGGATTGTCGCGACGCCCGCGCCAGGTCTCACGATCGGAAACGGAAGCCGCCGAACGACCTCGATCAGCGGGATCTGTTTGCCGACGATGTACATTCGCCCGAAGTGCATCGGGAGCAGAACGACGATCGGAGGCACGCCCGTCGCGTCCCAGATGATCGAGTAGAGCCGATCCGAGATCCACTCGCCGGCATACGTCGAGAAACTCACCGTCAGCACGCCTCCCGGCTTGACCATGCGCCATGCCGACTGCATCGACTGCACGGTGTAGATGTAGTTGTCGAGCCGCAGCGACGACATCGACGAGAACATGGCGTGCGAATCGAGCAGACCGAAGCTGACGACATCAAATCGCGCGTCGGGATGCTGTTCGAAATACGCGCGCCCATCATTGACGACGCGAATCGCACGCGGATCGTCGTAGGGATGCTCGGGATGCTGTTCCTTGCCGATCCGCATGATCAGCGGATCGATGTCGACCGACACGACCTCACGGAAACCGGCGCGCAGTGCGCCGGAGGCGTCATTTCCCGTCCCCGCTCCAACCACCAGCGCGCGATCGCGCATCGGAGTCAAGTGATAGGGAACGTCGTAAAGAATCCGGAACGCGCGCAGCGTCATGCGATCGCTCGGCGATCGCGAGGCATCATTGACGTTCTTGTCCGAAAGGTTCTGGAGGATCTGGTGAAAATCGCGATTCACCGACAACTGCAGTGGCTTCCCGGCGAACGGAGTGTCACGCGTCAGGTCAATGCGGTAGTACGGCGAGAACTGTGCGGATCCGACCGAGATCCACGCCATGACGATCACGCCGGCAAACGCCACCACCGTGATGATCTTTCGCGAAAAAAAGAGGAACGGTAGCGTTGCCACGGCGAACCAGATCGGCGGCGACGCGCCGAAGCCCGCGATGGCCGTCATCACGATGACGCCAAGGAGGGAGCCCAAAAGGTCGGCTGAGTAGGCCTCGAGCGGCGGCAACTGCGTGAAGAGCCGTCCAACGATGCTGCCCGCGCACATGAATACCGCCACGATGAGAACGAAGATCAGCAGCACGAGCATCAGGTTCGTGCCGAAGATCTTCGCGTTCGGCAACGACTCGCTTTGCCAGAGCGAAATCGAGAGATCGGGAAACTGCAGATAGACGATCTTGAGGCGTTCGGAAAATCCCAGCAGGATCGAAAGCAGGGCCAGAATCGGAAGCGTCCAGTGCTGCAAACCGGGACGACGTCCGCCGATGGCCACTCCCAGGCCCATGCCGAGGAAGGCGGCCATCAGCGTGAGGTTGTTGAAGTACGCGAAGACGCGAACCTGCTGCGACGTCCAGCGGATTAGCGCCAGCTCGAGAACCAGAATGGCGAACGTCGCGACGCCGATCTGCCATTGGATCGATCGCCGCGATGCAGACAGTTCGCTCGTCGCCGGCAATGTCAGGCGTTACAGGCTGCGCTTTTTTCCGCGGATATTGCGACGGCTGCCCTTCGACTTGCCGCCGGGCGGGAACCTGTCCCCACCCCCACCCCCGCCGTACCCACCGCCCCCGTACCCGCCCCCGCCGCTGTAGCCACCTCCGCCTCGCGGTGGGCCGCCGCCCGATCCGCCGCGCGGGCGATCTTCGGCGGCATTCACGCGCAGTGCGCGGCCGCTGAGCTCGTACCCGTTGAACTTCTCGATCGCCTTCGCCGCGTCCTCCTCGTTCTCATACTCCACGAACGCGAACCCACGCGGCCGGCCGCTCTCACGATCGGTGGGAAGAAACACATCACGGATCGAGCCGATCTGTGAAAACAACGACTGCACCTCGTCACGGCTCGTGTTGAAATCGAGGTTGCCTACGAAAACC
>DATBSF010000021.1:0-8506 GCA_036559905.1 Thermoanaerobaculia bacterium | reverse complement strand
AAAGATCCGCGCTTCATCTTCGCAATCGCCGCGGCGTCGATCAGGTGATGCGTCTCGCGATTGAGTGGCGTGTGGACTGAAACGATGTCGCTCGTTGCGAGCAGCGCGTCGAGTGCGTCGCCGCGCCGCACGCCGACGATTTCCATTCCGAAGGCCCTCGCGCGCGAGGCGACCGCGGTGCCGATGCGTCCGATTCCGATGATGCCGAGTCGTTTTTTCTGCAGCGAGGTGCCGAGCCATTTGAGCGGCTCCCATTCGCTGCGTCCTCTGCGCCGTACGTCGTCGTCTCCTTCGATCAGGCGCCGCGTGACCGCGAGAATCAAAGCCATCGTCAGGTCGGCAGTCGCTTCTGTCAGCACCCCGGGCGTATTCGTGACCGTGATTCCGAGCTCGCGCGCCGCGGCGATGTCGACGTTGTTGTAGCCGACCGCGTAGTTGGCGATCATCCGCAGATTCGGATTCGACGTGAGCACGCGCCGCGTCAGCGGATCGCTCAGCAGCGTGATCGCCGCATCGGCCTCCGACAGAATCGTGATCACGTCATCCTCCGTGCGTTCAGGCTCGGTTGGATGTTCGATGACGTCGAATTCGCCCGCGAGAATCTGGCGCGCGATCGGCGGGTAGGCGGCGGTGAGCACGACGGTGTATTTCACGGCAATGTCGGTTGCGCTGTTGCGGACAAAACGCTACGGAAATTCTGAATTTCGAATTTCGAATTTCGAATGAAGAATTCAGAATGAACGCGTCGTGCGGTTGTGATTCTCAATTCTTCATTCTTCATTCGAAATTTCTATTTTCGTCGCGCCATCAACCAACCCACGACGAAAAACGCTCCGCCGATGAACAGCAGCCGCACCTCGAGCTGCACGTTGTCTTTGAACAGGCCGATGGAGAGCCCGATCGGCAGAAGGATCATTCCGACGATCTGAAAAATACGGCCGAACAGTGGCGACATTACTTCCGATCGATGCCGATCGATTCGACGCGATCGCCGCGCTCGGTCGGATCGACCACCGCGTTCATGCCGTCGATGACGCGGCCGAAAATCGTGTAGCCGCCATCGAGATGCGGTTGCGGCGAGTGCGTGATGAAGAACTGCGAGCCGCCGGTGTCGGGCCCCGAGAGCGCCATTCCAACCGCGCCGCGCGTGTATTTCTGCAGATTGATCTCGTCGCGGATCGAGTAGCCCGGACTTCCTTCCATGTCGTTGCGCGGATCGCCGCCCTGAATCACGAAGTTCGGTACGACGCGCATGAAGCTGGTGTTATCGAAAAAGTGATTGCTCGCCAGTTGCGCGAAGTTCCACGTCGTCATCGGCGCGTCCTGCGTGAGCAGCGCCACTTCGATGTTTCCGCGCGACATGTGGATCGTTGCAGTGTGTGGCTGCCGCGCCCACTCCACGATTTGCGCGTAGTCCTTGCGGTCGACCGGAAGCGGCGTGAACTGCGGACGTCGTTTGTTGAGCTTTTGTTCGATGAGATCCGCCGCGATTCGCCGTACGACTGGATTGCCATCGTGAAGGAGTCCGCGGAGAAACGTCTCGCGATCGGGATAATCGGTTTCCGCCAGGCCGCGGATGGCGGACAACCGCGCATCATCCTGCCGATCGCGCCGCGCTCTCTCCTCGGCGGCGTTCAGCATCGCGAGCTTCGCAGCATCCTGCGATTTTGAATAGCGATCGATTGCGTATCCGCGAACGATGACATCCGGATCGTCCAGTGCCGCGCGGATCAGCGCCAGATTCGCAGCCACACGCTCATCGGGAATCGTGCTGATCGAGCTGGCGCGAACGAGAGGCTCCGCATCTTTCGCGTACTGCGCGCGCAGTCGATCCGAAACCGCCGATGCGGCTTCGAGGACGCGCACCTTTGCCCAACCGCTGAGATCTGCCGGCAGGAGCTTCTCGTCGTTGAGCTGCTTCGCGATCGCTCCCGCTGCAAGTTCGCGCTCCCATCGCGATCCGCCGGTCGCGATTTCGAGAAGCTTCTTGCGCGCCGTCTCGTTCTTGCTGGCGTAATAGCCGAGGGCTTCGATTGCCGATGCACGCGTGCCGGAATCGGGATCTTCCGCGGCGGCAATCACTCGCATTGCGTCCTGCGGATTGTTGACGATGGCCGGCGTTTTCGTGGCCAGGCGCGCGATTGCCACGACGGCGTTCGTGCGTGCCCACGGATGCGGATCGGCGAGCGCACCGATCAGGATGGGAAGCGATTCCGGCGCGGCAATCGCACCGAGGGCCCGAGCGACGTAGGCTCGCGTCAGAATGTTCGCGTCGCCGATGAGCAGCTCGAGTCGTGCGCGTCCCGCAGGATATGCGCGGCGCGCAAGCGCGTAAGCCGCTTCCTGCCGGATGGCGGGCGAAGACGATGCGAGCGCATTTGCAGCGATTGCTGAAGCCTCATCCGATCGGAAGCGGAACAGATAGCGGATTGCGCGAGCGCGAACGCCTTCGCGTTGATCTTCCGTTGTGAACCGCCCATACGAGGCGAGCGCCAGTTTCGGCGCGAGCTTGGAGAGTCCTTCGACCGCTTCGGCTGCTACATCGGCACTATCGCGATCGCCGGCGAGTTGCAGGAGTGTATCCGTGCTGGTTTGATCGGCGATTTGGCCGAGGGCAAACGCGGTGGCGACGCGCACGTTGGCATCGCGATCATTCGCGAGTGACTGCAGGTCCTCAACGCCGGCCTGCCGCTCATTCGGATCGCGCTCGCCATTTCCATTCGAGTCGATGAACGTGTGCGGCCCGATGCGGCCGAGGGCCAGGGCGATCCGGGCGCGGTGAAGGGAGTTGGGGTGATGCAACCACTGCTCGATGAATGCCGGATCGTATTCGCGCCGGTCTTCGAGCTGCATGACGCGCGCTTCTTCCTCGGTCGTAAATCCATAAGGAGACTGCTGTTGCGGCTGTGCTGCCGGAGGGGGCGCCGGCGCGGTGGTGCAGCCAGTGATTGCAATGACCGCCAGCAGTCGGCGCATCGGAGGCTGATGATACCGTGATGGAAGAACGGAATATACTGTTCGCCGCTCGAAGATTATCGTCATCCAATGGTTTCGAATCCGCGGTTTCCCAGACTGCCGCACGCGCTGATGGCGCTCGGCGTCGTCTTCCTCCTGATCGGGTCGTATTACGGCCTTTTCGTCGCTCCGCCTGAGCATTTCATGGGTAACGTGCAGCGGATCATGTACGTCCACGTACCGACCGCCTGGAACTGGATGCTGGCGGTTTTGTTCACATTCGGGGTTTCTGTGGCGTATCTGTTCACCAGCGACTTCAAGTGGGATGCGCGGATGGAGGCAGGACTCGAGGTGGGAGCGCTTCTCGGATTTCTGCTCTGCTGCCAGGGCGCGATATGGGCGAAGCCGACGTGGGGTGTGTGGTGGGATTGGGATCCGCGTCTGACATCCACCGCTGTCCTGCTTTGCTCGTTCGCGGGCATTCTCGCGCTGCGGCGCTTCGTTGACGATCCCGCGAAGCGCGCGATTCTTTGCGCCGTGGCGACGATCATCGCCTCTGTCGATCTTCCGATCGTGTACTTCTCGGTGCGTTGGTGGAATTCGCTGCATCAGATGCAGTCGAGTCCCCAGACGGTCTCGTCGCAGTTTCATCTTCCACTTCGGCTGAATGCCTTCGGAATTCTTTTTCTGATGAGCGGCTTTATCGCACTGCGGTCGCGAATCGCATCACAACGGCTCGCCGCCGAGCTCGCGCCGCCGCCACAACAGGATCTCGTGGGAGAGCTCGCGTGACCGGTGGATATCTCAGTGGCGGGTGGCCTTTCGTGATTGCAGCCTACGGCTGGACCGCGTTGGTGCTGACGTCCTATGCCGTTTCGCTGTTCGTCCGTCAAAGAAAATCGCGATGAAGCGTTCCCGCATCATTCTGCTTTCCACGCTCGCCGTCGCCGCGATCGGTTTCGCGGTGATTGCCGGGAGCGGCATCAGCCGCAATCTCGTTTACTACTGGTCCCCGACGGACATCACACATGCTGGTGACAAAGCGTACGGAGCGACCATCCGCCTCGGTGGTCAAGTCGCTCCGGGATCAGTGCACATGGGAAATGGATCGATGCTCGACTTCGACGTCACCGATCGCAAGACAACCGTTCACGTGAAGTCGAACGGCGTGCCGCCGCAGATGTTTCGCGAAGGGATCGGCGTGGTCGTCGAGGGAACGATGACGCGCGGCGGGTATTTTCAAAGCGACCGCCTGATGGTCTCGCATAACAACGAATATCGCGCGCCCAAGGCCGGCGAGCAGATCGATGCGAAGAAGTTGATCAAGTCGACGCAGGGGGTGGAGTGAACTCCGCGCCCCTCCCCCGGTCCCGCTTTGCGGGACCACCCTCTCCCGATGGGAGAGGGGCCACCCTTCCTGTCCTTCTCCCATCGGGAGAAGGTGCCCCGAAGGGGCGGATGAGGGGCGTCGAATGACCGCCGCCCTCGGCCGCTTCATCGTCCTCGCCTCGGTCTTCGTATCCGCGGCCGGCTCCATCGTCGCATTCGCCGCGGGACGCAAACGCTCGCTTGACGGCCTCCAGATGGCGCGCCGTTTCGCTTACGCATTCGCCGCGTTGATGGCGCTCGCCACGCTGGTGATGGAGTACGCGCTGCTCACGCACGATTTCTCGGTAGGCTACGTCGCGCACGTCGGATCGCGCGAAGTGCCGACCTGGGTCACGATCGTGAGCCTCTGGTCATCGCTCGAAGGGTCGATCCTTTTCTGGGGCCTGGTCCTCGGCGCCTACATCGCTGGCGCCACGTGGCTGACGCGCAACCAACATTCCGACTACATGCCGTACGCCATCGGGACGTGGCTCGGATGCGCGACCTTCTTCAGCTTTCTGATCGCGGGCCCCGCGAATCCTTTTCTCACGGTTCCCGCGGCGCCCGACGGTCCGGGTCCGAATGCACTGCTCCAAAACCACATGCTGATGATCATCCACCCGCCGTTTCTTTACCTCGGCTACGTCGGCATGACGATTCCGTTCGGATTCGCATGCGCGGCGCTGCTGCGCGGGCGATTGGGTCATTCGTTCCTGCGGCCGCTGCGCTCGTCGCTGTTGCTCGCGTGGATCTTTCTCACGATCGCGATCATGTTAGGCGGCTGGTGGGCCTACGAAGTTCTCGGCTGGGGCGGTTACTGGGCATGGGATCCGGTTGAAAACGCGTCACTGCTGCCATGGCTGACCGCGACTGCTGCGCTCCACTCGGCGGTCGTGATGGAACGGCGCGGCGTGTTGAAGGGCTGGACAGTCACGCTGGTGCAGGGGAGCTTCCTCCTCACCATCCTCGGCACATTCATGACGCGATCCGGCGTCTTCAATTCCGTCCACTCCTTCACGCAGAGCGCGATCGGACCGACCATTCTCGTCTTTCTGGCTGCGACGCTTCTCTACTCGGTCGTGTTGCTCGCGCTGCGTATCAATTCGCTCGAGTCTGATGGACGCATCGAAAGCCCCGTCAGCCGCGAGGGCATGTTCCTCGTCAACAATCTTCTGTTCGTGCTGCTGACGTTCACGGTGCTCATCGGCACGCTCTTTCCGCTGATCAACGAAGCTTTCAAAGGTCGACAGATGAGCGTCGGCCGTCCCTACTTCGACTCGATGGTCGTTCCGGTGGGGACAGCCCTGCTGTTCCTGATCGGCGTAGGCCCCGCGCTTCCGTGGGGCCGGGCGACGAAACAGCAGGTGATTCGATCATTGCTGCTGCCGTTTATAAGCGGCGCTGTGGTTGCGATCATCGGATTCATTGCCGGCGTGAGAAATCCCTGGACGATTCTCACGCTGCTCTTCGGTGGCTACGCAGCCTTTGTCACATTCAACGAGATGTTCCGCGGCGGACCGAAAGTGGTGCGCCGAGGACGGAGACGGTTCGGAGCGTACGTTGTGCACGCTGGAGCGGTGATCGTTCTCGTGTCGATCGCGGTCAGCAGCACGATGCGGACGTCGAAGGAAGTGAGGATGACGCGCGGCCAGGCTGCGAACATCGGTCCGTACACCGTCACGTTCATCGCTGCCGAAGATCGAACCGAGCCGCATCGGCAGTCGACGATTGCGCGCTTCGCGATCACATCGAATGGAAAACCGGTCACCACACTCGAACCGCGGATGAATCAGTACGCCACGATGCGCGAGCCGATCGGAACACCCGACGTACATTCGACGCTGACGCGCGATCTGTATCTGTCGATCATGAATATCGATCCGGGCACACAGACCGTGTCGGTGATGATGTTGATCACCCCGATGGTTTCCTGGATCTGGATCGCGGTGTTCATGATGGGCATCGGCGGTGTGATTGCTTTAATCCCGTTGCGGCGCGCAGCAATCGTGAGCGAAGCGAAGGATTCAGTCCCCGAGGACGCTGTCACGGCATGAATCGCACGGTGCTCATCGTCGGCGCCGCGATCACACTCGCGCTCGTCGCCGTCCTCTTCGTCGGCCTCGGCAAAGATCCGGCGGAGATCAAGTCGCCGCTGATCGGCAAACCGGCGCCCGAGTTCGCGTTGAAGGCTGTTGGAACTGGCCAGACGATCGACATCGCGGCGTTGCGCGGCAAGCCGGTCGTGCTCAACTTCTGGGCGACATGGTGCGTCCCCTGTTATCAGGAACATCCGGTGCTCGTGCAGAACGCGCAGATCATTCCGAACGTGCAATTCATCGGCGTCGTTTTCAACGACACCGAGGACAAGATCAACGCGTTTCTACGTGAACGCGGCTCGGTGTATCCCACGCTTCTTGATGAGCAGGGAAAAACCGCGATCGCGTACGGCGTCGGCGGAGTCCCCGAAACGTATTTCCTGAATCGGCAAGGCGTGATCGTCGCCAAATTCACCGGGCCGATGACCACGGAAATTCTGCAGTCGAACGTCGCGAAAGCGCTGCAATGATTTTTCTCCTTCTCGTCACAGCCCTCGGTCTTCCTCCGGGACCACCGGAAGGAGCGCCGCTCAGCGGGCAAGCGCTCGAGCAGCGGACGCACGAAGTTGCATCTCTGTTGCGATGTCCGGTGTGCCAGGGAATGTCGGTCGCCGATTCGCCGTCGACGGTCGCTCTCGATATGAAGCAGCACGTGCACGAGCTGCTCGCGCGCGGCTATACGGAGGAGCAGATCCTCAGCTACTTCGAAAGCTCGTACGGTCAATTCGTCCGACTAAAACCACGGAATCCGCTTGTGTGGATCCTTCCGGTGGTCGTCTTTCTGATCGGCGCCGTTCTCGTCGTTGTCACGCTGCGACGGCTGTCGTCACCAACAACCGAGAACCGAGAACTGAGAACTGACAACCCGTATCTCGATCGCGTGCGCGAGCTGGTAGAAAAAGAATGACCGACTGGCTGAGCGCGTCGGCGATGCTTCTGGCGGGCGTGATCGTCGGCGCGATGTTTCTTTACGGAATGCGGCGGCGCCAGGGGCGCGGCGATCTCGAGCGCGCCGACCTCGAGGCCAAGCGCGATGCGCTCGTGGCGCGACTGCGCGAATCGCGTGATCCGGCGCTCGAGCTCGAGGCGGCTGAGGTGCTGCGCAAGCTCGATCATATGGCTCCCACCACCCAAAGCTCACCACAGAGAGCACAGAGTGCACAGAGCACGCTCAAAGGTTTTCTCTGGGGTGCGGGATCTGTCGCGGCGATCGCGGCGATCGGCTTCTTCGTCATGCAGCAATCGAAGCCGGTCGCGAAAGAGGCGCCGGCGCCGCAATCGGACTCGCTATCCGCTCTCGAGCGCTCGGTGCAGCAGAATCCCGACAACCTCGCGCTTCGCGATGATCTCGCGAAGGCTTATCTCGATCAGAACAACATCGATGGCGTCGCGGAGCAGACGCGCTACGTTCTGCAGCGCAATCCGAACGACGCGCGCGCGCTGACGTATTCGGCGATCGTGCACATCATCGCGCGACAGCCGCAGGCCGCCGAGGCCATGCTCGAGAAGGCGACGCAATCGGATCCGAATCTCGTCGATGCCTGGGTCGGCGTCGCGTGGCTCAGCGCGCAGAACGGCGACATGCCACGGGCCGAAGCAGCGATGGGCGAGGCGAAGAAACGACATCCGGAGATGACGGCGAGGCTCGACGAGCTCATGGCGCGCTTGCGGACGCCCCAACAGCCAGCCCAGCCGGCGCAGCCGGGTGTTCACGTCACGTTGAATTTCAAGGGAGAGGCGAAAGGCATGATCTTCGTGATCGCGCGCGCGGCCGGCGTCACCGCCGGTCCTCCGGCAGCCGTCAAGAGAATTCCGCTTTCCGCATTTCCAATCACGGTCGATCTCTCTGCGTCCGATTCGATGATGGGGCAGCCTTTGCCGGCGAAAATGAGGATCGAGGCGCGCATTGACTCGGATGGGGATCCGATGACAAAGGATCCGAAAGATCCCAGCGGCGTTCTTGATGGGGTGGTGGTGGGGCAGACAGTTTCGCTGACGCTCAAGTGAAAACGAGGAATGTTAAATGTTGAATGTTGAATGTTGAATGCGCAATTCAACATTCAACATTCAACATTCAACATTCCTCG
>DATBSF010000020.1:0-9987 GCA_036559905.1 Thermoanaerobaculia bacterium | reverse complement strand
GGCGAAAGCTTCGCGCGATGGAAAATCTCGTCCGAGTACGCATTTCCGATTCCGCTGAAGAGATGCGGATCGGTCAGCGTGCGCTTGAGCGTGTGGCGCTCGCGCGTCATGAGCGATCGGAAAGTCTCGAGATCGATCTCCAGTACTTCGACGCCTCCGGGATCGAGCGCTTTCACGCCGGCTTCTCCGCGCACGAGATGCAGCGACGCCCTCCGCTTCGATCCCGCCTCGGTCAGCAGCAACATTCCGTTCGAGAAATCGAAGGCCGCCAGCCCGAGCTTCGCCGGGATTTTCGATCCGGTAGGCAGCCACTTGAAGCGGCCCGCAATCATCAGATGGATGACGATGAAGAGCTCACCTTCGACTTCGATGACGATGCGCTTTCCGACGCGGCGGACGTCGATGACGTCTTTCCCTTCGAATTCTGCAACAGCAGGCTCGACTGTCCGCAAGAGGAATGGACTCGCAAGCCGTATACGGAGCAGGGTTTGTCCCACGATGCGCTCCTGGAGCGCCTCGACATAGACGGTCACATCGGGAAGTTCTGGCATCGCGACTCGATTATTAATAACTCAATGCGAAAACTGATTCTTGCCGGGCTCGGCTGTGCGTGCATTCTGACGCTCGCGTGGACGGCGGCTGATGTCCCGAAACATGCGGAGAGAGCCGGCCTGGCGGGCGTCGTAACAGGCGGTGAAATTGCCGATATCACGATTCCGGTCGCCGGCATTCGCGTGGTGGATCTGAAGGACAACTTCGCGGATGCGCGAACCGGACATATGCACGGCGCGCTCGACATCATGGCGCCGCGCGGCACGCCGGTGTTCGCGGCAGTCGATGGAAAAGTGCGCAAGCTTTTTACGAGCAAGGCCGGCGGGATCACGATCTACGAAACCGATCCGGCCGAGCAGATGATGTACTACTACGCGCATCTCGATCGCTACGCGCCCGGTCTGATCGAAGGAAAAGTCCTGCACCGCGGCGATGTCATCGGCTACGTCGGATCGACCGGCAACGCGCCGGCGAATTCGCCGCATCTCCACTTCGCGATTTCTGTTCTGCCACCGACCAAGGAATGGTGGAAGGGCGATCCGATCAATCCGTATCCGATCTTGACGGGACGCGGCGTTACGAAATCTTCTTCAGTGCTTCCGCTACATCCGGCTGGCGCGGATTGATCTTCAGCGACGTCGCGTAGTTCTGCCTCGCTTCGCCCCTCTTGCCCTGCTTCTCGTAGATCCCGCCGAGCCAGAAGTACGCGCGGTAATGCTGCGGTTCGTCCGGCTTCGGCGTGTAGGCGAGGTACTTCTGCAGCGCTTCCTCGCCGCGCGTAAGATTCACGCCGCTGAGCGCGGCCATATGCCCGATCTGGAACCAGCCCGGCATGTAGTTCGGATCGAGCTTCACTGACATCTCGAATTCTTCGGCCGCCTGCTTGTAATTCTTGTCGGCCGTTAGAAACGAGATGCCGAGGAAGTAATGGGTCTTCGGGGAGTTGGGTTGCTCTTTGACCGCGTCGATGTATTCCTTGCGCGCGAGATCGGGTTTCTTCTGCCGGCCGTAGATGTACGCGAAAGCCTGATGGCCGCGCATCGTGTCGCGTTTTCTGATCTCGCCGGCCTGTTCGAACGCTTTCTTCTCGTCGCCGCCCATGAAGCCCGGCGCGATCATGTAGAACTCGATCAGACCCCAACGCGCATCGAGATAGTTCGGATCGAGCTCCACGGCGCGCGCGAATTCGCGATGTGTCTTGAGCGCGAGGCTGGCCTGCTTGAAGATGTTCGCTTTCTGGGCGAGCGTCCCGTATGCCTCTCCGAGGTGAAAATGAGGTTCGGCACTATTTGGATTCTGCGCGACAGCTTTTTCGAAGAAATCGGCCGCAGTCTGATAGTCATCCCGCTGCATCGCGGCCTTGCCCTGATCGAGCGGCGTTGTCTGGCCAAACGACACCGGAACGATGCACGCTGCGGACAGAAGTCCAGCTAGAATGCCCATCTTTCGCGTGCGACCCACGATTCCAATTCTAACCGCAGACGACGTCAATCGCACCGCGAGCGATGCCCTGCAGGAAGCGCGACGGCGGCTCAAAGAAATCGAAACCGCCCACACGGCGTCCGTTCTCGAGATGTGGGACGAAACCGCCATCGTTCTCGAGGATGCCTTCGGGCCGATCTCGCTTCTCAACAGCGTCCATCCCGATGCGGCCATGCGCGACGCCGCCGACCGGGCGCTCGTCGACGAATCTGTTTTCATGACCGAAGTCTTTCAGAACGAACGACTCTTCGAGCGCGCCCGGAGTGTCGTTCCTGTCAACAAAGCGCAGAAGCAACTGCAGAAAGACCTTCTCGAATCCTTCGAGGACAGCGGCGTCGCGCTTCCGCGGGAGAAGCGCCAGCGTTTCCGCGAGATCTCCGAGCGCATCACCGAGCTGGCGCAGGAGTTCGCGAAAAACATCCGCGAGAACAAGACGGTGGTGCACTTCACGCCCGAGGAGTGCGTGGGGTTGCCGAAGTCTTATCTCGATCGCGTTCCGAAGGACGGCGAGGGAAACATCGTCGTCGGCTTCGACTATCCCGACTTCGTCCCGTTCATGATGAATTCCGCGAGCGAATCGGCGCGCAAGCGTTACTACATCGCGAATACGAATCGCGGCACGCCGCGCAACATCGACATCCTCAACGAGATCGTCAGGCTGCGAAAGGAAATCGCCGATCTCTACGGCGTTCCGAGCTTCGCGCACTACGTGACGAAGCGGCGGATGGTCGAGAACCCCGAAACCGTTTCGCGCTTTCTCGACGAAGTGAAGAGCGCGGTCAGCGACGCCGAACGGCGCGATCTCGATCAACTGCGGCAGATCGCGGGAAAACCGAAGATCGAGCGCTGGGACATGATGTATTACCGTGAACGATTACGCGAGCAGCGCTACGCCGTCGATCAGGAAGCGCTGCGCGAATACTTCCCGACAGTCTCCACGCTCCATTGGATGCTCGACATCACCGAGCGTCTGTACGGCATCCGTTTCGAGCAAGCGACCGTTCCTGTCTGGCATGAGGACGTCATCTACTACGACGTCAAAGACGCGGACAACGGTGATCTCGTCGGCGGCGTCTATCTCGATCTTTATCCGCGTGCCGACAAATACAAACACGCCGCGGCGTGGCCCGTCCGCGGTGTGAGTCGCCGCGCCGGACGCAAGCCGATCAGCGCGCTGGTGACGAATTTCAATTCGGTGGGACTGACCCATAGCGAGCTCGAGACGCTGCTGCACGAATTCGGTCACGTGATGCACGGCGTTCTCTCGAAGACGGAGTACAACCAGCATTCCGGTACGAGCGTCGAGCGCGACTTCGTCGAGGCGCCTTCGCAGATGTACGAAGAGTGGGGAAATCGCATGGAGAGCCTCTCGCGTCTTCGCGAACATTGCTCCAGTTGTCCCGAGATCGACGAGTCGCTCGTCAGTCGCATTCGCGCGGCGAGGAAATTCGGCAGCGGAATCGATTACGGCCGCCAGCATCTTTACGCAGCCTTCGACATGGCCTTGTCGAGCGCCGAGCCGGGCGAATGCCTCGAGGTGTGGAAGAAGATGGAGCACGCAACGCCGATGGGCCACATCGAGGGCACATCGTTTCCCGGCACGTTCGAGCACATCGCGAGCGGTTATGCCGCCGGCTACTACGGCTACATGTGGGCGAAGGTCATCGCGCTCGACCTGATTGCAGCGTTCGGTCCCGACCTGATGAACACCTCGACCGGCCGCCGCTTTCGCGATCTGATTCTGAGTCGCGGCAGCGAACTTCCGGCCCGCGATCTTGTCGAAGAGTTCCTCGGACGGCCGGTTTCGAGTGAGGCGTTTTTTCAAGAGATAAGAGGGGAGTGACGGGGACGGGAATGTTGAATGTTTAATGTTGAATGTTGAATGCAAACCCCGCCACGCGGACATTCAACATTCAACATTAAACATTCAACATTCCTCGTCCTACTGGTGTCCTAAAACCGAATGCGGCTGGTATTTCTCTTCGAGAAACTTCATCTCCCCCTCATCTAATTTGAGGTCGAGCGCCGCGATCGACTCGTCGAGCTGCTCGATCTTCGATGCGCCAACGATCGGAGCGGTCACGCCCGGCTTGTGAAGAATCCACGCCAGCGCGATCTGCGCGGCGCTCACTCCTCGCTTCTTCGCGACTTCGGCGACGCGATCGGCGATCGTGACGTCGGAGTCCGCCACATAGAAGCCCTGCGCGATGTCGTCGGTCTTCGCGCGCTCGGTGGCGCGGCTCCGATTTCCCGCGAGAAATCCTCGCGCGAGCGGACTCCATGGAATCACGGCGATGCCTTCGTCGATGCACAGCGGAATCATCTCCCGCTCTTCCTCGCGGTAGATCAGGTTGTAGTGATTCTGCATCGAGACGAAGCGCGTCCAGGCGTGCGACTCGGCGACCTTCAGCATCTTCGCGAACTGCCAGGCGTACATGCTCGACGCGCCGACGTGGAGTGCCTTGCCGGATTTCACGACGTCATGCAGCGCTTCGATCGTCTCTTCGATCGGCGTTTGCGGGTCGAGCCGATGGATCTGGTAGAGGTCGACGTATTCCGTCGACAGCCGCCGAAGGGAGGCATCGATCGCCAGCATGATGTGTTTTCTCGACAGCCCGCGATCGTTCGGCCCCGGCCCCATCGGGAAGAAGACCTTGGTCGCGATGACCACGTCATCCCGCCGCGTGAATTCTCGAAGCGCCCGGCCAACCACCGTTTCCGACATGCCGACCGAGTACATGTCGGCAGTGTCAAAGAAGTTGATCCCGGCCTCGATCGCCCTCTGGAAGAACGGACGGGACGCATCTTCGTCCAATACCCATGGACGCCACTTGCTGGAGCCGTAAGTCATTGTGCCCAGGCACAATCGGGAGACCCTTAAACCGGTATTGCCGAGATTCACGTATTGCATGCGTGCGATGATATCGGTCTGACATCGTGCGCCGCTCCCGATTCCTGCCGATCTTCTTCATCTTTCTCTCGATCGCCTTCGTGATCGCGTTGTATTTCCGTCTGCGCAGCAATATGAGCGAGCCGGCGAAAACGGCGATCACGGCTCCCGAGAAGACGCCTTCGCCGGCCCCGACGCCGGCGCAGACCCCGGGCGAGACGATGACGCTCGAACCGGCGACGATGACCGAAGCGCAGAGTGGGCAGGTGTCGGGGCAGTATCTCGTGCCTGCGGCGAATGCCACTGCACCGCCGCGCATCCGGGTGTCAACGCCTCAACCGCAGCCGCATCAGTCCGCGATCGCGCGTGTGTTTGCCCCGATCGTGAAGGCCCTCACGCCGTCATCTGCATCCAAGTCGCCGGCCGCGAGCCATTCTGCAAGATCGTCGACTGCCAACAATTCTCAGCCGCAATCTTCGCAATCGCAGTCCTCGCAAAACAGTTCGTCGCGTTCGACCGAAGCTGAGACGTCGAAGGATCCGAACTCCGATTCGCAACCCCCACGCTTGCTCTCGATCGAATTCATCCCGCCGCAAGTGCACGATGGCGAGGAAGCGACCGTGATCGTCACCGCGACCGACGACCTCTCCGGCATCCGCGGTGTATCGGGCACGATGAGCAGCCCAACCGGAAAAGCGCTGCAGGGATTCGCCACGCAGCGTGAAGGCGATACGAATCGCTACATCGGCCGCATCGCCATCGCCAAGGATGCCGAGGAGGGGATGTGGCGCGTCAGCTTTGTGAATATGAGCGACAACGCCAGCAACGCGGTCACGTTGAGCTTCGCGCAGGGCGGCGTGCCGCAGAACGCGGTGCTGCGCGTGATCTCGTCGAATTCCGATTCGACCCCGCCGACGCTGAAGAACATCTGGATCGAGCGTGGCGCGATGCGCAGCGGCGAGAAGGCGGTTGTCAATGTCGAGGCAACCGATGACAAGTCGGGAGTCAATCTCGTCAGCGCTGTTTTTCAGAGTCCGAGCAAGGTCGCGCGCATTGGCGCGGGATGTTTGCGCAGCGAAGGTGACGTCTGGCGATGCGAGCTCGCGATTCCGACATGTGTCGATTGCGGCGACTGGCAGATGGAGCAGGTAACGCTGCAGGACAAGGCGAACAATCTCGCGACATTCCGTCTGGAAAACCCGCTGGTCCGAGCCGCGAAGATCAACATCAGCGGTGAGGCCTGCGACAACACCGCGCCGCTGTTGCTGTCCCTCACGCTCGACAATCGCGATGTCGATGTCTCACGCGGCGCAACAACGGTCGTTGTGACCGTCACGGCCTCCGACGACAACTGCGGCGTTTCGGGCGTCAGCGGTCAATACGTGGGGCCGGGAACGGGGAGTGGCGGATTCTTTCCGCTGCAGCAGTCAGGCGATGCGAATACGTTCACCGGCCGCATTCTGCTCGACGCGCACGCCGCGCGCGGCACGTGGCGGATCAACTCGATCCAGTTGAATGACAAGGGCCACAACCTGCGCGTCTACAACGCCAGCGATCCACTGCTCGCCGGCGCGGTCTTTCACGTCCGCTGATTCCAGACTTTCGAGAGGCGATCGTGCGGCACTTCGGGGACATCGACCGTGTAGTGCGACGTGTCGTTGAAGAGTGTCAGGCGCGCGTGCGCGAGATCTTTGAAGTCGAGAATGTTGAGCGCGCACGGCGACTGATCGAGGCGATCGCGATATTTCCGCGGATCGAATCCGAGGAGTGAGCTGAGAAGAAGACGGATCGTCGCCTTGTGCGACACGATCACGATGCGGTCGTCGCAGTGATCTTCGACGATCTTGAGCAGCGCCGGCAGCGCACGCGCGGTGACCTGCAGGCCGCTTTCGCCGCCGAGGGGCGAGAACGAAAACGGATCGTGCTCGTAGCGGTTGTACTCCTCGGGAAACTGCCGTTCGACTTCGTCGCGTTTCATGCCCTCCCACCGCCCGTGCGCGATCTCGCGGATGCCGTCGACGGGTGTGACCTCGACGCCGTGCGGCTCCACGACGAGACGCGCGGTTTCCATCGTGCGCTTCATGGGGCTGGCGAATGCGACGCCGACTTTCTCGTGCGCGAGTCGCGCGCCGAGGCGGCGGGCCTGGTCGCGGCCGGCGTCGGAGAGGAGCACGTCGACGGCGCCGGCGAAGCGATCTTCGGCGGAGAGCTCAGTGGAGCCGTGACGGATGAGGAAGACGCGTGTGGTCACAGCTCGCCCGCCCGCCCGGTTAGGATGTAAGGATGTTGGGATGTTAGGACGTTGCGTGGCCGCATTCCAACATCCTAACGTCCTAACATCCTAACGGGGGAAGGGCGGAGGAAAAAAAAGGCTCGCGATCTCTGATCTCGCGAGCCCGTCCTCGGTCCGTTAACATCCACCAGAGGGCATTCGAACCGACTTGCCTCGAGAGCCCTTGCTTCTCGTTGCACTACGACGCGTTGACATCTGCAAAGGAGCGTTCGCGTCGTGTTCGCTTCGTAACCCATCGCGTTACCAAGCTTTCCTTCGCGCCTTTAACATCTGCCATGGAGCGTCCAGCGCGAAAGTACGTGCAATGTAGGTCCACGTTTTCGCGAAGGCAATAGGTGTATGAACTTTTTTTGCGGATGTGGAAAAGAAAATTTGAATTGAGGAAAAACCTCGCTGAGTGTTGTGGAAACTGCGGAAAAAAAGTTGCGATCTGCGGAAAATAAATCACGCGCGAAGTCGCGATCGCTCGCGTGAATACAATTCGATCGCGCGCCGAATGACATCCAGCGCGTCATCGCGATCGAGAAAATCCTCGATGGTCACGCTCTTCCGTTCCAGAATTTTGTAATCCAGAAAAAATCTGCGGACTTCTTCCATGCGATGCGCCGGAAGGTCGCGGATCGATTTGTAATCGGCGTATTCAGGATCGTCGGCGTGCACCGCGATGATCTTGTCGTCCTCTTCGCCCTGGTCGGTCATCTTCATCACGCCGATCGGCTGCGCCATCATGATTGCCAGCGGCACGATCTCCTCCTGGCCGAGGACCAGGACGTCGAGCGGGTCGTGATCGTCGCAGTACGTCTGCGGAATGAAACCGTAGTTCGCGGGGTAGTGCACGGAGCTGAACAGAATGCGGTCGACGCGTATGAGCCCGCTTTTCTTGTCCAGCTCGTACTTGGTTTTAGAACCTTTTGGGACCTCGACCACGACCGGCACGATCTCGGGTGCGCGCTGACCGAGCCCAACATCGTGCCAGGGGTGCATCGCGAGAGTTTACTCTGTGATCTCTGTGCCTCTGTGGTGAGAACCGTTCACCACAGAGGCACAGAGGGCACAGAGAACGCGGAAGAAACTCCGTGCCCCCAGCGTTGCGCCGATTTTCCTATTGCGCGAGATCGAGTAAGATACGCACCCCGTAAGTCTCCCCACATCACGAAAGGCACACGTTTTTTTCATGACCCAGTCGAGAGAAGCCGCCGAAGCGAATAGCTTTGCGGAGGCGTTCGAAGCAAGCCTCAACTTTAAAACTCCCGCGCAGGGCGAATTGCTGCGCGGGCAAATTGTCTCCATTTCCGGCGACGATGCATTCGTGTCGTATGGCGGACCCTCCGAAGCGGTGATGGCGGCCGCCGAGCTGGATGGACTCGATGTCGGCGACACCGTCGAGGGTACAGTCGTCCGCACCGCACCCGACATCCGCATCTCGCGAAAGCTCGCGCGCGGGAAAGCATCGCTCGACCAGCTGCGTCAGATCTACGAAGCACGTCTGCCGGTCGAAGCGAAAGTCGCCGCGCGCAACAAAGGCGGCTTTGACGTCAACATCGGCGGCCTCCGCGCCTTCTGCCCGCTCTCGCAGATCGCGCTCGGCAAAATCGACAATCCGGATGCTTTCATCGGTCAATCGCTCGAGTTTCGAGTCACGGAGCTGTCTGACGACGGCCGTCGCATCGTCGTTTCGCGCGCCGCACTGCTGAAGGAGCAAAACGCGGCGAAAGCAGAAGAGACACGCAAAGCAATCGTGCCCGGCGCTGAGCTCACCGGCACAGTCAAGACCCTCACGCCCTTCGGCGCCTTCATCGACCTCGGCGGCATCGATGGGCTGCTGCATGTGTCGGAGATGAGCCGCCGCCGCGTCACCGATCCGAAGGAATTCGTTTCCGTCGGCCAGCAGGTGCGCGTGAAGGTGATCAAAGTCGAGAATGACGGAAAGCGCATCTCGCTTTCGATGAAGGACCAGGAGCCCGATCCGTGGGCTGACGTTTCCGATCGCCACCCGGTTGGCTCGGCATTCTCAGGAACGATCGTGCGCTCGACCGATTTCGGTCTGTTCGTCGAGCTCGAGCCGGGCATCGACGGTCTCGTCCACTTCTCGCAGCTTCCATTCGGCATCAAGCAAGGCGATCCATCGATCGCGATCGGCAGCCACGTGACCGGCTGGGTACGCGAAGTCGATCCGTCGAAGAAGCGCCTCTCGCTCTCGCTGCGCGAAGTCGCGGTCAGCGATCCGTGGGAGAACGTCTCGCAACGTTATCCGATCGGCAAAGTGGTCGAGGCGACTGTCGATCACGGCGGCGCGCCGGGAATCTTCGTGCAGCTCGAGCCCGGGCTAACCGGACTCATTCCGAATTCCGAGATCACCGTTCCGCCCGGCGCGGACCCATCCAAGGCATTCCAGTCCGGCGAAAAGCTTCTCGTGCGCATCATGAGCGTCGATCCGCAGCGCAAGCGGATGTCGCTCAGTCACGACGCCGCGAAGGCAGCGCTCGAGCGCGACGAATTCACGAAGTTCGCGGAAGAACGCGCCGAGACGACGCCGGAAGGCGAGAGCGCCATGGCGCGGGCCTTCCGCCGCGCGATGGAGAAGAAGAAGTAGCTCCCCCTTCCTGCCGGTTGGGATGATGGGATGTTGGGATGTTGGGATGTCCACCCCGCCCTACATCCCAACATCCCAACATCCCAACATCCCATCATCCCGTCATCCCAACATCCCGTCTTCCCAACATCCCAACATCCCGTCATCCCAACATCCCAACATCCCAACATCCCAACA
>DATBSF010000019.1:0-9142 GCA_036559905.1 Thermoanaerobaculia bacterium | reverse complement strand
CTTTACGGACTGCAGACGATTTACGAGATCGACATCAACGTCACGTCGCTGCGTCCGACCGCCGAGGTCGTACAGTCGATGTGGGAAGCGCTGGGCACCGGCGCGCCGATCCGCCCGTTCATGTTGATGGGAAACGCAGAGTATCTTGTGCTGCCCGGACGCCCCATCCGAATTGCGCGCGGTGCGACGCTGCCGCGCTACTGGTTCGCGGATCAGCTCACGACGATCGCGCGCCGCGAAGATTTCGTTCGCGATCTCAGCACGAAGCGGTGGAGTGATCGCGTCGCGTTCGTCACGATGCCGGCGTTCGCACCTGCACGCGCCGAAGTGCTTCGGGTAACGGAATCCGCAAATCGCGCGGAAGTCGTCGTACGTGCGGACGGGAAGGCATTTCTGGTGGCGAGCGCGACGCCGCATCGCTACTGGAACGTCACGATCGATGGCGCGGCTGCGACGCCGCAAAACGCGAATGTCGGCTTCCAGGGCGTGATCGTTCCCGCCGGAACGCACACGATCCGATTCCGCTACAGCAATCCGCTCATCGCGATCTTTGGGGCCGTCAGCATCATTTCTTTCTTGCTTGTGATAATCATGATGATTTATCATGATTATTAATGGCAGAGATCAAACTGTTCCAGATTTGCCATGAAGGCGATCTGACAGTTGATCTCTCCCTCGCCATGCGTCGCCTCGGCGCCGAGCCATCATTCGATCAGAGCTGGTTCGTCTGGTTGACCGAGGAGAGGCATGCGGCGGCGCTGGTGCGGTGGCTGCGGAGATATGTTGCCGCTGACGCCCGGATCATCGTCGCGTGCACGCAGTTCACGACTGCGCGCGACTTTCTTCTGGTGCGCCACAGCATGACGCCGAACGCCGACTACCGCGAGCTGCACGAAGCCATCGCGCGACTCGGCGTCATCATCGAACTTCCGTTCGAAGCGACCTTCGTCGTCCAATCCGACGACCGCACCGACCTCGCCACGCTCGGCGCCGCACTAGGCGAGCTCTGCCCTGATGACTCGCTGATGGTTGTCGGAATGAGCCATGACTGGGCGTACTGCGATTCAGGTCTGAGCCGAATGTATCTCGCCGCGCCGAGCACGCGCGACATCCGGTTTCGGTCCTTCTAGTTCCGATATCATTCGTCCGTCCAAATGTCGATTCGCCCGGATCTGACCGCACTGCGCATTGAGCGCGAGCCTGAGCAGGAGCACCGCCGCCTCCCGATTGCGAAGGTTATTGGCTGGTGCGTGGCCGTGATCGTGCTCGCAATCGCCGCCGTTCTGGTCTACAGGCAGTGGATTGCTCCAAGCCGCGCGCCGCTGGTCGAGACCTTGATCGTCAAGCCGACTGTCAACGTCACGAATCCGGCACTGCTCAGCGCAACCGGATATCTGGTCGCCGACAGGCAATCGAAAATCACGCCGAAGATCTCCGGCAAGGTCGTCAGGCTGAACTTCGACGTGGGCGACAAAGTGACGCGAGGTCAGGTGCTGGCGGTCCTCGAAAGCACGACGATGGAAGCGCAGCTCGCGGAAGCGGATGCAGCGTTCGGTCAGGCGCAGCAGGAGTACAACCGCCAGCTCGCGCTGTGGAAGCAGGGCGTTACCAGCCGCTCGCTTCTCGACAACGCCGAGGCGCAATTGAAAGCCGCGCGGGCCCGCGTCGCGCAGATCCGCATCAACATGACCGACATGACCGTGCGCGCTCCGTTCGACGGAACGATCGCGACGAAAAATACGGAAGTCGGCGAAGTGATTTCGTCCGTGACGTTAGGCCAGGTCTCCGGGACGCTTCCCGCTGGTGCGATCTGCACGATCGTCGATCTCAATACCCTCGAAGTCGTGGCCGATGTCAACGAAGGAAGCATCGGGCAACTGAGCGAAGGGCAGCCCGCCGAAGTGACTGTCGATGCGTTTCCGAATCGCAAATGGCGCGGGGTACTGCGGCAGATCATTCCGACCGCCGATCGCGCGAAAGCAATCGTGCAGGTGAAGGTGAAGATCGTGAATCCCGATGCGCGATTGCTGCCGGAGATGAGCGCCACCGCTTCGTTCCTGCAAACGGAGCGGAGCGACTCCGAGCTGCGCGAGCCGCCTCGCATCTGGCTGCCCTCATCGGCGCTTTCCGATGGACGCGTCGCAGTCGTCGACGCAAACAAACACATCGCATGGCGGCGCGTATCCACGGGATTAGTTCGCGAAGAGCGTGTCGAGATCACCAGCGGCGTCCGCGCCGGCGATCGCGTTGTCATCGAGAATCCGGACCGGCTCAAAGAAGGAGCGCTGGTTCGTTACGGAGAATGAAATGGAAACTCTCGTCCAGATTGAACAGGTCACGAAGGTCTACAGGCGCGACGAATTCGACGTCCCCGTTCTGAACGGCGTGACACTCGATGTCGGGCGCGGCGATTTCCTCGCGCTGATGGGCCCCTCCGGCTCCGGCAAGACGACTCTCCTCAATCTGATCGCCGGCATTGACCGGCCGAACAGCGGCAGGATCGTGGTCGAGGGAAAGGAGATCTCGCGCTTCAGTGAGACCAACCTCGCGAGCTGGCGCGCGCGGCACGTCGGATTCATCTTCCAGCTCTACAACTTGATCCCAGTCCTGAACGCATTCGAGAACGTCGAGCTGCCGCTCCTGCTGACCAAGCTGTCGAAGAAGGCGCGCCGCGAGCACGTCAACACCGCGCTCAACATCGTCGGCCTCGGCGACCGGATGTTCCACTATCCGCGCCAGCTCTCCGGCGGACAGGAACAGCGCGTCTCAATCGCACGCGCCATCGTCACCGATCCGACGCTGATCGTCGCCGACGAACCCACTGGCGACCTCGACGCGCGCAACGCGGAGGAAACGCTCAATCTGCTGCAGCGGCTGAATGAGGAATTCGAGAAGACGATCGTGATGGTCACCCACGATCCGAAAGCGGCGCAACACGCGCGCCGGATGCTGCACCTCGAGAAAGGATTGCTGGTCGAGATGGTCACCGGCGGGATGGAGACGATTACCACGAGGGCGGAAGCATGAAGTTTTCAAAGCTGATCTACCGCAACATTTTTCGAAACCGCCTCCGGGCAGTGCTGACGGTCCTGCTGATGGCCGCGATCTTCTTCTTCATCGCCACTCTTTTGTCGATCCTCGAGAATTTCACGATGTTCTCAGAGGGAGGGAAGGGACAGAACCGCCTCGCCGTGCAATCGGCGATCTCGCTGGCCAGTCCGCTTCCGGTGGCGCTGGAAGCGAAGATCCGCCAGATACCCGGCCTCGTCGACGTCTGCCAGATGCAGTGGCTTGGCGCTTACTACAAGGAGCCGAAGAACTTTTTCTCGAATTTTGCGATCGACCACCATCACCAGCGAACGGTGTTCGACGACTACGCGATCCCCGATAAAGAGTTCGAGGCCTACGCGAGTGACCGGCAAGGGGCGATCGTAGGACCGGAGCTGATGCAGCGTTTCAAATGGAAAATCGGCGACCGCGTCACGCTGAAGAGCACCATCTTCCCGTTCAATCCTGAGCTCACGATTCGCGGCGTGTACAACCACCCTCTCGACACCTCATCGTTCTTTCTCCACATGGATTACTTCCAGCAGGCGATGGGCGACCAGGGCCAAGTCGGAATGTTCTGGATCAAGGTGAAGGATCGCAACAACATGACGGCGATCGCCAAGCAGATCGACGACATGTTCCGCAACAGCACCGATCCGACCGAGACGTTCACCGAAAAAGAATTTCAAATGAACTTCCTCTCCATGATGGGAAACATCCAGCTGCTCTTCCAGAGCATCAGCCTCTGCTCGATCGTCATGGTCATTCTGCTGGCGGCCATCACCATGAGCATGTCCGCGCGCGAGCGCGTGACGGAGATCGCCGTGCTCAAGGCGATCGGTTTCCCTCGCGGCCTGGTGCTGACGTTGATGTTGACCGAGTTCACTCTCCTGACACTCTTCGGCGGCGCGGTCGGCGTCCTCGGCGGAAAGCTCGTGTATCGCTTCGTGAACATGACCAAGCTCACGCAGGGATTCCTGGTCAACTTCAGCCTGTATCCCCAGGCCATCATCACCTGCCTGGTGGCCTCGCTGGTCGTCGGATTGCTGGCGGGCGGGTGGCCGGCGATGCGCTCGGCAAACATGAGCGTCGTCGATGGATTAAGGAAAGTGGTGTGACACCACGGAGAAGACGATGATTCCTTTGAAATACAACATTCAGAGTCTCAAGGCCCGCGGAGTGTCGACAGTGATGTCGATCTTTGGCATCGGGATCGTCATCGCCGTCATGCTCTCGATGATGGCTCTCTACAACGGAGTGTGGAAGGCAACGATCGCATTCGGCTCGAAGGACGCGCTGATGGTGCTGCGCGAAGGGGCGCAGGCCGAGGTTTCGAGCTGGGTGACGAAGGAAGCGTATCGAATCATTCGGGCGCTGCCCGGCATCCGGAAGGATGACAAGGGCCAGCCGCTGATTTCACCCGAGATCGTGATCGCATTCAAGATTCCGAAGAAGGATGATCCGAAGGGATCGAACGTCAACGCACGCGGCGTAACGCAAAACGCTTTCTTGATGCGCCCGTATGTACGGCTGATTCAGGGCAAGATGTTCCGGCCGGGGACGAACGAGATCATCGTCGCGCGCCGTATTCGCGATCGCTTCAGCAATATGGACGTTGGCGACACGTTCAAATTCGGCCCGCAGACGTGGAACGTCGTGGGCGTGTTCGACGCGGCCGGCACCGCATTCGCCTCAGAAATCTGGGCGGACGTCGACTACCTCGGCTCGGCAAGAAAGCGGAACGCGTACTCGTCACTCATGGTTCTTCCCGTAGATCACGCAGCATTCGAATCGATCAAGGCCTCGATCAAGGGCGACAATCGATTGAAACTGCAGGTCAAGACGGAGTACGACTACTACACCGAGCAGACCAATGGTCTTCTCGGCATCGTCATTCTTGTGTTTATCGTGACCCTGTTCATGGTCGCGGCCGCAATCCTGGCGACGATGAACACGATGTTCACCGCCGTCTCCTCGCGCAAACGCGAGTTGGCGACGATGCGCGCCATCGGATTCAAGCGACGCACGATCGTGGCCGCCATGATCATCGAGAGCGCTTTCGTCGCGCTCCTCGGCGGCGTCCTGGGTGTGCTTCTGGCGCTGCCGGTGAACTTCATTTCGACCGGAACCGTGAACTGGCAGACGTTTTCCGAAGTGGCGTTCAACTTCAGGGTGGATCAGGTGGTGGCGTCGATCGGGATTCTGCTGGCCGTCATTTCCGGCGTCATCGGCGGACTGATCCCAGCGGTCAGCGCGGCGCGGCTGCCGATTACGAGGGCGCTGCGCGAGATTTGATTCAAAGTGCCGAGTGCCGGGTGCCGAGTGCCGAGGGGGACTCGGCACTCGGCACTCGGAACTCGGCACTTGATTCGTCGTATAACCTCTTCGGTTAGCCTAAGACCGCATGCTCCCAGTTCGTCCGACGACGCCCGACCCGCCTCCGCCCCGCCGCGGCGGGCGGCTGTTTGTTCTCTGGCTGGTCGGCGTGGTAGTCATCATCGGTGCGGAAACCGGCCGCCGCGCTCTGCGCGGAACGCCGATCCCGACCGGATTCCTGACCTTCATCGAGTTCATCGCGTGGCTGATCGTCATCGCGCTCTCGCTCTACGGGTTCGCGGCCGCGGTGCGATGGCTGATGACCGCGCTGTTCTGGCGCGTCGGACGTCGCCTCTTTCTCAGCTACATGCTGATCGGAATGCTTCCGTTTTTCCTCTTCGCGATTCTGCTGTTGACGATCGGCTACATGATCGCAGGCGTGATGAGCCACGCCGCGTTGCGCGGCGAGCGTCAGGCAAGCCTGGGGCAGATGGAATCGGCGGCGCTGGAATTTGGTCTGACCGGAAAGAAGCCGCCGGACGCGCTTCCGACGCTGGAGATCTACGACACCGGCGCCGCCACCGGCGAGAAGCTTCCGAACTGGTTGAAGGAGACCTCGTTCAGCGGAATGGCGTGGCGTGATGGCAATCCGCTGCTGATTGCATCGCGACAATTTCCGCGCGCCGACGCCCGGCCGCGCACGGTCGTTCTCGTGCAGCCGATCGACAAGGCCTGGATCGCTCAACTGCACGATCGCGCGGGCATGATCATTCGGGTCGGCCGCGAATCCGACGACACGAAGAAGCGCAAAGGGATCAACGCGAAAGTCGAGGGGAGGAACGTCGACTTCAACGATGAAGAAGACGGTGGGATGGAGGACCTCATCGTCCGTTCGATCGGACGCAAGATCATCTGGGGCGATCTTACGTCACTCAACGACTGGGCGACCGGCAGCAGCGACGAGGAGCATCAACTCTTCACGCTGATCATCAATCCCGTCTCGTCGCTGTTTCAGTTCTACTTCGGCGCCGGATCCGATCAGTACGTGCGGATTCTCTTCAACGTCATCACCAGCCTCGCGGTGATGCTGCTGTTCATCTACATGATGGCGGCGATGTTCGCGGCGGTGTTGGTCTACTCGATCACGCGCGCGGTCAACCGCATTGAAAAAGGAACGAAGGCCGTCGAGCGCGGCGACTTCAGCTACCGCATCGGAATGAAGCCGCACAACCAGCTCGGCGAGATGGCGCAGTCGTTCGATCGCATGACCGAATCCATCGCGACGCTGCTCACGAACGTGGCGGAGAAAGAGCGTCTGCAGAGCGAAATCGCGATCGCGGCGACGATTCAGCGCAATCTTCTGCCTAAGGAGGGTCCGCTGTTCCGCGGCGTGTCGTTCTCGGCGCACTTCGAGCCGACTGCATCGATCGGCGGCGACTACTACGACGTCTTCAATCTCGACAAGACACACCTCGCGGTCGCGATCGGCGACGTCTCGGGACATGGCTTATCGACCGGCATCGTGATGGCGATGGTCAAGGCGGCCATCACGACCCTCGTCGAAGAGCACGCCGACGAGGTCTCGCTCTTCAAGCGGCTGAATGAGCTCGTGCATCGTTCGACCGAGCGGCGCGCGTTCATGACTCTGGCCTTCACGATCTTCGATCTCGAGCGCAGCACGATCCGGCACACGAATGCCGGTCATCTCTATCCATATCTACTGCGGAGAGGTCTGCCCCCCGCCAGCATCGAAGTACCTTCGCTTCCCCTCGGCGTCCGCTCGGAGATCCGCACGCGCACGGTCGAAGTCAAACTCGAGGAAGGCGACACGATCGTCTACCTGTCCGACGGAATCATCGAAGCGCAGAACGAGAATGGCGATCCCCTCGGATTCGTGCATCTCGAGTCGGTGCTGGCCGGAGCGTCTGACACGTCGCCGGAAGCCGTTCGCGACGCGATCCTGGAGGCCGTTGCGAAGCATTGCGGCACCCGGCCGGCAGATGACGATCGAACGGTGATGATCCTACGGTTCGATCACTTCGGCTCGGAGCTCTCGGAAGCGCCGGAGCTCACGACCGCGACCGCAGTTTGAGTCGCGGCGCGGATGTGCTTTGCAATCCGATTGATGTAGTTGATCGTCTCGCGGAACGGCGGCACTCCGTTGTACTTCGCGATGTTTCCTTCGCCGGCGTTGTAGGCCGCCACGGCGAGATCGGCGTTGCCTTCGAATGTGTTGAGCAGCCAGCGCAGGTAACGCACGCCGCCGTTGATGTTGGCCTTCGCGTCGAAGGAGTTGACGACGCCGAATCGCTCGGCGGTCGCCGGCATCAATTGCATCAGTCCGCGGGCACCTTTGTTCGAAACTTCGCGCGGATTGAAGTCAGATTCAGCCTTGATGACGGCCGACACCAGCGCAGCGTCGACGTCGAATTTCTTCGCGGCGTCGACGATCAGCTTGTCGTATTTCGATCGGAAGATCGGACCGCGGCCGGCGTCGTAGCACCACGATTGCTTCGGGAAAACACCGGTCTCGATGAGCTTCTGCACCTCGGGCGCCTTTTCGACTTCGATGACCTCGTCGTCGACGATGCGCTCAATGCGTGTTAGCGGCATCGTCATCGCGCCGCCGTTCTTGAAGCTGAGTTGAATCGCGGTGTCATCGACGAGCTTGTACGCGGTGATCTTCATCGAGCGCCCGTCGGTAAAAAGAGCAATGCTCGCGCTCGCTTGTGAAGCGAGCAGGAAAACAGCGAGCGCTGCAATTCTTTTCATCGGACCGAGAACTGAGAACTGAGAACCGCGAACCGATTATGCCCGCGGATGATATTGATCGTACATCTTCTGCAGCCGCGCCCGCGAAACGTGAGTGTAGATCTGGGTGGTCGAGATATCCGAGTGGCCAAGCATCAGTTGGACGGATCTGAGGTCCGCTCCGTTCTCCAGCAGGTGCGTCGCGAACGAATGCCTGAGGACGTGAGGGGAGATGTGCGCCCGGATTCCGGCCTGCCGTGCGTACTTTACGATCTTCATCCAGAACGTCTGACGCGTCATCGGACGGCCGCGATTGGTGAGGAAAAGATGCACGTCGTTGCGGCGATTGAAGTGCGGGCGGGCGGTCTCGATGTAGGTTGTGATGGCCTTGCCTGCTGCATCTCCGAACGGGACGATGCGTTCCTTCGATCCCTTGCCGAATGTGCGCAGGAAGCCGGCGTCGAGCACGAGGTCCTCGACCTTGACGCGGATCAGTTCCGAGACGCGCAAGCCGGTCGCGTAGAGAAGCTCGAGCATCGCGGCGTCGCGCAGTCCGTCCGGCGTCGCGCGATCCGGCGCCGCCAGCAAGTCATCCACTTCCGATGGATGGAGCGACTTCGGCAGCGTCGACCAGAGTTTCGGATTGTCGAGGTTCTCAGTCGGGTCGTGCTTCAGATGGCGTTCCGCGACGAGAAATCGGAAGAAACCGCGCATTGCAGCCAATGCCCGCGCGACGGAGCGCGCGGAGATGCCGCTCGAGCGCAGCGATTGGATGTAGCGAACGATGTTCTGACGTTTGACGGATTCGAGCGGCGTGTCTCCGAGCCAATGACCGAATCGGCGGAGATCGGTGGCGTACGACGCCAGCGAATTCTTCGCTAGACCTTTCTCGACAGCAAGGTAGTCGAGATAGATCGGCAGATACGTGGCGAAGAAAGGGGAATCAGATTCAGGCACGTCTGCCCTCTGCCCTCTGCCTTCTGCCTTCAGAAGCCACCAAATCCGCCATGTATGAGCTACGCACGAA
>DATBSF010000018.1:0-12215 GCA_036559905.1 Thermoanaerobaculia bacterium | reverse complement strand
GGCCGCCGGAGTGCAGCGCCTCGGCACCGCTTTCTGTAGCGGCGGCAAGCCGCCGAACTCCAAAGTACGGCGGCTTGCCTGACAACTAATCAGTGTCTCTGGTCATGCGGCACTGTTACCGTCGCTGTGCCGACGCCGATGTTGCCGGCAGCATCGGTCGCTGCATACGTGATCGTGTAGACGCGGTCCTCGTTTCCTTTGCCAGTGCGCTCAGCGCGCACGAACAGCTTGCCGTCCTGGAAGAGAATGTCGGGCGATGATTTGCCTTCGGCTTGATTGCAAACAGTACCCATATAGGTCACGACCGGATTCGGATCGGTGTCGTCGGTCGCCGTGACGTCCACGACGATCTCCACCATCCTGTGATTGACCGGCCACAAAACGTTCGGTGTCACGCTGACGACGACGGTCGGCGGCGTGGTATCGGTCACGACCGTCCCCGTGAATCCCTCGAACTCGCTCGCGTGAAACGCTTGCGTCGCGAACACGGAGGGCGCGTCGAGCGAGATCCCTGCTCCAAAGAAATCGGTGATCATCAGGTTCGTCACGAAGTACGGACCGTCCACGCCGTTCGCTCCGATCGGGGTTGCGTCGAGGAACGTCCTGAGATTGTTCGATCCCCTATTCAGCACGACGAGATTTTCATAAAGGCCGAGCTCCGTGCCGTTGCGATCGACGAGAGTGACCGAATAGATATAGAAGCCGGCCACATCGACATCAAGGCCGATGTTGAGAATGATGTCGTCGAATTTGCCGTTGCTGTTGAAATCGATCCCTTCCGCGCTGTTGGCGCCATTGAGACGCAACTGTGGAGTCTGCGCTGCCATTGGCAGTGCGAACAGCAGAAGCACCAGGGCACACATCAACTGTCTGTGAATCGATCTCATAACTCTCCTCCTGTCTAAAAACCTGCGCGACGCGAAGTTGCGCTGCGAGGAAACAGAAAAAGCATCCAGCCGCCGGGAGTGCGCGAGAGTGCCGCGATCCATCGCCCGCCCGGATCTGCCGAGACGAGCGACAGCAGCTCCGCTGCGCTGCTGGAGTTGTAAGCATTGCGCGTGAGGATCGGACGCCGGGCGCCGTTTTCCTCGAAGGCGATGACGATCTCGCCGGTTGCCGAATCGACCTGATGCACTCCCGGGAATGTCATCAGATCGAGCGCCGGACGCTGAAAGCGCACGCCATGCACATCGGCGCGCGCGAGCGCCGGCGCCGGCAGGAACGCCGTGTACGAAGAATGCGGCCCCAGCGTCACGCTGGCCTCACGCTGAGCGCCGACATAAGTGTCGATGCGCACCGCGTCGACGCGGTTGCCGCGCGACTGCGACGGACCGATGACGTAGATCGCCTGCGGGTCGCGCTCGTCGGTCACGAGTTGCGGTTGCGCACACCATCCGCCGCTGCCGTGAATCACTTCCGCCAGCCGCGGCGAGATGCCGCGCACTGCGCCGTCGAAATGCAGGATCGACGCAATGAGAAGAACCGAGACGAGCACGACGAAGAGAGTCAACATGGGGACCGAACCTGAACGCACATTCTTATACTTAGGGACGGAAGTATTTGTGACCCGAGTCACCGTTAGGCGCAACAGGCCGGAGTGCCTGCGCTATAAGGAGTTAGGCCGTTAGGCGGCCGATGGCCTCACGCCACTGTTCCCTCAGGGTGGAACAATCCACCCGCGGCTCGAAAACGCGGTCCGCTCTCCACTCGGCCCTCAGGCCCGCAAGGTAGGCGGCGCCGAGGGCGGTGGTCTCGCTGACGGCCGATCGGACGATGCGCACTCCGGCGACGTCGGCCTGAATCTGCATCAATAGATTATTGCGGCACGCTCCGCCATCGACGCGCAGCTCCTTCAGCTCGATCCCCGAGTCCCCCCGCATCGCATCGAGCACCTCGGCCGTCTGCAGAGCGATGGCCTCCAGCGCGGCGCGCGCGATGTGTGCGGCGGTCGTGCCGCGAGTCATGCCGAAGATGGCGCCGCGGGCATGCGGGTTCCAATGCGGAGCGCCGAGACCGGTGAAGGCGGGGATGAATGTGACGCCGCCGTTGTCGGGAACTGATGCGGCGAGCGATTCGATGTCGGCGGCGGTGCGGATGATCTTCAGCTCGTCGCGAAGCCATTGCACGACTGCGCCGGCGATGAAGATGCTGCCTTCGAGCGCGAAGTCTCCCCTCATCCGGCGCTTCGCGCCACCTTCTCCCGTGGGGAGAAGGACAGAGGTTTGCCCCTCTCCCATCGGGAGAGGGTGGCCGAAGGCCGGGTGAGGGGCGACCGCAGCCGCGAGTGTCGTTAGCAAGCCGTGTTTGGATACGACCGCGCGATCGCCGGTGTTCATCACGATGAAGCATCCCGTGCCGTAGGTGTTCTTCGCCATTCCGGGATTCACACAGCGCTGCCCGAAAAGAGACGCTTGCTGATCGCCGGCGATCCCGGCAATCGGAATTCCTTCCGCCGTCTCCCCGACCACCTCACTCGACGACACAACGCGCGGCAGAATCTCGCGCGGGATTTTCAGAATGCGCAGCAGCTCGTCGTCCCATTCGCGAGTGTGAATGTTGAAGAGCAGTGTCCGCGATGCGTTCGTTGCGTCAGTGACGTGAACGCGGCCCTGTGTCAGATTCCAGATCAGCCAGCTATCGACCGTTCCGAACGCGAGATTTTTTCCGCCGACATGGTCGAGAAGCCAGCGAATCTTCGTCCCCGAAAAATATGGATCGAGCACGAGGCCGGTGCGCTCCCGAAAAAGCGGCTCGTATTCGCGGAGCTCCTCGCACATCGCGGCGGTGCGCCGGTCCTGCCAGACGATTGCGTTCGCAATCGGCTCGCCCGTCTTGCGATCCCAGAGGATCGTCGTCTCGCGTTGGTTCGTGATGCCGATGGCCGCGATCTCGCGATTCCGGCTGACCTCTTTGGCGACTGCGAGCTGGCTCGATGCGATCTCGCGCGGGTTGTGCTCGACCCAGCCCGGCTGCGGATAAATCTGCTGAATTTCGCGCTGAGAAGTCGCGACGATGTTTCCCGCGGCATCGAACACGATCGCGCGCGAGCTGGTTGTTCCCTGGTCGATCGCCAGGATCAGGGCTTCGTCATTTGCAACCGCTTGTTTCTCGGATCGAATGTCACCACGTAGTTTCGCAGAAATCGCGAGCCGAGGTTGGCGTTGCGAAAAACGTCGACGAAGTCGATGCGCGGATTCGTCAGCGTGATCGCGCCGACACGCACGTCGCCCTGCAGCGGCGCGCCGTAGACTTCGAAGGGTCCGTCGGCCGTCATCCCGCGGCCGACGACCACCGGCTCCGACGCGAGCGTCAGCGACTTCGCGACGCTTTTCGGGAGCGTCAGCTCGGCGGGACTCCCGCTGTCGATGTCGGCCTTGAACTTCTGGCCATTGACATCGACCTCGATCGCCGGCACGCCGTGCTCCACTGTGTACGACATCGCATCAGACGGAAGCGCTCCACCTCTCAATTGAAAGCGGCTCTTCGGATAATCGAACGTGACGAGGAGCGAACGAAAGAGATTGAGGCTGATGATGCCGTCGACATCGCGAGCGCTAAGGCTCTCCGTCACCTCAACGCCGCCGAAATGCGCCGTGGCGACGTCGACCGACTCCGCGCGCATCATCTTCACGCGGCGCGGATTTCGCCCGGTCGGGTCGCCCGCCATGATCTCGCCGACGACCGGCAGCGCGAGCTGCTGCGCCAGCGCCGCGCCGATCGCAATACTTCCCCCGAATCCGCTGTCGACTGCGAATCGATACGGACCCTTGCCGTTGATCTTCGCCTCGATCACCGGCACGTGGCCGGCGAATGTCATCGGGAGGTCGACCGGACCGCGGATGAGGACTTCATCTGGCTCCGATTGCGCGGCGCGACGCTGCTGCATCGCAGGCAATCCCATCAACGGCCTCGCGACCTTCGCGATCTCCTCGGCCGCCGGCGGATCGAAGTTCGAGAGAATCGCCAACGTGTACGGCGATCCGATCAAAAGAACTGCATTGATGCCGGGCGATCCGCCTGCGATGCCGAGGCTGCGTTTCTCGTTGTTGCGAAAAACCCAGTCCGTCCATTTCTTCGGCAGGAGTTGGTCGGAGCGCAACGCCTGCGCGAATCGCAGAAGATCGGCGGCCGTCGAATATCCGCCGCCGGCGGAGCTTCCGCGTCCGGGAAGTTGCGCATCGCCGCGCTTCGTGATCGCCGCCGCACGATTCGCAACCTTCGCATCGAGTGGGAACGAATCGGTGTCCTTCATGCCCGCCGGCTTGAAGATGTGATCGCGGACGTAGTCGTAGTACGTCTGCCCCGACTCACGCTCGATGATCAGGCCGAGGACGATATAGCCGGCGTTCGAGTATCGCTGTTCAGTGCCCGGCTCGAACTCCAGCGGCTTTTTCACGAACAGTGGGAGGTAATCGGAGAGTTTGCGAAGCGACGACGGCGGTGCCGCGAGATACTCGGGCCCAAAATGATCGCCCATGCCCGATCGATGCTCGATGAGTTGCTGGATCGTGATCTTGTCGGCGATGGGCGACGGGTAATCGGGGAGATGCTTGCGGATGGTGTCGTCGAGCGAGAGCTTGCCGGCCGCCGCGAGTTGTCCGATCGCGACTTGCGTGAAGATCTTGTTGATCGAGCCGAGGTTGAATTTCGTGTCGGTCTTGTTCGGGATTTTCTGCGCGGCGTCTGCGAACCCCCACGCCTTGGTCAGAATCGGCTTGCCGTTTTCGGCGAGCAGCACCACGCCGGAGAATTTCCCCTGCGCGGCGGCCTGGTCGATGGCGGAAGTGAGATCGGTGACGATAGAGAGCAGGAGCGCGAATGCGAAGGACGTCATCTACACGGATGACGCCCCAGTCGCGATTCTGTTCCGCAGCTCGCGCACAATCGCCGCCGCGTCGACGCCCATCGCCTCGGCGATCTGAATCAGCTCGATGACGTCGAGCCGCCGCGTGCCGTTCTCGATCTTCGAGAGATACGACGCCGGCAGACCGAGCCGCGCGGCGACATCGGATTGCTTCAGACCCGCTTTCACGCGCGCATGCACGAGCACTTCGCCAAGGACTTTCAGCTCATCGGCGAGTTTTGTTTTGGTCGAGACGCGATCCGCGCCGCCGTGGCGGGACTTGGTCATTTGGGGACAGCGCGGCGCTTAATCGATCGTAAGACATCATCAAAAGCAAGCGACGGCTCTCGTCGACGCTCGTCGAAAGCGTCAAGGTCTTCGGCATCCTCTGCAAGGCTCCTGCGTACAGCTTCATTCACGATGTCCGAAACCGTGAGGTCCATGACGGCTGCCTTCATGCGCAACGCGCGATGGAGATACTCATCGAAATAGATCGTGGAGCGTTTGTTCGCCACGCCGGCATCGTAATGCTTCTGCGCCTTAACGTCATTTCAACGGGCTTTCCGGCGAACGGCATTCGCCGGGCATCGAGCGCTATTCCGGCACGCGTACAAAGTCAATACATGCCTGGGCCGGGATTGTGATGTTAGGATCCGCGTCCTTGACGTCCCGTCCTTCCGGTTTCGATGTCCGATCTGCTGTTCAGGTGCGGCCGCTGCACGCGGGCGATCGCCCGCAGATCGAAGCGCTGCTGCGCGCGTCGCACAATTTCAACCCGGCAGAAGTTTCGACCGCGCTCGAAGTCATCGATGACGCCCTCGGCGGCGATCCCGAATACATCGTGAATGTCCTCGCGAACGGCGAGATCTCGGGCTACGAGTGTCACGGCCCCGTTCCGCTCACCGACGGAACGTTCGATCTCTACTGGATCGTCGTCGATCCGCGCGCGCAGAAGCGCGGATTCGGACGTCTGCTCCTGCGGGCCGCCGAGGAGGATGTCGTGCGGCGCGGCGGAAGGTTGTTGCTGATCGAGACCTCATCGCAGGAAAGCTACGCGTCGACGATCAATTTCTACAAACGGAATGGATATCGCCTCGAAGCGACCATCCACAATTTCTATCGCCCCGGCGACGACAAACTGGTCTTCGCGAAAAATCTGGAATGCGGCGGCTTGCCGCCGCTCTAAAGCCGGCAGCTTGCTGCCGGCGATTCCACAGGAAGTAGAAAATGGCCGCGGCTAGCCGCGGCCGTGAGAGCGGCGCCAAGGCGCCGCACTCCAGAGGGTGTAGAAAAACTTAACGCGAAGGATCACCGAGGGACAATCGAGCAAATGCCCGATTGGCCGCACGGACCACTACACAGAATCGCGGAACGCGGAATCTACTTCATCACGGCTGCGACGTATCAGAAACAACACTATTACCGCAGCGCTTCGGCTCTTGATCAGTTTCAGGAGTTGCTGTTCCTAACCGCCGAGGAGCACGAAGTCTCTCTCCATTCCTGGGCAATGCTCTCCAACCATTACCATCTCGTCCTCGAGAATCCGAAACCTCTTCTGCCGTTCATTCGCAAACTGCATTCTGTCGCAGCCCGAGAGCGTAATCGCAGCGATTGCGTTGGGGGTCGCCGCGTTTGGTATCAGTATCACGACATACAACTCACACACGAAAGCTCGTACCTCGCACGCCTGAAATACACAAACGAAAATGCGGTCCATCACGGGCTTGTGTTGCGTGCGACGAACTATCGATGGTGCTCGGCGCAGTGGTTCGAGGATCATGCCGAGCGAGCCTTCGTTCGGACAGTCCAATCAATGAAGATCGATCGAGTGAATGTTGCCGACGACTTCAAACCCATTCTGGAGTGCGGCGGCTTGCCGCCGCTCTAAAAGCTGGCCGCGGCAAGCCGCGGCCTCGAGAGCGGCGCCAAGGCGCCGCACTCCAGACTACGCCCCAAACGCTTCGCGCATTTTCGGGTGATAGACGTCGATTCCGCGCAGATCGCCCGTTTTTCGCACGCGAATCAGGCGCTCGCTGCGAAGGGTCCGCAGCGGATCATCGATTTCGAAAAGCTCCAGCGCATCGGCGACCACGTCCTCGCGCACGGTGCCGTCCGAGGACAGAAGCCAGCTGAAGAGGCGATGCGCCGAGGCCGAGAGATGCTGGAGCCGTCCCGCGAGCGCCCACGCCAGCAGCGCCGGATCGCGCGCGCTCTTGCTGCCCAGCGACTCGATCGTCATCTCGACGAGCGCCGGATTCCCTCCCGTTGCGCGATGGATCTGATCGATGAGGCGAGTCGCGCTGCGGCCGGTGGCGCGCTTCACGATTGACGCCGTCGCTGTGCGCGGAAGATCCTTGACGAGAAACTCGCGCATCGCGACACCGTTGCCCGCGAGCGCCTGCAGCAACAGACTCGTCCGGCGGTCTTCCGTTACATAACAGAGAACCATCCGCATGTTGCGATCGAGCATCCGCATTAAAACCTGAGCACTCTGGTAATCGCCCCACTGCGCGTTGTCGAGAATGAGAAGCAGCGGACGATCGCCGGCCGCCGCGAGAAGAATCGATCGAAGCTCGGCTGCCGCCCGCGCGATCAACTTCTCGCCGGTCGCAGGCATGACGATGGTCTCGTCGCCGCCGTCACCGATCCGAACCGGCAGCAGGATCGGAAAAAGTTGCGTCACTGCGACGGCCCGCAGCATGACTTCATCGACCGCCGGAGGACGATCGTGTCGCAGTGAGCGAGCAAGAGAGTCCACGATCACGTCGATCGCGTTGAACGGCACGGACTCCCACGCCTGACACGCGCCTCCGACGATGAACGCATTCTCTTTTGTGCGCACGCGATCGAGCACCGCGCCCAGCAGCGCGCTCTTTCCCGATCCGGAAGAACCATGCAACGCGATGACACGCGTCTCGCCATTCGATATCCACGATTGGAGCTGCCCGACTTCCTTTGTGCGCCCGACCAGCGGCGCGCGGCGCGAGCGCCGTCGTTCCTTGCGTCCGAAATCAGGTTTGTCGACGCCGAGGCGGCGAAGAACTTCGGAGTCGTAAGGCCGATCGAGCGGATCGCGGCGGATGCACTCGTCTGCAAGCGAGGTGAGATCGTGCGGCGCGCCGGGCAGCATCTCGGCCGCGGATGGCGGATCGGAGTGAACCTGCAGATCCATCACATCGAGCGGCGACTGCGCGGTGAACGGCATCTGCCCGGTGAGCGCCTGAAAAAGGAGAACGCCGAAGCCGTACCAGTCGCCGGCGGCCGTCGGAGTCGATGCGCGAATCTGTTCGGGCGCCATGTAGCCCGGCGTGCCGACTACGGTCTTGCGATCGATCGAGTCGTCGCGCGCAATCTCGACCACCAATCCGAAATCGAGCAGCACCACTCGCCCCTCGGACGTGATCATGATGTTCGAGGGCTTGACGTCGCGGTGCACGATGCCGTGTTGATGGAGGACGGCGATCGCCAGCGCAAGCTGCCGGAAGTTTTCGCGGACGCCATCGAAATAAATCTCGCTGACCCCGCCCGTCCGCTTCTTGCGCCGATATCGCAGCGTCTGATCGCCATCGACCGGTTGGGTCGACGCCTGCCGCGTCTCCAGCAACGAATTCTGCAGCTCCGCGATGGCGAGATATTCGAGCAGCTCCGAACCGCGGATCAGCTCCATCGACAATGCCCATTTGTCGCCGAGGACGAGGAGCTCGTAGAGAGCGGCGAGGTTGGGATGGCGCAGCTCGGCGAGATAGCGAAACTCGCGCTTGAATCGCGCGACGGCGTCGGGCACGGCGCGCTCGAGCATCTTCAACGCGACGACGCGATTGCGATAGCGATCAAAGGCCTCGTAGACGATGCCGAACGATCCGGAACCGAGTCGCGAGATGATCTCGAAGCGATCGTCCATGTGAGGAACGATTGTCGCAGATCGCTACTTCGCGCCGCTCATCCAGGCGCACTCGGTGACTTCGCGCAAGAGATGGTTGATATCGAAGGGCTTCTCGATGTGACGGCCGACGGGCGGACAAACCTCATTGACTGCTGACTTTCCGAAAGCCGTCATGACGATCACCTTGCGCAGCTCCTCCGGAGCGTGATCGTTCAGATAATGGACGACGGCCCTTCCATTGATCCGCGGCATCATCAAATCCAGGATGATCACGTCGTAGTCCGCGGTGGCGATCTTTTCGATGGCTTCGGCACCGTCGCGCGCGAGGTCGACCGAGAAGCCATTCGTGCTGAGAATGCGCTTGATCAGAAGCCGCACGCCGGCATCGTCGTCGACGACCAGAGCTTTGCGCTCGAGACTCATAGCGAGCCTCCGCTGAATACACGTCCAGCCGTACACCGAGTTGGAAAGCGACGCGTCATGCAGGTAGTCGGTGCCGTGCGCAGCAAATGGCGCACCAACCTCGAGCGCTAACGCAGAAGCTCGATAAGACGCAGCGGCTCAACCGGTTTCAGAAGGTGATAATCGAATCCGGCATCACGCGAAAGCGCTCGATCCTCGGCCTGCCCGTAACCGGTGATGGCGACCAGCATCGCCCCTGCAGTCTGCGGAAGCGCCCGCAACTTGCGTGCGACCGCATAACCGTCGAGGCCTGGCAGGCCGATGTCGAGCAACACTACTTCGGGGGTGAAGTTCTGGACCTCTGCCAACGCCCGGAGACCATCGCTGGCCGCTCGCACATCGTGTCCTTCTTCTTGCAGCAGAAGGGTCATTGCCTCGCGCGCGTCGTCGTTGTCTTCCACGATCAGCACACGCCGCGAGCGCAGGGCGGCTGGGGCAGACGTCTCGGGCGCGCGCGCAGGTGCCTCGCTGAGCGCTTCGGCGACTGGAACGCGCACTGTGAATTCGCTGCCGCAATCGTTACCGTCGCTTTTCGCGACGATCGTGCCGCCATGCAAATCCACCAGACGCCGCACCAGAGAAAGACCGAGTCCTAATCCTCCTTTGGGCCGATCGAGCGAGCGAGGTCCCTGCACGAACAGGTCGAAGACGTGCGTCACCAGGTCGCGCGACATTCCCTCTCCGCTGTCGCGAATTCGGATCGTCAGCCAGCCGCGTTGTTCCTCGGCATCGATGACGATCTGTCCTTCGTCGGGGGTAAATTTCGCGGCGTTGTGGAGCAGGTTCGCGATGATCTGCGTGAAGCGTGTCGGATCGACGTCGAGCCAGATCGGGCGGTCGGGAAGATTCACTGAAAGCTTTTGGTGCTTCTGGGCGATCAGATGACGCCACATGTCGACGGCTGCGCCGACGACTTCCGTCAGCATCACGCGTTTGCGCTCCAACCTGACGGTCCCACGCGTGATCCGGGAGACGTCGAGAAGATCCCCGACCAGCCGGTTGAGATGTTCGCTCTGGCGGCGAATGATCTCTCGCCCACGCTCGACGAGCGCTGGATCGCGCCGGCCGAGAAGCTCGACGGCGTGGACGATCGGAGCGAGCGGATTCCGCAGTTCATGTCCGAGCATCGCCAGGAATTCGTCTTTGCGCCGATCGGCCTCGGCCATGTCTTCCGCCTTCTGTTGAGCGCGCTGCTGCGCCTGCCGGTTTTGCGCAGCGACCGCCCCAAGAAACAAGCCGGTGGCGGCAGCCACCGCCATGAAAACCTGAAGGTGAACCAGGCCGTGTTCCGGGCCGTTTCCGGCGAAGGGACCGTGGCCGAGGTGCGTGCCCCAGACCGCGATCGCGTTTGTCAGTGCTGCAGAAGTCGCAGCGCCTAACGGACCAAATCGTAATCCCGCCCAGATCAGAAATGGGAAGACACCGTAGGCGCTGATCGGCACTCTGGCTACGCCGACGAAGATCACTCCGCCGGCGATCATCAATCCAGCGAGCAGCAGCGTCGCTTCGCCTAACGCCTTCGGCGGAAGTTCGAAGCGATTTTTCATGACCAGGATCACCGGCGCGAAGATCAACCCGCCCAGCGCATCGCCGAGCCACCACAAGACCCAGAGATCGGGAAGCGCTGCCGACGGCTGAACACCACCCGCCCCAAGAGACATCACGCCGATGCTCGCGGCAACGACGGGACTGACAGCAACGACTGCGATCAGCGCGACGACGTCGCGTTCGCGTCTGAGGGCGGGATCGAAACCGATCCGCTGCAGTAGCATTGCGCCGATCATGGCCTCCAGTGTGTTGCCTAACGCGATGGCGCCGGCGACCCACAGCGGCTCGCCGGCAGTGGCGTTCGCGAGGAATGCTCCGAGCAGAATTCCGGGCGCGCTTCGCCTTCCGAGAAGCAGCACGGCAGCCAGCGCAAAGCCGGAGGGCGGCCAGACCGCGGTGACCTGCCGCGCGCTGATGGCGAGTGCCAGCCCGATCTTCGCGAAGATCAGGTAGAGCGCGGCAACGGCGAGGATGATGAGGACAGTCGATCCGTCAAATCGGCGGTCGCGTTCCTGACGTGTCGTTTCGATGAAACCAGTGTACGCGCCGCGGCGCGTTCAGAGGTGCGGCGGCTCACTAAATCGACTACTGAGCGACTAACTCCACGCGGCGATTCTTTGCCCGTCCTTCCTCGCTGCTGTTAGGCGCGACCGGCGCGAACGGTCCGACACCCTCGGGTTGCAACCGGGCGGGAACGATGTGGTACTTCACAACGAGCGCATCGACGACCGCGCCGGCGCGCCGCTTCGAAAGGTCGACATTCGCGCCGACAGTGCCGACGTTGTCGGTGTGTCCGACGACAAACAACTTGATCGACGGATTCTTTTGCAGCAGCGCCGCGACCTGCGCCAGCGCCGGCTCGGATTCGGGTTTGATGTCGGATTTGTTCGTGTCGAAGAGGATGCCGTAAAGCGCGGCATGTCCCTGCGTCTTCAAGTCGCCGGCCAGCTCCTCGGCCGTCACTTTCACGAGTCCGCCCTGCACTCCTTTCGTTTCGACGGAGACGATCATCGCGTTGTGCCGATCGACATGCAGCGCGACGTAGACGTTCTCTTTTTGCGCCGCGAGATACGACGCGTCATCGCCATTGGGCACGTAGCCGAGGAACTTAATTGGCTTCTGGCGACCGCATTGCAAGTAACCCTTGCACGTGAAGAGCGTTTTGAATCCAGCCTTCGCGAGCGCTTCCTGATAATTGCGAAAGACTTCGAGGCCGGAGCGATCGGCGGGATCGAGATAGTTCACGCTGGTGACGCGTCCCGAGAGTTGCAGCGGCGCCGAGCCGTGCGGACCGACGAGCAACGCGTACTCGTCGAAGTCAGAGACTTTCGTCTGGCCGACTTGCTTGGATCCGGGATATGGCGTCAACCACGGAATCGTGGCCGCGAAGAAGACCGTCAGCAGCAACTGCATGATGGGATTCTAACTTTGGACTGCGGTGCCTTGGCACCGCTTTCATCGCCGCGGCTTGCCGCGGCC
>DATBSF010000017.1:0-5405 GCA_036559905.1 Thermoanaerobaculia bacterium | reverse complement strand
ACGCTCCGGCACCGATATAGTTATCGCATGAAAAGTAAAGTGACCGTCGTCGGCGGCGGGAACGTGGGCGCCTCGGTGGCGCAGGGAATCGCGCTCAAAGAGCTCGCCGATGTCGTGGTAGTCGACATCGTCAAGGGCGTTCCGCAGGGGAAGACCCTGGATCTGATGGAAACCGCTCCCATCGAGGGATACGACTCGATCCTCACCGGATCGAATACGTACGAGGCGACCGAGAGCTCCGACATCGTCGTGATCACCGCCGGATTACCGCGAAAACCCAACATGAGCCGCGACGATCTCATGTGGACCAACGAGGAAATCGTCGCGAACGTGACGCGCGAAGTCATCAAACACTCGCCGAAGAGCATCCTCATCGTCGTCTCCAATCCTCTCGACGCGATGTGCGAAGTTGCGCGCCGCGTCTCGAAGTTTCCCCGCGAGCGCGTGATCGGAATGGCGGGCGTCCTCGATTCCGCCCGTATGCGCGCCTTCATCGCGATGGAGCTCAACGTCTCCGTCGAAAACACCCACGCCTTCGTCCTCGGCGGCCACGGCGACACGATGGTGCCGCTGCCCCGATTCTCGACGGTCGCCGGAATCCCGATCACCGAGCTCATTGCAAAAGACCGCATCGATGCGATCGTGTTGCGCACACGAAACGGCGGCGCGGAAATCGTGAACCTGCTGAACACGTCGGCCTGGTACGCGCCGGCGGCCTCGACCGTGGAGATGGTGGAGGCGATCCTCAAGGACAAGCGGAAGATTCTGCCATGCGCTGCGTTTCTTCAGGGTGAATACGGCATCACGGGCCTTTTTGTGGGCGTGCCAGTCAAGCTCGGTCGAAATGGCATCGAACAGATCATCGAGATCAAGCTGACCAGCGAGGAGCGCGCGGCGCTCGACAAATCGGCCGGAGCCGTCAAGGAAGTCGTCGATAAGCTCAAAACGTCCTAAACTAGTCCGGTCCCCATCATGAAAAAACTCGTCATCGACATCGAGACTGTCGGTACTCCGTGGGAAGAGCACGATCCGTACGTCCGCGAATACCTGATCAAGGGCCAGACCGAGGATGGTGCCGAGGAGACGAAGCGGGCCGGCGGGTTGTCGCCGTTCCGTGGAAAAATCGTCGCGATCGGCGTCATCCGGATCGATGACGGCCGTTCGTGCGCGCTCTACGAGATGCCCGGGCAGACCGACGTACGTGTCGAACGATCGGGGCAGCGGACCTACGTCTCGGGAACCGAAAAGCAGATCCTCGAGAAATTCTGGGACTGGTTCGACAACGACTCGCGGTTCATCACGTTCAATGGCCGCCAGTTCGACGGACCATTTCTGATGATTCGTTCCGCGGTCAACGGCGTGATTCCCAAGCGCGATCTCGTCGGATATCGCTATCAGATGCATCCGAACTGCGATCTTCGCGAGGCGCTGAATTTCTACGGCACGACCAATAGCCGGCAGTTCAAGTTCAATCTCGATCTGGCCTGCAAGGTTTTCGGAGTCACGACTTCGAAGCGCGAAGGCGTCGATGGCCGCAGCGTCGAGTCGTGGTATCGCGCCGGATTGCATCGCGAGATCGCCGACTATTGCCTCGAAGACGTGCGCGCGACGCTCGAGCTGTACGAGAAGATCGCGCCGACTCTCCTGATGTTCAACAAAGAGTTCCGTGATTCGGAGGAGCGCGAGTTGCGTCCGAAGAAGGAAGAGGCGGCCGTGCTTTCGAGCAGCGAGGCACCCTTCGTTCAGGCGGTGACGCAGACGTCTCTCGAACTGACGGCATCGCTGGATATGAGCGAGCCGGTCGTCGGCGCGACGCACCAGGCGATGGTGTTCGAGAAGCTCATGGCTCCCGAAGAGCCCGAGGAAGAGATTCCAACTACAATCGGCGAGTGATTGCGCGGTGCAGCTTATTGAGCACTACGAGGCTCTGCTGTATTCGCGACGCAAGCTCCAGGATTGGATCCGGGAGCTGACGCCGGAGCGCTACACGCAGGAGTTCCCGTTCGGCCACGCGTCGGTCCGAGGAACCTTGGCGCATCTCGCGAGTGCAGAATGGCTTTGTGGGAAGGTTGTCCGTGGAGAAGAGTTCAAACGAGGCAACTTGCCCTTCACCGAGGCGAGCTACTCCGACTATCCGTCTCTGGAGACGGCCTGGCGGCATCTTGAAACCAGCAGCCGGTTATGGCTCGAGGCCGAAACGGATTGGACTCGGCGGATCGAAAAGATCACAGATCTTCCAGGTGGGAAGCGCGTGCGTGTTTCGTACACGCCGGAGAAGCTCGCGTTTCACATGTTCTACCACGAGGTTCATCACCGGGCGCAAGTGATGGCGATGCTGCGCCAAATGGGAATCTCGGTAGAGAACCTTGATTTCTCGCGGCACGCTTACGAGTGGACCGAACTGGAATGAGAGTGAAGGCGAAGTGGCAGCGGCCGACTGATAACTTCTGGATCTCGAGTGTCTCCTCGGTGATCGATATCGAAAGAACGCATCGAGAGGCGGGGTTTCCGGCCATTGACGAAGGCGTTGTCAGAGCCCACTACCGCCAGTTCTTGTCATTCCTTGAAACGAACGGGATGACGACCCGTGCGTTGATCGATCCATCACGTCCGCTCGCTGACGTCGAGCTGCGAAATCATGATCTTACAGAGCTCGGTTTCGAGTTCGTTCGACGCTACCACGATCGGTGGATCGGTCGTCTCTACAAGCTCAAGACGCCGGAAGCTGAGAAACGCTTTCTGGAAAAGTGGCGTCGTGAAACTACAATCGGCGAGTGAAGCTGTTCCGGGCGCGGATATTTACGCCCATCGCCGACCCATTCCAAGGCGACGCGGCAAAGTCCTATGTTTTCTACGACGACGGTTACCTGGCGGTCGATGTGTCGCGCATCGCGGGCATCGGGCCGTGGGACCAGCATCCCGACGGCGAGATCGTCGACGTCGGCCGCAGTGCGCTGATCACGCCGGGCTTCTTCGACACGCACCTCCACGCTCCGCAGCTCGAGATGATCGGCTCCTACGGCGGCCATCTTCTCGAATGGCTGAACCGCTACACGTTTCCGACCGAGGCGAAGTTCAGCGATCCGAAGCACGCGGCGACGATCGCGAAAGCATTCTTCGATGAGCTCCTCCACAACGGCACGCTGTGCGCGCTGATCTTCTCGACGATTCACTTCGAAGCGACCGACATCTTTTTCGCGGAAGCGGAGCGGCGCGGGTTTCGAGGAATCATCGGGAAGGCGATGATGGATCGCAATGCGCCGGACGCATTGCTCGAGAACGCGCACAAGTCGTATGAACAGAGCCGCGAGCTTCTGAAGAAATGGCACAACCGCGGATTGTTGCGATACGCGATTACCCCGCGTTTCGCGCCAACGTCGACGCCCGAGCTGCTGCAGCGCGCCGGCGATTTGAAACGCGAATTTCCCGATGCATACGTGCACACGCACATCTCCGAAAATAAAAACGAGGTCACATGGGTGCACGAGCTTTTTCCTGAAGCCGAATACGCCGACGTTTACGATCGGTACGGACTACTCGGCGACCGGACGATCCTCGCGCACGGCGTTCACTTAACGGAAGAAGAGCTCGATTTGCTCGCGCGCCGCGGAACGCGCATCTCGCATTGTCCCAATTCAAACCTCTTCCTCGGCAGCGGTCTGTTTCGATTGCATCACACACGCGACGCGGGCGTAATCGTTGGTCTCGGCACCGACATCGGCGCCGGAACGACGCCTTCGATGTTCACCGCCATGGCCGACGCGTACAAAGTGCAGCAGGTCCAGAACGTTTCTCTCAGCCCATTCGAGCTCTGGTATCTGGCGACACTCGGCGGCGCCCGGGCGCTCTCGCTCGACGGCGAAAGCGGCAGCCTCGAGAAGGGAAAATCGGCGGATTTCCTGGTCCTGAATCTTCACGCCACGCCGTTGATCTCGCTGCGCAGCGATCGGGCATCGAATATCGAGGATCTGCTGGCGGGATTGATTTTCATGGGCGATGACCGCGTGGTGCAGACCGCGATGATCGCCGGCCGCGAAGTCATGCACCGGTGACTCTGGCCTACGGTTTGCGCGTGGCGAACAGCCAGGAGGTAACAATGCTCCGTAAGTCAGCGACTTTTGTCTTTTTTCTCGTGATCGCTGTCTCCGCTTTCGGACAGTCCGGTACTCAATGGCGGACAAGTGCCGACGTCGCCGAAGGTGTTCGAGGCAGCGTGATCGGTACGGTTACCGACATCGGGACGCGAAGATTCACGGTCAGGTCGGATTCGGATCAGTACGGTCAGATCACTGTTGATGCAGACTCCGTTTCGACGCAATACAACGGCTTCGGCGGCACGATCAATGGTTCGCCCGAGATCTACGTCGGCAGCACGGGATTCGCGAATCTGCGCACCGGCGATCGCGTCGAAGTGCGCGGTGTGGGACGCGGTGGCGGTGTGGTCGCAGCGGATTACGTGACGCTGCTCGGCCGACCCGTAGAAGCGCCGCAGACGGGAGTCGGTCAGACTCGAACACCGAACACGATCTCGCCTCCGACTGCATCCGGAACGACGCCGAGCACCACGGCGGTGCAGCCGGGCCGCGTCGAGGGCGTCGTGCGCCAGGTGAATGCCGCCGACGGTCGCGTCGTCATCCAGACCGATCGCCGCGAGATGATCACGATTCGCGGAACGTCGTCGACGCCCGTTTACTATCGAAATACCGTTTACCGCATTTCGAATCTCGAGCCGGGCGACCGCATCCGCGTCGAAGCCGACGGTCCGACGTCGGCCGGCAGTGAGCTGCGCGCGCGTACGATCGATGTTCTGCAGAGCGCTCAGGAAACAGGCGGATCGATCGCGGAGGTTGGCGCGCTCTCCGGACGTGTGACTTCCATCGATCGGCGCAACAACATCGTTCGCATCGACAACGGGCGCAACGAGGTCCGCGTCGATCTCTCCTCGGCAGTGGATTCCTCGGGTCGACGCGTCCGTGCAGCCGACATGCAGGTCGGAGATCAGGTCGACATGAGCGGCAATTACAGCGGGGAAACCTTCGCCGCGACAACCGTGCGCTTTGGCGATGATGCGTTCGGAGGCCCGACGACGCCGGCCCCTCCCACCCCACCCACCCGCCCGTATGGCAGCGGCGACGTCCTGGGAGCTGTCACCGTTTACGCGACGATTTCGCAGTCGCTGAACAACGGTCCGCGCCTCGTCGTGCGCGACACGCAGAACAATCAGACTTTGCCACTCTACGTTCTGGAGGATTTCGTCGTTCGCACCAAAACCGGTGGTTACACGACGGCCGATAAGCTCAAGGAAGGCGACGCAGTGGTCGTCAAGGCCTATCGGGACGCGGACGGAAACTACATCGCCCAGACCATTCGTTTGCGGTAGAGTCCGGTACTAAATTATTTGGAAT
>DATBSF010000016.1:0-8895 GCA_036559905.1 Thermoanaerobaculia bacterium | reverse complement strand
CTTCCACCGCGAGCCCGGTTGCGTCTCGGCATATCCCAGCCCGTCGCTCTCGCCATACCAGGAGCTCGCGCCGTCGCTCGGCGTCGCCCGCGAGGAAATTCAGGCGCTCGGCCTGCTGGTCTCCGCGGAGCTCGACATTCTTATCATTCCGGCGCGAGCGCTCTTCTCGCGAATGCCGCCGCCCGAAGCCTTCTCGAGCCGCCGCATCTCGCTGCAACAGGGAACGGACATCGACACGCACGGCATCCTGGAGCGTCTGGTCGAGAACGGATTCGTGAGGACGGATCTCGTCGGCGAGGCGGGCGAGTTCGCGTTTCGCGGCGGAATCCTCGATGTCTTTCCGCCCAACTCTACGAAACCGCTGCGCCTCGAGCTGTTCGGCGACACGATCGAATCGCTCCGGCACTTCGACGTCGAGACGCAGCGTTCGGAAGATGTGATCGAGTCCGCGACCATTCTGCCGATGACGCAATTCCCGATCTCGCGCGAAACTCGCAGCGCGATCGCACGCCGCCTGTCGCTCGATTTCATGGACCCGCTTTTCAAACGCGACATCGCGGAGAAAATCGATCGCCTCAACGAGCACGCAACCTTTCCGGGCATCGAGCACTACGCCATCGTCGCGACCGAGACCGTCCCGTTCGCCGAATACATCCGCGATTGGGAGGTCGTGCTCGTCGAACCCGATCAGATCACAACGAATGTCGCCAAGTTCGAAGCCCTGCTGCGTAACGAATACGAGGGCGCGGCCGCAAAGGGAAAGGCCGCCTATCCGCCCGAGAAGCTCACGACTCCGGGACCGGACGTCCTCAACTTCCTCGGCGGCGCGCGGCTCGCGATGAGCGAAGTGCACATCGCGACCAGAGAGTACACCGAGGTGCGGATGCATGCGCCGCAGGTGGATCGCTATCAGAATCGGCTCAGCGAATGGGCCGCCGACGTCGGCAAGGCGTTTTCCGCGAGCCGGCGTCAGATTCTCTTCACCGCGACCAAAGGCGGCCACGAAAAAGTCGAACGGCTGCTGAAAGAGTTCGAGATCCAGGTCGAGATCACGCCCGGCGCGCTGCCGCGCGGCTTCCACTACGACGACATCAACCTCACCGCGTACTCGGAGTGGGATCTCTTCGAACCGCCGACATCGACGCGCATCGGTGGCAGAAAGCGGACTGCCGATGCATTCGCGACCGATCTCCGCGATCTCAAAGTCGGCGACTACATCGTGCATGTCGATCACGGCGTTGGCCGTTTTCACGGACTGCAGCGGATTCCGTTCGGCGAAACCGAGCGCGAAGTCATGGAGATCGAATACTCCGGCGGCGGCAAGCTCCTGATGCCGATGGAGAACCTCAATCTCATTCAGAAGTACTCGGGCGGGGCCGATTCGCAGCCGAAGCTCGACAAGCTCGGCGGCACCGCCTGGGCGCGTACGAAGGATTCCGTCAAGAAGGCGATGCGCGACATGGCCGACGAGCTCCTCAAGCTCTACGCCACGCGTCAGATGGTCCAGGGCCATGCGTTCAGCAAAGACTCGCCGTGGCAGTTCGAGTTCGAAGAGGCGTTCGAATTCGAGGAGACCGAGGATCAGGGGGCGGCGATCGATGACGTGAAGTCGGATATGGAGTCGCGCAAGCCGATGGACCGACTGCTGTGCGGCGACGTCGGATACGGGAAAACCGAAGTCGCCATGCGGGCGGGATTCAAGGCGGTGATGGATGGCAAGCAGGTCGCTATGCTCGCGCCGACGACCATCCTCGCCTATCAGCATTACCGCACGTTTCTGCGGCGGTTCGCGTCATTCCCGGTCACGATCGAGCTGCTCACGCGCTACTACTCGGCCAAAGAGCAGAAGGAGATCGTGAAGAAGCTCGAAACCGGCGAGATCGACATCGTGATCGGCACGCATCGCGTGCTGTCGAAAGACATCGCGTTCAAAGACCTCGGTTTACTGGTCATCGACGAGGAGCAGCGGTTCGGCGTCGCGCAGAAAGAGCGGCTCAAGCAGATGAAGAAGGCGATCGACGTGCTCTCGATGTCCGCCACGCCGATTCCGCGCACGCTCAACATGTCGCTGATCGGAATCCGCGACATTTCCGTGATCGAGACGCCGCCGAAGGATCGGCTCGCGATCCAAACCGCGGTCGTCCCGTTCAACGATGACTTCATCCGCGAGGCGATCGAGTTCGAAGTCGGACGCGGCGGACAGATTTTCTTCGTGCACAACCGCGTCGAATCGATCTACGGGGTGAAGGAATACCTCGAGAAAGTCGTTCCCGGATTGCGCGTGATCGTCGGGCACGGACAGATGGAGGAGCGCGAGCTGGAGCGCGCGATGTCGGCGTTCATCAATCGCGAGTTCGATGTCCTGCTGGCTTCGACGATCATCGAAAACGGTATCGATATTCCAGCATGTAATACTATACTAATAAATCATGCTGAACGTTTCGGATTGTCGCAGCTCTATCAGCTTCGCGGCCGCGTGGGGCGCAGCGACCGCCTGGCGTTCTGCTACCTGCTCGTGCCGAGCGACAAGATTCTCACCAGCGACGCACGAAAACGTCTTGCGGCGATTCAGGAGTTCGCCGACCTCGGCGCCGGTTTCCGCATCGCCGCCAAAGACCTCGAGATCCGCGGCTCGGGCAACATCCTCGGCGGCGAGCAATCGGGGCAGATCGCGGCGGTCGGATTCGAGATGTACACCAGGCTTCTCGAGGAGTCGATCCGCGAGCTGAAGGGCGAAACGATCGAAGAGGAAGTCGAGACCTCCATGAACCTCGGCGTCGACATCTACATCCCGCACGAATACATCGGCGACGAAAACGTCCGCATGATGTTCTACAAGAAGATCGCCGCCGCCGCGACCGATGAGCGGCTCGACGCGATCGGCGGCGAGATGCGCGACCGATTCGGCGCACTCCCCGCGAATGTCGAGCATCTGCTGCACTTCGTCCGCGTCAAGCGATACGCGCAGCAGCTGGGCGTGCTGTCGATCGTGCGCGAGGGCGCACGCGGCGTGATGAAGATGACGCAGCGCGCGAAAATCGATCCCAACAAGCTCTTGCAACTGATCAACGACAACCCGCAAGTGAAGTTCACGCCTAACGGAGTGCTTTCTTTCCCGCTCAAAGCGCACGGCCCGCAGGTGATCGAAGCTATTAACGAGCTGCTAAGGACGATCGCGGCGTGAGGCCCATGGCCCTCTCCCATCGGGAGAGGGTGGCGCGTAGCGCCGGGTGAGGGGCCTGGTGCATAACGAACGCCGTTCGCGACGCCCCTCATCCGCCGCTGCGCGGCACCTTCTCCCGATGGGAGAAGGACAGGCGGCCCTGTTGTAGCATCCCCCTGTGGGTCGCCGCTTACTCCTCGTTTTCTGCCTCGCGATCGCAGCCTGTCATCGCAAGCCGTCGATTCCGGCGGATGTTGTCGCGCGCGTCGGCGATCGCATGATCACGCTCGCCGATTACAAGCGCTATCTCGACCGCAACGCCGGCACGGACTTATCGCAGGTCGGACCGGAAGTCTCCAGCGCGATGCTCGATCAGTATGTGGAGGAGATCATCCTCTCCGAGTACGCCGCGGCGCACGGCGTCGAGATTGCCGCCGAGCAGATTGCCTCCGCCGTCCGCAACGACGCAGGGGCCACCGTCATCGAGAAACGCGACGACATGCGCCGTGAAAAACTGATCGCCACGATTTCGGCAGATGTTCCGGCGGCGTCAGATCTGGAAGTGCGTGCCTACTACGACCAGCACGCCAGTGAATTCCGAATCGGCGAAGAAGTCCACGTCCGCCAGATACTCGTTCATGACGAGGGCGTCGCCGATGACATCCAGCAGAAGCTGAAGAGAGGAACGTCGTTCGAGACGCTGTCGAGTGAATTCTCACTGGCTCCGAACGCCAAAAAGGGCGGCGAGATCGGATACGTAGCCCGAGGACAGTTGCCAAAGATGTTCGAGGACGAGATCTTCGCGCTGAAACCTGGCGGCATTAGCTCCGTCATACGAACAGAGTCGAGTTTTCACATTTTCAAAGTGGATGAGCGCCGCGCGCCGGGCGTCGTCGACCTGCAGACGGCCGCGCCGGTCATCCGAGAAAGACTGAAGGACGAGCAGGTCAAGAATCGAATCGCTGAGCTTGTCAGTAAAGCCCGCAAGGAAATGCAGATCGCGGTTTTGACCAAGCGGCTGCCCTTTCGGTATTCGGGCGGGCTCCCCAAGTCGGAAAACGAATAAAGGTGGCCGGTTGCCGGTTGACGGTGGACGCATGAAACGAGCTCTCATATCCCTAGCTTTTATCGCAGTTGCAGGGACGGCCACTGCCGCCCAGATCGTCGAGGCAATCGTCATTCGCGTCGGCGACCGCGTCATCACGCGCGCGCAGTACCTCAAGCGCCTGCACGACGGGATCGCCGAGATCGAACAGACGGTCCAGTCGGCTGACATCAACGCCCGTAAGGAAGAGTTCAAGAAGAATCTGACGAACGACTTGATCTCGGAACTGCTCATCAAGGATCGCGCGGACCGCCTCAACCTGTCCGTCTCGAGTGAAGAACTGAAAGATGCGGTCGAGCGCCTCAAGCAACAGTACGGACTCACTACCGACCAGCAGTTCAACGATTCGCTGCAGAAATCAGGACTCACGCGCGCCGACATGGAAGCGCGACTGCGCGACACGCTTCTCATGAACAAGGTCTTCGGGCGCGAGCTGCGCGGCCGCGAAGAAGCGACCGACAAGGAGCTCCGCGAGCGATACGATCGCGAGAAGGAACGCTACCGTCTCCCGGAACGCGCGCGACTGCGCGAGATCGTCATCCTCAAGCCGGACAACCCCACTGCTCTCGAGCAGGAGCGCCAACACGTGCAGCAGATCGCTGAGCAGGCCCGCGCGTCCGCGGACTTCGCCTTGCTGGCAAAGACAGCCTCGCAAGCGCCGACCAAAGACAAAGGCGGCGACCTCGGCGAAGTCGCGCGTGGAGAGTTGCTGCCCCAGCTCGACAAAGCCGTGTTCAACAGCAATGCCGGAGCGATCATCGGTCCGATCGAAGCGAAAACTTCCTGGCACATTCTGAAAGTCGAGCAGCGGCTGCCGTCCGAAGTGCCGGCATTCGAGTCGGTCAAGGACCGGATTCGTAAAGACGCGAGCGATGACTCCTGGCAGCGCGATTACAAGGCTTACATCGATCGGTTGCGCAAGGACGCGTTCATTCAGATCAACGAAGCGAACGTTCCGACGGCCTAACATCTACAACGGGTAGAGCGCTTTCGCGACCGAGGTATCCTCGGGATGTGGAGGCGATGCAGGCGGCACTCGAGGCGATTCGGCGAGAGAGGCCGCGAAAGATCGTTGTTCTGACCGGCGCGGGCGTCTCTGCCGACAGCGGGATCCCAACCTTCCGCGGCGAGGGCGGTCTGTGGCGAACCTATCGCGCGGAAGACCTCGCGACTCCAGAGGCCTTCGCACGCAATCCGCTCCTCGTCTGGGAATGGTACGAATGGCGACGCACGATCGTTCGCAATGCCGAGCCGAATGCTGCCCACCGCGCGATCGCGTCGCTTCCTGACGCATTGGTCGTCACGCAAAACGTCGATGGTTTGCACCATCGAGCCGGTTCGCAGAATGTGATCGAACTGCACGGCACTCTCTTTCGTGCGCGCTGCGTGCGAGAGGAAACAACGCGCGATGCAACCAGTCCGTTCGACGAGTTGCCGCCGCATTGCGAATGCGGCGCGCTCTTGCGACCCGACGTCGTGTGGTTCGGCGAAATGCTTCCGGAAGGCGCGTTCGCCAAAGCCGGACTCGCCGTGCGGGATGCAGATCTCTTGCTCGTAATCGGAACTTCCGGCGTCGTGTTTCCAGCCGCGAGTCTCGTTTCTCTTCATCAGGGCGGCCTGTCGATTGAGATCAATCCGCAGCTCAGCGCCATCAGCTCGGCTTGCACATTCGCAATCGCGGCCAAGGCGGCCAACGCAACACCAACAATCATCGAGGCTATTCGTGCAGGAACTGATCGCTGACCTTCCACTGGACGACCGGCCGCGCGAAAAGATGCGGCGACATGGCGCGGAGGGCCTCTCCGATGCGGAGCTGATCTCGCTCCTCCTCGGCTCCGGGACTCGCGGCAAGAACGCAATTCAACTCGCTCGAGAACTGCTGCGCGAAGGCCTCGGTGCGCTCGGAAGCAGCAGCGCCGACGCGATGGCGAAGGTCTCGGGAGTCGGACTCGCGAAGGCTACGCGGATCGGCGCGGCGTTCGAGATCGCGCGCCGGCTCGCTTCCTCCGAACCGTCCGACGGCGCGCGCTACGATGATGCGGTCGTCGCGCGGGCGCTCATCGGCCGCTACGCGCACGAGTCGCAGGAACATCTCGGCGCAGTGCTTCTCGATTCACGCCATCGCGTCCTCAAGCAATGCGAGATTTACGTCGGCACGGTCTCGCGCGCACTCGTTTCGACGCGCGATGTCGTGCGCGTCGGCCTCGAAGCAAACGCCGTCGGCGTTGTGCTCTTTCATAATCATCCGTCGGGCGATCCGTCACCATCCGCCGAGGATTTGACGTTCACGAAACGGATCCAGCAATCGCTTTCGCTCGTTGACATCGAGCTGGTCGATCACCTCATCGTCGGCGCTCAACGGTACTGCTCCATGCGCACAAAGGGATTGCTGTAGGATTCCGAGATCGTGATCATGGAGGTCAATTTCTATCGCGTTGACGAAAAGGGGCAGCTCTTCATCTCCCCCGCCATCCGCGAATGGACTCCCCTCGCCGATCTCGGCATCGACACCGTCATCGATATGGACGCCGGCCTCGATGAGTGCATTCCGACGACGCCGGAAGGCTGCCTGTACATCTACTTCCCCATCTACGACGAGGAGCTGCCGAACATGACGCGCCTCGACGCGGTCGGCACGCTTGGGGCGCAATTGATCCGTGAAGGCCATCGCGTGCTGTCACACTGCGGGATGGGATTCAATCGTTCAGCGCTCGTCGCAGGTGTCATTCTCAATAAGCTCGGCGTGCCTGGAACCGAAATCGTTACGCGCATTCGCGAGCGCAGACCCGGCGCCCTCTTCAACGACGTCTTCGCGAATTATCTGGCGTCGCTTTGAGGTCTGGAGTGCGGCGGCTTGCCGCCGCTTTCAGCGCCGCGGCTTGCCGCGGCGTCGGCAGCAAGCAGCCGACGTTAGAGCGGCGCCAAGGCGCCGCACTCCAGAAACGGCACTGGGTCTAGCGCGCGACCAGCGCCGGCTTGGTTGCCGTTGCCGCACGCTCGGCATAAACCGGCGTGAACCAGCCGTAGCGATCGGGGATCTCGCCGCCGATGTAGTCGAAGAATTCCTTCTGAATGCGCTCGGTGACCGGACCGCGCCGGCCGTTGCCAACAGCGATGCGATCGATAGTGCGAACCGGCGTGACTTCGGCGGCCGTACCCGTGAAGAAGACTTCGTCGGCGATGTAGAGCATCTCGCGCGGAATCAATCCCTCGACGACTTCGAAGCCCATGTCGCGCGCGATTCGAATCACGCAGGAACGGGTGATGCCGGCGAGGATGGATGCCCCCAGAGGTGGAGTGAAAATGCGGCCGTCGCGGACGATGAAAACGTTTTCGCCCGAGCCTTCGCTCACGTATCCGTTGACATCGAGAGCGATGCCTTCGGCGTAACCGTCAACCGCGGCTTCCTGGCGGATGAGGATCGAGTTCATGTAATTGCCGGTCGCTTTCGCGAGCGGCGGGAAGGTGTTCGGCGCCATGCGATTCCACGAAGAGACGCGGACGTCGACGCCGTTCTCGATCGCTTCCGGACCGAGGTATTTGCCCCAGACCCATGCGGCGATGGCGATGTCGATCGGGCACTTCGAGGGATCGACACCGAGCGATCCGAATCCGCGATAAACGAGCGGCCGGAGGTAACAATCGTCGAACTTGTTGGCAGCGACCGTATCGATGCAGGCGCGCTTGAAAGCGTCCATGGAGATCGGAACCTCCATGCGATAGATGCGGCAGCTATCGTAGAGACGCCGGGTATGCGCGTCGAGCCGGAAGATTGCGGGACCCTGGTTCTTGGTGTCGTAGCAGCGTATGCCTTCGAAGAGTCCTGACCCGTAGTGGATGGCGTGGGTCATGACGTGGACTTTCGCGTCGGCGAAATCCACGAGCCGTCCGTTCATCCAGATCTTTTTGACTTCTTCGAACGGCATCGGAAAGACCTCCTGGTTCGGGTGCGCGCTACGTACGGTCTTGTGGCATCGTCGAGCCGGAGCCGAGGATGCGCCGAGTATAGGTGCCGCTGAATAGTTCAGTCAATGCTATAAACCTGCCATTGCGGTTACAGAACAAGACCGTCGTCATCACGGGCGCCTCGTCAGGGATTGGAAAGGCGACAGCTCTCGAATTTGCCCGGCGCGGAGCCAATCTGATCATCGGCGCGCGACGCAGCGAGCTACTCGATGAAGTCGCGTCCGCGTGCCGCTCAACGGGAGTGCACTGCACGTCGGTGGTGGCCGATGTCGCCAACCGCGAGGACTGCAAGCGGCTGATCGACGCGGCGGGAAAGGTTGATGTTCTCGTCAATAATGCCGGATTTGCCATTTTCGACTCGATTGAAAAAGCATCGCCCAACGACCTGCAACAAATGATGGAGACAAATTACTTCGGCACGGTCTGGTGCACACAGGCGGCGCTTCCGGGCATGCTCGAGCGACGCGACGGCGTCATCGTGAATGTTTCGTCGATCGCCGGATTGATGGGCTACGCTGGAATGGGCGGATATTGTGCAACCAAGTTCGCGATCGTGGGGTTTACCGAAGCGTTGCGCGACGAAGTGATCGGACGTGGAGTGCGCGTCTCGCTAATTTGTCCCGGCACAACCGAGACGAGTTTCTTCACGAAAGCCGAGCGC
>DATBSF010000015.1:0-3680 GCA_036559905.1 Thermoanaerobaculia bacterium | reverse complement strand
ACGCTGATGGCGATCTCGATTCTCGCGGTGACTGAACGCCGCTGGCGCGTGCTTCTCGAATTGACTCCCGCGTACGTCATCTTCATCGGCGATGCGCTCGCGCGCACGTCAGGGGAACCGATCTTCCATACCTTCATGTGGCACGTCCGCCAGGTGCCCGCGTTTTTCGCCGCGGGTCACATCGTCGTCGCGTGGGCGACGACGGCGCTCGTCGCAGTCGGAATCATCTACGCCATCTGGCGTCGTGTTGCTCGCGAGATGGCCCTGGTCTCGGCAGCACTTCTCATCGCGTATTTCGTGATGCCGTGGGGTTACTCGGCGGGTGGGTGGGTGCAGGCGGGCTGGATCAACGAGCGGCTGCTGTTTCTGACGATTCTCACGCTGCCGGCATGGATCACGTTGCCGCGGCCTGCGATCGCGACGGCGCTGTTTCTGATCGCGATCGCCGCGCACATCGGGTTGACATCCATCCAGATCGCGAAGCTCAACCGCTACATCGCGGATATCGTCAAATGCGCACCGCTGATCCGGCCGCACAGCACGATCCAGACCTTTTTCTCGATCTCGCGAATGAGTCCGCAGGTCACGCCGACGCTCCATCTCACAAGCTATCTCGGCCTGCACGAAGACGTGGTGGATCTCGACGATTACGAAGCGCGGCTTCCCGATTTCCCCCTCTCCTACCGCCCCAACCCACCCGCCCGCCCGCCTGACGCGGTCGTGGTGTGGCGCGGCGCTCAGGTACGGCGCATCGTCGGGTACAACGTCACGTGCGGCAGCGCCGACGTTCGCCTGCTGCAGCGAATGCAGTAACATTGAACACCCTGTGAAAGCCAAGGCGTTGTTAGGCGAGTTCCGCGATGCGGAGTTCATCGGCGAGATTGCCGGTCTTCGAAGTACCTACTACGTCCTGCGCACCGAGAAGCACTACATCCTCATCACGCTATCCGGCCCGCTGTCGGGCAATTTCAATCTGGTGACGCGGCGCGCGGTCGACTCGGTGCAGCGGCGATTCGGCGGCAAGAAAGGTCTCACGTCAGCCGAGATCCTGAAGCGATCGAGCGTCGTGAAAGAGCGTTTCGACGTGTTGCGGATTTTGTACGTTCTCGAAGCGCTCGGACAGGCGAAAAAGCGCATCGCCAAGCCGCCCGGCCGCGGCTTTGTGTTCGATTTGCGCAAGGCTTAGTTGAGCTGGCGTTGATCGTGCTAATTCCGCAATCATGCGATGGACACCTGGTGGAGAAAGCTCTGATGTCGAAGATCGCCGCGGATCGAGCGGATTCCGTCTTGGCGGCGGTATGCCGATCGGTATCGGGGGCGCCGTAGTCCTGCTGATCCTCAGCCTTATTTTCGGGAAAAACTTTTTTGCGATCTTCGAGGGAACACCCTCGAGCACATCGACGGCCGAGGGCCAGCCGGTCGAACAGAGTCCGGCGGAGAGTCGCGAGGTGCAGTTTGTCTCGTTTGTGGTCGATGACGCGCAGGCTACGTGGGATAAGATTTTGGGCGATCGCTATCGCCACACGAAGCTCGTTCTGTTCCGTGATGCGATCAGCTCGTCGTGCGGATTCGCTCAGGCTGCGTCGGGACCGTTCTACTGCCCCATCGACCAGAAGGTGTATCTCGACCTCGGATTCTTCGACGAGATGCGCGATCGATTCGCGGCCACCGGCGACTTTGCGCAGGCGTACGTCATCACCCACGAGATCGGCCACCACGTTCAAAAGCTCCTCGGCATCGAGAAGCGCGGCCGCGGCGATTCCGTTGCGCTCGAGCTGCAAGCGGATTGCTTCAGCGGAATCTGGGCGCACTCGACCGCTCAGCGAAACATTCTGGAGAGCGGCGATATCGAGGAAGGGCTCAATGCTGCGGCCGCGGTTGGCGACGATCGCATTCAAAGGGCATCTGGCCGCAGCGTGAATCCGGATTCGTTCACGCACGGTTCATCGCGGCAGCGCGCTGAGTGGTTTCGTCGCGGGTACCAATCGGGACGGATCGAGGACTGCGATACCTTTCGCGCCGGCTCTCAGATCCGCCAGTAGAACCACGCCTCGACGACTGTCGCGAGGATGAAACCGAACAGCAACGCGACGTACGCGAATCGCAGGAACCGGTACTTTTTCTTGTACAGGTAAACGCCGAGGGAGTGGATGTCGCGGACGGCGGCTTCGTAGACGAGCGCGTCGGATGAGAGGACGTGCTCCATCTCGTTGCGATATTCCTCGAGCGACATCTGCGCGAAATGGCCGAAGAAGAGGATGTTGCGTTCCGCCATGTTCCGGCGCGAACCCGCGAACGTTGGCAGCACTGCGATGATCGCGAGCAGCAATGAAATCAGACACGAAGCCGCCAGCGTCAGGAGCGCCGGTCGCAGTTGCGGATCGCTCGCGCGGCTGAGCGCAATCGTCAACACGATCGAAGAAATCGTGATCAGGATGCTGGCCTTGGTGTCGGCCATCACGCTGAGCTGCACGTGATGCTGCTGCGCGGTTCGCAGGAGATTGTCGACGCTCGTTCGCGGCGCCACGCTCGAAAACGGGCGGCGGACCTCCTTGGGAGTCGATGACATTTGCGCAAGTTTACTCCGCGTCAGCGCGGTACAATTGGCAATGGTCGACTTTCTCGAGGCAGTCGTCTTCCTGCTTCCCACCGATGCCGGAGGGCGTGCCGATCCGATCGCGCCGCGCGAAGGCTCTTATCAGGTGATCGTCGGTACGACCCCGATGCGTGTCATCGAAGGTCCGCCGACGATCGAACCAGGTCAGGCCGGACGCGTCGTCATCGAGATCAGAAACGAAGACATCGATCGGCTCCAGATCACCGCAGGTGCCGAGCTGGAGATCGTCGAGCAGGAACGCGTCGTGGGGCTTCTGACCGTGACGCGTCTTTGCCGGTCGATGGCCGTTTGACGGTCGCGGCTTTCGCGGGCTTCGTTTTCGCGGGCTCCGTTCGCGGTCCCGGATCTGCCAGCCCGAGGTAGCGCATGTTCGGAGTTGACCACCAGGCGTGACGCTGCATCTCGCCGGTGACGAACAGGCCGTCAGGCGAACGGTAGACATCTCCGCCCTCGACGTACACCCACGCGCCGTCAACAAGGCGATGCAGATGTTCGACGGCAGCCGCTTCTTCGCCCGGTGACACCGCGACTCCGCTGAGGACGACTGCATTTCGCCGCCCATCAACCTCAACGGTGATGGTGTGACTGTCGATCACGTTGATGACCCGCGCCATCGGTATAGCTGCTGCGAGTCCGGCGGGCATAAAAAGGCACACGATATATATGAATCTTTTCATTGTACATTTTGTGGTGCCGGGGAATTCGGAAGCGGCCGCGCGGAGGATCGCGGTCTCGTGTGGGCGGCGAAGAGTACCACGGCTCGCCGTTTGTGCGAAAATTCAATTGCGCATGGACGGTTGGGAGGGGAGACGCAGGATCTCGCCGCGGCAGAAATCATTCCGCAACATCGCCCTTCTCACCCTGATCCCGATCTTCGGCCTCCTTGTGCTCCTCATCTGGATCTTCATCGCACTCACATTCCGGCTTCCCAAACCGGAGCAGAAGCGCTCAACGCATGCCGCGATGGTGCAGCCTCCGGCGCGGACTCGCGGCCGCATCGTCCTGATCCTGGACGACGTCGGCTTCGACCATCAACCGATCACCGCGGCGATGCACATCGATC
>DATBSF010000014.1:0-5547 GCA_036559905.1 Thermoanaerobaculia bacterium | reverse complement strand
AGTCGATCGACTGAAGGCGCTCCACGACACGGCGAACATCGTCGCGAAGCGCGTCGCGCAAATCAGCGGAAGCTGATCGGAATGTCGTCCATCGTCAGCACGCCGGGACGCGCGCTGATGACCCGCGGGATCGCATTCACCACCATCGCCGCTGTCGCGCGATCGCCGTGGACGCCCTCCTTGATCTCCATTTCGAGATTCGGGACGCCCTTCACGATCACCTTGTCGGCCGCCACATCTTCGGCACCGACGTACATCCGCAGCTCGAGCCGCACGTTGATTTTTCCCTTGCCCTCGATCGTCTGATGCACGCCCGCGACCTGGCCGGCCGCAACCTTTAGATACTGCGTCACGACTTCCTTCTTCGCGACGATCGGCTCGATCTTCTCGTCGCTGACCTTCTCGAACTCGACGCCCAGTCCGTTGCCGACCATCATCAGCGACTCGCGGAGGCCCATGTGCTTGATTTTTCCAGCGTCGACGGCGGCGCGGAATTCGGCGGGCGTCATCCCGGCCCCAACTTTCCGCTGCAGCGGCTCGCGCCGCGTCGATGCGTTCTGGATGCGGATGATGTCGATCGACTGAATGCTCTGGCAGACCGACGTCAGTGTCAGCGGGAGTTTGTCCATTACGAAGCCGGGATTCACTCCGGTGCCGAGGAGCGTGACGTTGTGCGAGCGCGCGACCTGCTGCAGCTCGTTGCGAATCGCATGATCGAGCGGGAAGGACAGCTCTTCGCAGGTGGAGACGACGTGGCATCCGCGTTCGAGAAGACTCTTGAGCTGCGCGGAGACTTCGCGCAGGCGCGATCCGGTCGAGTGGCAGACGACTTCCGGCTTGCCCTGCAGATCGGCGGTGACTTTCACGCCGACAGTTTTTCCGAGGCCGATGACGTCGCCGAGGTCCTTGCCGATTTTGTTGGGGTCGATATCGACGGCCGCCACGAGCCGCACCCACGGTTTTGTGAGGAGCAGGCGGGCGATTTCGGCACCGATGGGACCGATTCCGTATTGCGCGACCGAGACAGGCTGCACGTTCATAGGGCGCGCATTGTAGCTCTCTGTGTCCTCTGTGCTCTCTGTGGTGAAAAGGGTTCTCACCAAAGAGAACACAGAGGACACAGAGAATCATGCGAAAAGTGCCGGCTGCTGCTCCTCTTCCCCAACGAAATTCGACACGCCAATTCCCGCCAGACGGAATCGGCTCCCGGCCGGAAATTCGAATCGCGACAGCAGCTCGACGCCGATGCGCGCGAGATCGTCGCCGCTGGCAGGCGTCAGCTCGGGAGTCAATCGGCGCGTTGCGGTGGCGAAGGCACCCGTCCGCAATTTCACGGTGACCGTGCGCCCGATGAGCTTCCGTTGGGCGAGCGCTTCCCATAGCGAATGCGCTTCGTTGCGGATGTAGTCGGCGACTTCGTCCATGCTGATGTCGCGCGGGAACGTGCTCTCGCTCGACCACGACTTCCGCTTTCGCGACGGCTCGACCGGACTCTCATCGATGCCGCGGGCGAGCTCCCAGAGTCGCGTTCCCCATTTTCCGAATCGATCGACGAGCTGCTGATCGGTGAATCGCTGCAGATCGCCGACGGTCGCGACGCCCATGTCGACGAGCACTTTTTCCGTGACCTTGCCGACGCCTGGTATTTTCCGGACCGGCAACTCGATGAGAAACGTATCGATCTGTTCCGGCCGGATGACGAACAGTCCATCCGGCTTGCGCCAGTCGGATGCGATCTTCGCAAGGAACTTGTTAGGCGCCACGCCGGCCGATGCGGTCAGCTCCGTCTCTCCGCGAATCTCCTTCCTGATCGCCTCGGCCGTCTCGGTGGCGGACGGAATTCCAGTCAGCTCTTGCGTGACGTCGAGGTACGCCTCATCGAGAGAGAGCGGTTCGACAAGTGGCGTGTGGCGCTCGAAGATCGCGCGGATCTGCTGCGAGACGGTTCGATATTTCTCGAAATTCGGCGCGATGAAGACGCCGTCGGGACAGAGTCGCAGCGCGCGCGACGACGGCATCGCGGAGTGCACTCCGAATTTTCTCGCTTCGTACGACGCCGCGCACACGACGCTCCGCTCGCCCGGCCAGCCAACGATCACGGGCTTACCACGAAGTGACGGCTGATCGCGCTGTTCGACCGACGCGTAGAATGCGTCCATATCGATATGAATGATTTTGCGCATCTGAAGACGCCGGCGTTTCTCGTTGACAGGAATATTGTCGAGCAAAACTGCGCGCGCATGCGCGAGAAGGCTCTCGCGTCGGACGTTCTTTTCCGTCCGCACGTGAAGACGCACAAGACCCTGGAGATTGGCCGCATGCAGCATGGCGGCGCGCTCGGCCCGATTACCGTTTCGACGCTTGCCGAGGGAGAATTCTTCGCCGAGGCGGGGTTTGAGGACATCACGTACGCGGTGCCGATCTCGCCCGAAAAGCTCGATGAAGCCGCCGCTCTGGCGGCGAAAATCGAGCGGTTCAACATCCTCATCGATAGTGAGCCGGCTCTACGAGCGATAGAGGACAAAAAAGTCGTTTTTGACGTCTTCCTGAAAGTCGACTGCGGCTATCACCGCGCCGGGGTCGATCCCGACCGACCGGAAAGTGTGCGGCTGGCACAGGCGATCGCGCAATCGAAGTACGTGCGTTTTCAGGGATTGCTGACGCATGCGGGACATTCGTACAACGTGAAGACGATCGACGAGATCCGTCGCGTCGCATTGCAGGAGACCGCGGCCTTGACGCGTTTTCGAACGAAGCTCGCACCGAATCTCATCCGCAGCGTCGGCTCAACGCCCACCGCATCGGTTGTCGATCGATTCGAAGACGCGGATGAAGTGCGTCCCGGCAACTACGTTTTCTACGATGCGTTCCAGTCGACGATCGGATCGTGCCGTCGCGAAGATTGCGCGGTCTCGGTTCTCGCGACGGTCGTCGGCTCGTATCCCGAGCGGCGCCAGGCGATCATCGACGCCGGCGCGCTGGCGTTGTCCAAGGACCTCGGCCCCGATCAAATTGATCCGAAATTCGGTTACGGTATTGTGTGCGATCTCGATCTGCGGCCGTTGCCGATCAAGCTCATCGCCGTGTCGCAGGAACATGGGAAGTTGCACGCCATCGATCCGCCTCCGGTCGGCACCCGCCTTCGCATCATCCCGAACCATTCCTGCCTGACGTCCGCGATGTACGACAGCTACCAAGTCATCGAGCGCGGCAGTGTCGTCGACGAGTGGCGGCCCGTCCGCGGTTGGTAGCACTGTTGCACCTTTCAGAGGTATGGCAGAACGACGCGGCGAAACAGGACAGAACGTCAATCGATTGAAGGGCAATCGGAACTCGCAACGCGCCGGCGACTTTTACGCGAACGGGTTGGATCAGACCAGGAACAACGACGAGCCGACGCAGGGTGTCACCTCGGAGCCTTCCGGAGCGAAACGGGAGAGCTACTTCAAGAAACGCGACTACTACTGACCCACCGCCCGCCCGGTTGGGATGTTGGGACGTTGGGATGTGAGAAGCGGGAAGGTTTGGCTTTACCTCCCAACATCCCAAGATCCCAACGTCCCAACCGGGCGGCGGCGGGTTAAACTGGCGCATCGGTCCGAATAGTCTTGCAGTTGCAACGCTGTTTACGGCAGCGGCCATCCTGATCCTGGGCATCGCCGTGATGGCCCGAGGACGCGGATCGCTGCTCAGTGCGCTATTTCTTGCGATCACCATCGGGGCTGCCGGCTGGCTCGCAAGCTTCGCCGCGCTCTACGAAAGCCGCAACGCCGCGACCGCATTGACGTGGGCCCGCCTCGGCTCATTCTTCTCCGATCTCATCCCGCCCGCGATTTTTCATTTCAGCGTTGTCTTCGTCGGCCGTCGCCGCGCGTTTCGCGCCCCGGTCATTTTCTGCTGGGCGTTCTCGATCCTGATCGCGATCCTCAGCGTTTCGACAAGCGTGTTCATTCGCGGCGTCTGGCATTACCCGTGGGGCTACTACGTCCGCGGCGCGATTCTCAATCTGTCGTGGATCACGATCGCGACGGCGATGCTGGCGGCAGGCGTCTATCTGATCTGGCGCGCATCGCAGGAGCTCGAAGGAATCTCGCGCGATGGCGCACGCGCGATGGTGCTGGCATTCTCGGTCGCATCGCTGGCGCTGATCGATTTTCTTCCCACCATCGGCGTCGGCGTCCGCCCGTTCGGCTTCCTCGCCATTCTCGGATTCGTCGCGGTGGCGGCGAATTCAGTCTGGCGCTACCACATCGTCGAACTGACGCCGGAGTACGCGGCCGCGCAGATTCTCGCGACGATGAAGAGCGCGGTCATCGTGATCAACCTCGAAGGAAAGATTCGCGTCGTCAATCACGCCGCGCTCTCGATCCTCGGATACGCCGAGGAGGATCTGCTGGGCAAGACGATTCGGACGATCATCGATCCGCAGGAATCGATCAGCACCGGCCAGCTTCTTCGCAGCGGCGGAACGCTCAACGTTCACATGAAGTGGCGGACGGCGTCCGGCACGACGGTCGACGTCGCGACAGCCTCGTCGTTCGTGCGCGATGCCGACGACGCGCCGGTCGGAGTCGTGTACGTCGCGAGCGATGTCACCGAGCGACGCCGCGGCGAGCAGGCCCTTCGCGAAAGTGAACATCGCTATCGCACCCTGTTCGAAGGCAATCCGCTGCCGATGTGGGTCTACGACTTCGAGACGTTGAAATTCATCAACGTCAACGAAGCCGCGGTGCGTCATTACGGATTCTCCAAAGACGAATTTCTGCATCTGACGATCGCCGACATCCGTCCGCCGGAAGAGCTGCCGGTGATGTTGAAGACGCTCAGCACGCTGCACGATCGCGATCGCAATCGTATCTTTCGCCATCGGAAAAAAGATGGAACGGACTTCGATGCCGAGATCACGTCGTTCGAATTTGTTTCCGGCGGACGTCGGGCGCGCCTCGTCATCGCCGTCGATGTCACGGAGCGACAGCGCAATCAGGAACGTCTGCGCGAAAACGAGGAGCGCTATCGCCTCCTGTTCGAACGCAACCTCGCCGGGGTTTTCCGATCGACGCTCGACGGCCGCATCCTCGAGGTCAACGACTCGCTCGCGCGAATCTTCGGTTACGAGAAAGAAGAGCTGCTGAATCAGACTTCATTCAGCCTGTATTTCAATCGCGAAGATCGCCAGCGGGTGATGGCGCGGCTGAGCAAGCAGCGGACGCTGTCGAACATCGAGCTGCGAATGCGGCGGCGCGACGGCTCGCCGGTGTGGGTCCTGGAGAACATGACGCTGCTCGATTCGGCTGAGGGCGGGATTATCGAGGGCACGATCATCGATATTTCGGACCGCAAAGCCGCGCAGGAGCAGGTCGAATATCAGGCGTATCACGATGTGCTGACCGGTTTGCCCAATCGGCTGTTGTTCCGCGATCGCATCAGCGTTGCGCTCGCGCATGCGCGCCGGGCGCGGCGGGCAGTGGCGGTCATGTTTCTCGATCTCGATCAGTTCAAGCTGGTCAACGACACCCTCGGTCACACCGTCGGCGACGGGTTGTTGCA
>DATBSF010000013.1:0-14706 GCA_036559905.1 Thermoanaerobaculia bacterium | reverse complement strand
GACGCGTCCATCGCAGACGGCTTCACAATCAGCGGAAAGTTCTTCAGCGGCGTTGTTCCCTCGACACGTCCCGGCGCAATGATCACAAAGTCGGGTGATTTCACCTTGTGAAACTCGAAGAGTTTCTTCGCGAGTGATTTGTCGGTCGCCAAAGTCAGCGCCAGCGAGCCCGATCCGGTAAATCGCTTTTCCAGCAATTCGAGCACGGCGGCGATGCGGCGTTCTTCACCGGGAGCGCCGCCCAGGGACTCGCAGACGTTGAAAATGAGATCGGAGGTGTCGTCTTCGATCTGGCGGACTAGCTTCTTGATCGGCGCTTCGGCAGCCAGGAGCTTGATCGTGTAGCCGCGTTTCGTCAGCACCGCGTCGATCTGATTGCAAACGAGCTCCGGGACTTTCTTTCCTTCAGCCAATTCCTCCTTGCGGACGCTCTTCTCCTGCGCGTCGTAAAGGACGGTGATCGACGGCTTCTTCTCCTTCTGCGGCATGCCAGATTCAGCCGTGTACAATGCGCGCGCCATGTTCAAAATCGTCGAGCTTTTCGCGCGCGAAATCCTCGATTCACGCGGTAATCCGACGATCGAAGTCGATTGTCTTCTGGACTCGGGCTCCCTCGGTCGGGCCGCCGTTCCGTCCGGCGCCTCGACCGGTTCGCGCGAGGCGCTGGAGCTTCGCGACGGTGACAAGAAGCGCTACGGCGGTAAGGGCGTTCTGCAGGCCGTGCAGAACGTCAACGAAGCGATCGCGGGCGAAGTCGAGGGCATGGACGCGCGCGAGCAACCGATGATCGATCGGGCGATGCTGCAACTCGACGGCACCGAGAACAAATCCCGCCTCGGCGCCAACGCGATGTTAGGCGTTTCTCTGGCGGTCGCGCGGGCAGCCGCCGAAGCCACGCGCCTCCCGCTTTTCGCATACCTCGGCGGTCCCGGCGCGCGCACGCTGCCCGTACCGATGATGAACGTGATCAACGGCGGCGCGCACGCCGACAACAACCTCGACGTGCAGGAGTTCATGATCATCCCCGCCGGCTTCGCGACGTTTTCCGACGCGCTGCGCGCCGGCGTCGATACGTTCCACGCGCTCAAGAAAACATTGCATGACAAAAAACTCACGACCGCTGTCGGCGATGAGGGCGGATTCGCGCCCGATTTGAAGACGAACGCCGAGGCGCTCGATCTGATCCTGACTGCCATTGAGAAAGCCGGCTACAAAGCGGGCGACCAGATTTTCCTGGGCCTCGATGCCGCCGCGTCAGAATTCTTCGAGAGCGGCAAGTACGACTTCGAGGGAAAGAAGCTCTCCAGCGCGGAAATGATCGAGTACTACGGCAACCTGAAACGCAAGTACCCGATCCTCTCGATCGAGGACGGGATGGCGGAGGGCGACTGGGATGGGTGGGAGGCGTGGACCAGGGCCATGGGCGCGCAGACCCAGATCGTCGGCGACGATGTCTTCGTCACGAACCCGGCAATTTTCGCGAAGGGAATCCAGCGCGGAATCGCGAACGCGATCCTCGTGAAAGTGAATCAGATCGGCACGCTGACCGAGACGTTTGAGGCAATCGAGATGGCGAAGCGCGCCGGATATCGGTCCATCGTTTCGCATCGCTCAGGTGAAACTGAGGATTCGACGATTGCCGATCTGGTGGTGGCGACGAACGCGGGACAGATCAAGACCGGCTCGGCGTCGCGCAGCGATCGGGTGGCGAAATACAACCAGCTCCTGCGGATCGAAGAGGAGCTGGGCGAAGCGGCGGTTTTTGCCGGCAAAGCCATCTTCCGGCACATTTGACAGGCCCCTAAATCGTCAATACATTGACCGAATGCCCGATGCCGAGCGCGACCTCGTGTCCGGCGTGATTCAGCTCGCGAACCTGCTGAATCGCCGGCTGGGTCCGATTTTCGAGCGCGCCAAGGTGACGCCGCAGCAGTGGTCGATTCTGTCCATGCTGGCGGAATCGGACACGCCGATGACGCTCGCCGCGATCGCGCGCAAGATGATGGTCTCGAAGCAAAACATGACCGGGATGATGGCGCGCCTCGAACAGCTCGGCCTCGCAGAACGGCATGACGATCCGAAAGACTTGCGCTCATCGCGGGTCCAACTCACTCGGCGCGGCCGTGCGCTGGTCGACAAATTCCGCCCCGCCTACCAGCAGTGGCGCGAACGCCTGGGCCACGATCTGCCAGAGCGCGAGATCGCCGCGCTCACGCGGACTGTCGATCGGCTGATCGCCGAGTTGGAGCAGGCGTAATCGCGCGATTACGGCCGGCGCGCTTGGCTTCGTAAAGGCGTTCGTCCGCGATGTGAAACAGCTCGTCGACCGTCTTTCCATCGCTCGGAAAGATCGCGCCCCCGATGCTGATCGTGATCGCTTCGCCGCCGGCAGGTGCGGGGATCGCTTCGACTGACGCGCGCACGCGTTCCGCGATGATCGCCAGCGCCTGCGCTTCGATCTGCGGAAGGATGACCGCGAACTCTTCGCCGCCGTATCGCGCCGGAAAATCGACGGTGCGGACGGCGACCCGCAACGCACGCGCGACGCGCTGCAGCGCTTCGTTGCCGGCCAGATGGCCGTGACGATCGTTGTAGAGCTTGAAGCGATCGAGATCGAGAACCAGCACGCCGAATTGCTCCGGATAGCGGATGGCGCGCTCGATCTCGGCATCGATGCGCTCGCGAAACGCGCGAAAGTTCGGAAGGTCGGTCAGATCGTCGGTCCGAGCATGCGCGCGGAGTTTGTCGGCCATGTTGTTGAACGATGTGCCCAGCTTCGCGATCTCGAGGTCACCCGCGACAGGCGCACGCGCGTTGAGATCGCCGCCGGCGATTTTCTCCGCGGCGCGCGCGAGATCCTCGAGTGGCCGCACGACGCGCCTGAGCGTGATCTGCACCGCCGCGAAGCTGCACATCGCGACGATCCATGCGATCGCGAGTCCCGCCCAAAGAAGATTGCGCGAGCTGAGGAAAAACGTGATCGCAAACAAGGTCAACGCGAAAGCTGCCGTGAGCAGAAGGACGCGCGTACGCAGACGCATGCGCTTCAAAGTGGGATCTCCTGTGCTACTCGCTCGTTCGCCGCGAAGGTGTTGAGCCGGTCGGCAACCTGATGCACCGCGAGGACCAGCGAAGCATGACTCCATGTGAGCGGCGCGACGGAGAGCGGCTTGCCGGTGTACGGATCGACCTGCTCCGGCAACACGCCGCTCGGCAATGCGCGCTCAGTCGCCCACTCGAGAATTTCAATGGCTTTGTCGAGATCGGCAGTCGTTTTCGCGCGCATGCCGTACCACAGCGCCATCGAAAGCGTGCACAAGATCCAGGGATTGCCGGCGACATTCGTCAGATCCTTCGAGACCTGGAAGTAGTAGTCGTTTTCATAGCGCGCGACCCCGCCGATGGCAGTCTTCACCGTCAGGCGGCTCACGACCTGCTCCATCGTCGAGACGATCTTCGGATCATTCGGATCGAACATCCCGAACAGCCACAGGCCGGCGATCGAAGCGTCGATCGTCATATCGAGCACGATTTCTCCTTCGCGCGAAACGTTGACCATCCGCGCGAAGCGCCCCACGGACGGATCGAACATGATGCGCTCGGTCGATTCACGGATCTCCATCGCGGCGCGCCGGTACTTTTCTGCGAGCTCCGGTTCTCCGAATGCTTCGGTGAAACGTGCAGCGGCGTTCAGGCCCGCCCACACCGCCCCGACCGTGAATGCGGCGGTGCCGCGCCGCTCCTCCCAGAGGTCGTAGGACGCGGCGGGCAGACGCGTGTGCGGCTCGCGATAGCGCGCCAGAAAATCGCCGATGGATTTCACGACCGGCTTGTAGAGCGGCTTGATGAACTCGACGTCGTGGAACTTCTCGAAATGGAACCACAGCGCCCACAGAATCAACGCCGTCTCGTCTTCCTGAATCGGAAGCTGACGTTTTCCATCGGGCGCCATCCACGGATGCCATGACGATCCGACCGAGCCGTCGGGGTTGTACTTGTGCAGCACGAATCCTTCGGCCGTCACGAGCTTGCTGCAGAAGTGAAAGAACCTTCGCGTGATCTCCGCGTAGCCGGCCTGCAGCAATGCGACCGTGACGATCGCGCCATCGCGCGGCCACATGTAGGTGTATGTGTCTTTTCCGAATTGCACGATGTCGGAGTCGGTCGCCGCGATCACGGCGCCGTTGTTATCGACGTGCGTACGGATGATCAGCAGCGATCGGCGATACAGGCGCTGCACGTTCTGCGGCAGGCGCGAGATGTCGATGTCGTTCTTGACCCACAGCCGCCAGTACTCGTGCGTGCGCTTCAGAAATGATGCGGGTCCGCGTTCGCGCACCATCGCGTCGAGCGATGAGACTTCCCGGTACGCTTTCCCGAACGCCCACCAGATCCACGCCGTCTGCGTTGCCGAGGGGCCGAGTTTGTATTCGAGCATGCCGGTGGCGTCGACGGATCCCTGCGCAATTGCATTGCCCTGCAGTTTGCCGTCCTCGGCATCGCGCCATGTCCCTTGAAATCCTTCGCGCTCTTTGGCGCCGATCGCGAACGATTGAAAGCCGAATTGATCGTCGATCGATCCGTTCATCAAAACGTAATTGCGTCCCTTGTACGCAACCAGCCCATTGAATTCCGGATCGAAGAAGATTGTGTCGCCGATGTTGTTGCCGCACATGTGCGGATCGAAATGGATGTAAAGCCGCACTGCACGCGCGGTCGGTTTCAGGTTCTTGATCTCGACCTTGCGCAGAAAGAGATCGCGATCGAAGTCGACCGCGTCGTTGATCGTCATCTCGAGATCGAATGAAGGTGACCGCGCCACGACCCGCGTGACGAGCGAGTCGCCGTCGTAGTCCATCGTTTTGATCCACGAGGGATTGCCGATCCAAGCGAACTTGCCGTCGCACCAGACGCCGAAAAACGAGACGTCGCCGACCGTCTGGTTCTCCTGGCCGACGTGCGGGTAGTAGACGTCGCGGATGTTGTACTCATGATCGAAATTGATCATGAGATTCCCGTTGCTGATCGGGAGGTCGCGCGGCATGAGTACAAGGATACGGGGTTTTGTGCTTGTGTCATCCCTCGCATACGCTCGGGATGACACAGCAATGATCGATCTCGAAGACATTTACCGCGACGCGCTCGAAGCCTGCGCGCCCGAGCGCCTCGTGCGACGCGTCTGGCGCCCGGAGATGCCGCGAAATGTCGTCGCGATCGGCAAATGCGCCGGCGCGCTGCTCGATGGCATTCCTGATTTCAATGATGCGTTCGTGGCGATTCCGGATGGCTATCGCGAACCGAGCGTGAAGGCCGAAGTGCACAAGGGCGGTCATCCGCAGATAACGGATGCATCATTTGAAGCCGGACGCGCGTTGATCGACTTCGTTGATGCGCACGACGACATCCTCTTTCTGATCTCAGGCGGTGGATCGGCGTGCGTCGATCTTCCGCTGACGCCGTGGTTCGATGCGCGCGATGTCGTCGACACGAACGCGCGTCTCATCAAGAGCGGCGCATCGATCGGCGAGATCAACTGCGTCCGCAAACATCTTTCCATGATCAAAGGCGGCCGCCTCGGCGCGCGTGTTCGCGGCCGATCGGTAACGCTCGTTTACTCCGACGTTGCAACGGGCGCACTCGCCGATGTCGCTTCCGGTCCGACTCTCGCCGACACCACGACGAAGCGCGACGCGATCGACATCCTCAAACGTCTCGGCCGGTTCGATGCAATTGTCACGAAATTGTTAGACGAGAAATGTCCCGAAACTGTTAAACGGATCTCACGCGCGAGCGTAGAGCTGATCGCGGACAACGACACGCTGACTTCGGCGGCAGCCCGGATCGCGCCGAATGCGATTCGCTGCGAGCGTCAGATTGAGAGCGACGTTTCGGCCGCCGCCGCGTTTCTTTTCGATCGCGTGAAGACCATGAAATCCGGCGAAGTGCTCGTCGCGGGCGGCGAGCCGACTGTTGTAACGCGCGGTGATGGAAGAGGAGGAAGATGCAGCGAGCTGGCAGTCCGGGTTGCAGTTCAAGCGACGCTGCCAATGGAAGCGCTGTTCGGGAGCTCGGACGGCGTCGATGGAAACAGCGGGGTTGGCGGCATTCAGATTTCGCTTCCGGCGGCCTTCGACCGCACAATGGCGGCTCGGGAGCTCGATCGATCGAACTCGTACGAGATCGCCGCCGCGATCGGCAAGCCGTTGACGATGGTCCCGTCCGGTAATAACTTGCGCGATCTCTATCTTTTGGCTCGTAGTTAGCACATCGGTGCGCATATCAAATGGAAGTAAACGACGACCCGGTCGAGGAGCATCAACACGAATCTGCGCGTGAGCGTCAGAGGCGAGGCCCGATGTGGGGCTGCCTCCGGTGGCTGATCGGCGCAATCGTCGTCTTCTTCATCATTCTGTTCCTCACCGTTGGCGGCGGCTGGATCTATCTCGGCACGGCCAGCTTCGCGGATCTCGTTGCGCTGCGCGTTGCGTCCACGCTCGAGTCGCGGCTGGGACGCAAAGTCACGATCGGCAGCGTCGTCATCGATCGCGCGCATCTTTCACGAGTCGTTCTCAACGATTTGCGCATCGAGAATTCACCCGGCGCGGTCAATCCGTATTTCGCGACGGTCAAGCAGGTCACGATCGCCGGCGGCATCAATTCGTTCTGGGGACGCCAGATCTCCGTCGATCGCGTCGACATCGTCGAGCCGCATCTCTTCTTCGAGGTTTATCCGGCCGGCTCGAAGCTCGTGCACAACTTCCCGCACTGGAACAGCGGACCGAAGAGCCGCTACGAGATCTATCACCTCGCGATCCACAAGCTTTTCATCACACGCGGCGGATTCGATTTTCTCGATCGGCGCCACAACATCGCGGCTGGCGCTACGAATCTCACTTCGACGGTCGACGTGACCGGACAGGATGTCTACGCCGGCACGGCGAGCAGTCCGCTGCTGCGCGTCCGCATTCAGGACTACGTGCCGTTCGACATGAACATGCGTGGCCAGTTCCGTTACTCGCCGGGAGTCCTGGAGCTGCAATCGATCGCGCTCAATGGCGGCCCCGATCTGCGCATGTTCCTCCGAGGCCGTCTCGATCCGCTGACCGACGGCGTCTACAACCTGCATCTGACGTCGTCGGTCGGCCTCAATCGCATCCGCGAGATCTTCCGCGTGCAGCGACCGCTCGACGGAATCCTCGAGATGGACACCACGCTGCGCGGAAAGCAGGGAACTTTCAAGATGACCGGCGGGTGGGTCTCGCAGCGGTTGAACGCCGATGTGTACGAGCTGACCAACGCCCGCGGAAAACTCAACGTAACCGACACGAAGGCGATCGTCGACGTCGAGCGCGCGACGTACGGCGGCGGCACGATGAGCGCGCATTACGTCCTGCCGCAATACGCCGAGCCGTATCCGATGTCGGTCGATCTCCGCTACAACGGCGTGTCGGTCGAAAAACTATTTGGCGACTGGGGAATCCAGGACACCGGACTTCGCGGCGGTGCGACCGGACGTCTCACCTATCACTGGAACAAGGACAAGCTTCTCGAAGGCGGTGGCGAGGGCACCGCGACGCTATCGAAAAATGCCACGGCGTTTTCCGGCGCGAAATATCCGATCGCGGTCGGCGGGTCAACCGACTTCGCGCTCGAAAACGGCGTCGTGACATTCCGGCGCGCCGACCTGGAGACCGACAAATCGAAGATTGGGATCACCGGCAAATTCAGGATCTCCGACGCCTGGACCGATCTGTTGATGAAGATTCACAGCACGGACTTTTCGGAGCTCGATCAAGTCGGCTACAACTTCGCGCACTCCGCCGGGAAGAAGACTTACACGCTGCTGGGTCTCGGCGGAGCCGGCGACATCACCGGTTCGGTCAAAGGAAAAATCAAAGCGCCGGAAGTCGTCGCGCACATCGTCAGCACCGGCACCAAATACAACAATGTGCTCCTCGGCGACGCCGACATCGATCTGCATTACGACGGACCGCGCAGCACACTGCGATTCGATCGCGCAACTTTCCGCGATGCCAACGGACGCCTTGTTCTAACCGGCACCGTCGCATTTCCCGATCGTGGCCCCTCGCCGCGATTCGATATCGCCGTCGACGCGACGAACTATCCCGTCGATCGCGCAGTCGCAACTGTGAATTTGAAACTCGCGGTCTCCGGCCTCGGCACCGGCCGCATCGTGGTGACCGGAACGCCGGACGCGGGAAAAGTCACATTCGCGTCGCTCACGATCACGCAGACCGGCGGCGCGAAGCTGCATCTCAACGGAAGCACGGAATGGTTTCCCGGAAAAGGCAACACCGTTTTCGACCTCGCGATCGACGCGCAATCGTTTCCCGTCGCCGACATCATCAAATTCCTCGACCTCGGCTCCCTCCCTGTCACGGGAGTACTCACCGGCAATCTGAAACTGCAAGGTCCGAAGAGCGCGCTCGAAGGTGCAGGAGTGGTCACCGTCAAGAACGGATCGATTTACGGCGAGGCAGTGACCGAGGCCTCGGCGAATATCGCGTTCACGAAGGGAACCGTCAAGGCGACCAACGTCAATGTGATCTCGCCTGCCGGAACGGCGACGGGACAAGCCGAGCTGAATCTGAACACGAATCAGTTCAACTATTCGATTCAATCGAGCTCGATCGATCTCTCGAAACTCAAAGTCTTTTCGTCGCTGGCGGGTCTCCTCGGGGGAAACCTCACGATTACCTCGAGCGGCGGAGGAACATTCGAGCAGCCGGAGCTGACCGCCAAGGCGACGCTCAATCAGGCGACGTTGCGCGGTTTGAACCTGCCGCCCGGATCGCCGCCGCCGACGATCGACCTTGCAATTCGCAACGGGCAGATCACCATCCGCGGCTCGGTGGCCGACGCGCTGATCATCGAAGGAAACGGAACGCTCGCGACTGACGGAACGCTCGGCGGGTCGGTGCAGGTGAAGGTCCCGGACCTCGCAAAGTTACTCGCGATCTCGCCTAACACGGCCTCGATTCCGGCGAGCGGCAGCCTGACCGCCAATCTGCAACTCGGCGGAAAGACATCGTCGCTCGAGGCGATCCGCATCGACGCGACGTTCCCCGAGTTCAACGTGAGCGTTTCCGAGCATCAGTTTGCGCCATTGCGTCCTTTGCACATCGCGCTGCGCGACGGCCAGGTCGTCTTCGAGGATTTCCAGCTCTCTCTCAAGGAGACCGGCTCGACATTCGGCATCAGCGGTTCCGCCGAAGTCACCGGCGCGAAGCGCGTCAATCTCGATGTGCGCGGAACGCTGGAAGCAGCGCTGCTCCAGCTCTTCATGAAAGATGTGCGGGCCGAGGGTCACATCAACCTGGCGCTCGGACTTCATGGCGCGCTGCCGACGCCGGCGCTCTCCGGCACCGCGGAGTTTCGCGATGCGCAGGTCCGCTTCGCCGGATTTCCCCAGGTCATCGACCACATCACCGGGACGCTGGTCTTTCGAGAGAATCGCGTCGACATCGATTCGCTGAAGGCGAGCATCGGCGGCGGAACGGTCGTCGCAGGCGGCTCGGTGACCCTCGCCGGATTCACGCCGCAGCGGATGCGCGTCGTGCTTCAGGGCAGCGACGTCGCGATCCGCTACTTCGAAGGTTTGACCGTGCAAGGCGATTTCAATCTGGTGCTGGCCGGCGATGCAAGCCGATTCGTGCTGCAAGGCGATGTCAACGTCACGCGCGCCCTCTACTTCAAGGACATCGATCTCGGCAACGCGATTCTCGGCGTCGTCTTATCGAGGCGCGGTGTCACCCCCGTCGTCGCGGCCTCGTGGCAAGACCGCGTTTCACTGCGCGTGCATCTCTCCGCACCGCAAACGCTCGCGGTGAAGAACAACATCGCCGACGTCACCGGCACAGGAAACGTCGACGTCACCGGCACGCTCGCGAATCCTGTGATCCTCGGCGAAGTCTCACTCGACGAGGGCGGCAAAGTCCGATTCCAGAACATCGACTACCAGGTCGTCCGCGGCACGATCACCTTCCAGAATCCATTCCGCATCGATCCCTACTTCGACGTCACGCTGGAGGCGCGCGTCAGCGGCGGCATTTCAGAAATGGAATCGGGACCGCTCGATGTGAGTGTCAACATCACCGGGACGCTCGATCGCATCACGCCGACGATTTCCTCTGATCCGCCCGCCAGCGATGTCACGCTCTTCTCACTGCTCGGCATCGGCGGATTACTCAGTAAGAGCGGCGGGGCACCGACTACGACGAGTTCGACAGGCCTGCTCTTCCAGTCGGCGGCGCAGTTGCTCGGCTCGCGCGTTTTCTCGTTTGTCGACGCGTTTTCGGTCGACCTCACCGGCATCGATACCAGCGGCGATCCCGGACCGAAAGTCAGCTTCGAGAAGCGGATATCCAACAATCTGCGAGTCGTCGTCGTTTACAACACCCAGGACCACAAACGCCGCGTAGTGCTCGAGTGGCAGGTGAATCCGGAGTGGACGCTGCAGTTCACGCGCGATGAGCTTTCGAACGAATACCGCACCGAGGCGCGATACCGCCGTCGATACGACGGGCGCTGGTCGTGGGGCGGGCGTGGCAAGAACACGATGGCGTTCTTCGCGCGCTTCGCAGAGCCGCCGAAACGCCGGCCGTCGGATACGAAGTCGCCGGTGCCTCCGCCTGCCGGATCACCGATGGTCACGGCAATCAGTTTTACGGCCGATTCGAAATTCGATGCGACGCTTCTGAATCAATACGTCTCGCAGCGCGTTGGTGCGCCGTTATCGATGCGCGAGGTGCAGTCGTCGATCAAGAGTCTGTACGACACCGGCGATTTCCGGGACATTCGAGTCTCGACCGCGCCTTCCGAAGGCGGCGTGACGCTCACATTCGCGCTCTTCGTGAATTACCGCATCTCCGAAATTCGATTCGAAGGGCTGAGCGGAGCGGATCGCGAGCGCGCGACGCGCGAGATGACCATGCACGTCGGCGATGTTCTCTACCTCAGCGCCGTCGATCGCAGCGCGGTCGCCATTCAGAATTTTCTCAATCGCGCGGGTTATCTCGAAACCACCGTCGATCCCGAGACAACGTTTATCCGCGAGCAAAGCCGCGCGACCATCGTTCTCCACGTCAACGAAGGACCGCGCGCCACCGTCGGCACTGTGATTCTCGAAGGCAGCGTCGCGCCGTTCACGCCGCAAGAGCTCATTGCGCAGATGCATCGCGGACCCGGCAAGACGTTTCAGCTTGCGGAAGCGCGCGGCGATGCCGATCGCATCCGCAACTACCTCGTCCGGCGCAATTTCCGGAAGGCCGACATCCGGTATCTCAACTACACGTACGACAAGGCGACGAAGCAGGTCACGCTGCGCTATCGCGCCATCGCTGGACCGGTCGTGCAGGTTGAAGTTGCCGGTGTTCCGAAACGGGACGTCGGCGGATTGATCCCGTTCCGCAAGAACCAGGCGTACAGCGAGGATGCGATCGAGACCGCGTCCAACGACATCATCAAGAATTATCAGAGCCACGGATACTTCAACGCCGCGGTCGATGTCGAAGAAAAAATGGCGAACAACGTGTGGGTCATCACGTTCCACATCAATCCGGGACTTCGCTATCAACTCACGGCGGTCGCGTTCACAGGCAACCAGAAGATCGCCGACAAACAGCTCGCGTCAGTCGTGACGACATCCGTTTCCGGCGGCATCCGCTCTTTCCTTGCGACGTTGTTGCGTCGCCCGACCGGCGTTACAAAAGCGCAGATCAGTTCCGATCGCGATGCCATCGAGTCGTACTACCGCCTCAATGGATTTTCCGAGGTGCAGGTGGAGACGCCGGTGGTGAATACGAAGAACGACGGGACCATGACCGTCAACTTCCCGATCACCGAGGGGCCGCAGACACTTCTTGCCGATGTTCATGTTGAAGGCAATCAGCAGGTGCCGACGAAAGATCTTCCCAAGCTGAAACTCAAGCCCGGCGATCCGCTCAATCCGCAGCTCGAGCGCGAAGACATCGTCGCGCTGCAGACGTTCTATGGCGAACGCGGGAACGCCGAGGTGCAGGTGAAGCCACGCGAGGAGATCAGCGAGGACAAGACGTCCGCGAAGCTCGCGTATGTCGTTGCAGAAGGCCCGGAGATCAAAGTCGATCAGGTGATCGTGCGCGGCAACACCTACACGAACAGCAGCGTGGTATTGAAGCAGGCCGACATCGACAAGAACGATCCGTTCAGCTACACATCCGTCCTCGAGGCCCAACGCAATCTCTATCGCCTCGGAATCTTCCAGCGAGTCGACGTCCAGCCGGAGCGGGTCGGGACGTCGGTTTCTGATCGCAACATCGTCATCTCGGTCGAAGAAGGCAAAAACCTGACGGTTTCCGGCGCACTCGGATACACGTCGCCGTTAGGAAGCAAGATCGGCGGCGGCTCGCTTCTGGGCTCGGCGACGATTGCGCATCGCAATCTCTTCGGCACCGGCCGCTACCTCGGCCTCGAGACGATCCAGACGCAGAACCGCACGCGCCAGGACACGTTCCTGACATATCGCGAACCGTTCGTCGGACCGTGGCAGATTCCGGTGCAGGTCACCATCTTCCAGAGCGACGCGCTGCGGAGCGGCGCGCATCTTCGTCAGACCGGAACATTTGTGGAAGGCACGAAAATCGCGAAGCTCCAGACGCGCTGGTCGGTGCGTTACGAATATCGAATCTCGGATTGCATCATCGAGAATCCTGGTGACGTCTGCGATCAGGCGCTGCATGCGTTGCTGCCGGGCATCAATCGGTCAATCACGAACATCCGTATCTCGAGCATCACTCCGACGTTCTTCTGGGACCGGCGCGATGACTACCTCGATCCGCACCGCGGCTTTTTCACGAGCGCCTCGGTTGAGTACGCCTTTCGAGCGTTTGCTGCGGACGCGCACTTCATGAAGGAGTTCACGCAGGCTTCGTGGTATCTGCCGGTGACGCAGCGCAGCGTATTCGCTCTTTCCGGACGTATCGGATTGATTCAGCCGCTGGGAGCTTTCGTTCCGCTCTCCGAACGTTTTACGGCCGGCGGAGAGTCGTCCAACCGGGCGTATCAGCAGGATCTTCTCGGGACGGCATGTCTCGACCCAGCCGTAGCGAATTGTCACCCCACCTTGATCCTCATCGACAACGGCTCGGGCACTACGATCGCGCCGATCGGCGGAAGCGGTCTTCTGGTCGCGAATGCGGAGTATCGATTCCCGATTTTCTCGACCGTCGGCGGCGCCATTTTCGTCGATGCAGGAAACGTCTTCGCCGACACCGCGATCCGTTTTGGCGAGATTCGCTACGGCGTGGGAACTGGAGTCCGATATTTGTCGCCGGTCGGCCCGCTGCGTTTCGATGTCGGCTACAAACTGAAGCGGCAACTCATCGGGTGCGAAAACCCGATCACGATGTCGGATTTCTCGAAGATTTGCGGGCCGGGCACCGGCAAACAGAAATTCGAGCCGCCAATCGCGTTTTTCGTGACGCTCGGTTATGCGTTCTAGACGCTATCGGCCGCGGCGCGCACCCGCTCCGCTTCGAGCGTGGCGATGCGATTTCGCAGGTCGGCAATCTCAGCGTGCAGTTTCGTCAGGTCGTCCTTGATCGCCTCGCGCGCGAACTCCTGCGACTTCGCCTGCAGCCTTTTGATCTGGTCGGACGAGAACTGAGTGAGACCACCGAAGACGTCGCGCACCATTTGTTCGAAATCAGAGGGCATACGCAAAGAGGGCAGCAATTGAAGTGCCACGCGCCTTCATGGGAAGATCCTAGCCAACCTCTCGATGTCCATCCAGAGTTTTGACGATTTCTGGCCGTATTACGTCCGCGCCCATTCGCGCGGAACGACACGCCTCTTGCACGCAATCGGGTCGATCGCGGCGGTCGTCATGCTGGGCGTTTCCTTCGCGATCAGCCTCTGGTTTCTGATTGCCGTCCCCGTGATCGGCTACGCATTCGCGTGGTACGCGCACTTCTTCGTGGAGGGGAACAAGCCCGCGACGTTCGGTCATCCGTTCTACTCGCTGGCTGCCGATTACCGGATGCTGTTCCTGATGATGGCCGGCAAGATGAACGCGGAGGTCGCGAAGTACGTCACCCCGGCCGCCCCGCCTGTTCCGACGGTTTAGATCAAGCTATCATTCGGCGCTCCATGCAATGGCCACCTCTGCGTTACGCCGAGTGGGGCGATACTAAAGAGACGCTGCATCTGTGGACGCAAGTTGTCGGCAAAATCCGGATGGAGAAGATGTGGCCGGTCAATCACTGGTGGCACGTCACGCTCTACCTCACCTCGCGCGGGCTGAGCACGTCGCCGATCCCGGACGAAAACCGCACCTTTGACATCGAATTCGACTTCATCGCCCATCGACTCGGGATCACGACCAGTGACGGCGTGAGGCGCGGCTTCGAGCTGCGTCCGATGAGCGTCGCCGACTTCTATCAAACGGTCCTCGATGCGCTCACGGAGCTCGAGATCGCAGTCAAGATCAACACGCATCCTTCCGAAATCCCGGATGCGATTCCGTTCGAAACGGATCGCGTGCACAAGTCGTACGACCCCGACTCCGTGTCGCGCTTCTGGCGAGTTCTCGTCTCGTCGTGTCAGGTGATGACGGAATTCCGATCGCGATTCATCGGCAAGGTCAGCCCCATTCACTACTTCTGGGGCGGCATGGACATGGCGGTCACCCGTTTTTCGGGACGCGGA
>DATBSF010000012.1:0-2227 GCA_036559905.1 Thermoanaerobaculia bacterium | reverse complement strand
ACGGCGCGGCACACATCCCTCACCGTCAGCAGCCCGAAAAGTTCGTCCAATGTTTGAAGGCGACCTGCTGACGGAGCGGGCGCGCATCACGCCCGACAAGCTCGCGCTGGTCTCCGTCGAAACGGGGGAGCGCCTGACGTATGCGCAATTGAACGCGCGAAGCGAGTCGGCTGCCGCCGCGGTGGTCGCGGCGGGAGTGGCTGCCGGCGATCGCATCGGCATTCTCGGCTTCAACTCCGTCGACTTCATCGCGCTGTTCTTCGGCTCCATCAAATGCGGCGCGATCGCCGTGCCCATGTCGACGCGTGCCACAACGCACGAGCTTCAGGCAATCGCTCGCGATTGCACGATGACGGCAATCTGGTACGGCGAGGGCTTCGAATCGATCGCGCAGTCGCCAGGCATCCCGGCCCGCCCTTTCGCAGATCTCCGAGGCGGTGGGGGAGGCGCGCGAGTAGAAGGGAGCGATGATGCCATCGCCTGCCTTCTCTACACGAGCGGCACGACCGGCAAACCGAAAGGCGTGATGATTCCCCGGCGCCAGCTTCTATGGAACGGATACAACACAGTCATCAACTGGGGTCTGCGCGAAGACGATGTGTCACCCGTATTCACGCCGATCTATCACGCCGGCGGTGTTGCGGCGTTCATGATTCCGATCTTCTGCGCCGGCGGCACGATCGTTCTGCACAAATCGTTCGACACCGGCGAAGTGTGGCGCACCATCGAGAAGGAGTGCTGCACCGTCGTGCTGGGCGTTCCGACCATCTGGAAAATCCTGCTCGACGCTCCGGAGCTCGCGACGGCCAAGCTCGACAGCGTGCGATGGTTCATCAGCGGCGGTGCGCCGCTTCCCGCGTTCATCGCTGAGGCATACCGCAAACGCGGGATCCCGTTGCGACAAGGCTACGGCCTGACCGAAGCGGGCGTGAACTGTTTCACGATGACCAGTGAAGACGCCGCGCGGAAGGCCGGCTCGATCGGCCGGCCGATGATGTTCACGCAGGTGAAGCTTCTCGACAGCGATGACCGTGAAGTCGCGGTCGGCGAAGTGGGCGAAATGTACATCCGCGGCCCGCACGTCAGCGCGGGCTACTGGCAGAACGAAGAGGAAACGGCCGCCGCATATCTCCCGAACGGATGGTTCAAAACCGGCGATCTCGCTCGACGTGATGAGGATGGCTTTTTCTATGTCACCGGCCGCGCCAAAGACATGTTCATCAGCGGCGGCGTCAACGTGTACCCCGCAGAGATCGAGGGAGAGCTCCTGCATCACCCCGCTGTGCGCGACGCGGCCGTCGTTTCGATTCCCGACGATACGTGGGGCGAAGCAGGAATCGCGTTCGTCGTCGGGCATGGAGTGTCGGCCGATGACCTGACTGCGTTTCTGGCGGAGCGCATTGCAAAATACAAGCTGCCGAAGCAATTCGTCTTCGTCGACCACCTCCCGCGATCGCCGTACGGAAAAGTCGAGAAGGTGAAACTCCGCGCGCTCGTCGGAGCCGCGTCGTGAATCAGGGCCAGCGCTCGGAACGCAGCCGCAAACAGATTCTCGATGCCGCGCTGAAGTTGTTCTCCCATCGCGGCTACGGCGCGACGAGCGTCAATGACATTGCCGAACAAGCCGGCCTGTCGAAAGGCAACGTCTATCACCACTTTCCGGACAAAGAGGCGATGTTCCGCGCGCTGCTCGACCGCTACTTTCAGGCCTTGTCCGAACCTGACTTTCCGTTCAATCGCGCGCTGGCGACCGGAACCTTTCCCGAGAACCTCGAGGCCCTGGGACGCGCGGCGCGCGACGTCGTGCGCGACTATCGCGAGTACGTCGCCTTGATCTACGTCGACGTCGTCGAGTTCGACGGTACTCACGTTCGGAAGTTCTACGCCGATATGGCCAGTCGCTTCGAGACCTTCATCAAGGCGCACGGGATGGAGAAGGAGTTACGCGCAAAGCTCCAGGAAGGGCTGTCTCCGACATCAGCGGTGATGCTCGCGACGCGCATCTTCTACAACTACTTTTCCATCGAGATTCTCTTTGGCGTGAAGGAGCACTTCGGCAAAGGAACGGACGAGGTCGTGCAGGAGATCTCGCGCATCCTGCGGCACGGAATGCTGCGCGTCCCTTGACAGTCCAGCACCAGCGGCCGTAGAGTCGCACAAAACAAACCGACCAGTCGGCAAGTACTGCGAAAGGGCTAAATCATATGAAGCATTTGCTGATCGCGCT
>DATBSF010000011.1:0-6053 GCA_036559905.1 Thermoanaerobaculia bacterium | reverse complement strand
GGGCTCGTTCGTTCGTTTGCGTCTGCCGGGCACTTCCGCCTATCGCGCGCTGCTAATTCAGGATCGCGCCGTTGGGACCGATCTCGACAAACGGTATGTCTATGTCGTGGGCGCTGACGGCACCATTCAGTACCGCCCGGTGCAGCTCGGGCCGATCATCGACGGACTGCGCGTCGTGCGCAGTGGGCTTCAGCCTTCGGATGTGATCGTCGTTAACGGACTGCAACGCGTGCGTCCCGGCGCGCATATCGATCCGGTGAAGGTGGCCATGTAAGCACTCTCTCTGTGCTCTCTGTGCCTCTGTGGTGAAGGCTTTTCACCACAGAGACACAGAGGGCACAGAGAAAGAAAGAAAAATATGAAACTCGCACAATTCTTCATCACCCGCCCGATCTTCGCCGCGGTCCTATCCTTACTAATAGTGGTCGCGGGCGGGATCGCGCTGGTGAAGCTTCCCGTCAGCGAATATCCCAGCGTCGCGCCGCCGACTGTCGTCGTCCGCGCGGCCTACCCCGGCGCGAATCCGAAAGTCATCGCCGAGACAGTCGCCGGTCCGCTCGAGCAGTCGCTCAACGGCATCGAGGGCATGCTCTACATGTTCTCGCAGTCGACCGCCGACGGCCGCCTGCAGCTCACCGCGACCTTCGCGGTCGGCACCGATCTCGACAACGCGCAAGTGCAGGTGCAGAACCGCGTCTCGCAGGCGCTGCCCCGACTCCCAGGTGAAGTGCAGCGCATCGGCGTGACGACGGAGAAGGCGTCGCCCGACTTCATCATGGTCGTGCACCTTCTCTCCCCCGACGCGCGCTACGACATGTTGTACCTGTCGAACTTCGCGCACTTGCGCGTGAAGGACGAATTGGCGCGCATCAACGGCGTCGGCGCGGTGCAGGTCTTCGGCGCCGGCGAATACAGCATGCGCGTGTGGCTCGATCCCGATCGGCTGGCCGCGCGACAGCTCACCGCCAGCGATGTCGTCCGCGCAATCCGCGAACAAAACCTCCAGGCCGCCGCCGGCGTTCTCGGCGCGCCGCCATCGCCGACCGACACGACGTTCCAGCTTTCGATCAACGTGCAGGGACGCCTCATCTCCGAAGACGAGTTCGGAAATATCGTCGTGCGCGCGACGCCTGACGGACAGATCACGCGCGTCCGCGATGTCGGCCGCGTGCAGATCGGCGCCGATCGCTACTCGCTGCGCAGTCTCCTCGACAACAAGAATGCTGTCGCGATCGGAATCTTTCAGCGTCCCGGCACAAATGCCATCCAGGCCTCGAACGATGTGCGCGCCACGATGGCGCGTCTGAAAAAAGCCTTCCCGACCGGCGTCGACTACTCGATCGTCTACGACCCGACCATTTTCGTGCGCGACTCGATCCGCGGCGTCGTCGAGACGCTGTTCATCGCGATTCTGCTGGTCGTCATCGTCGTGATGGTTTTCCTGCAGACCTGGCGTGCGTCGATCATCCCGCTGGTCGCCGTTCCCGTCTCGCTCATCGGCACCTTCGCGGTGATGCTGGCACTCGGCTTCTCGCTCAACACGCTCTCGCTGTTCGGGCTCGTGCTGGCGATCGGCATCGTCGTCGATGATGCGATCGTCGTCGTGGAAAATGTCGAGCGGCACATCGAGCTCGGCGCCGAACCATTGCAGGCGACGCGCGACGCGATGAAGGAAGTCTCCGGACCGATCATCGCAATCGCGCTGGTGCTGTGCGCGGTCTTCATCCCAACTGCATTCATCAGCGGATTGACCGGGCAGTTCTACCGGCAGTTCGCGCTGACGATCGCAATCTCGACGGTCATCTCCGCATTCAACTCCCTCACCTTGAGCCCCGCACTTGCATCCCGCCTGCTTCTTCCCCACGGCGCGCCGCGCGACCGTCTGCAGCGCGCCGCTGATCGTCTCTTCGGCTGGTTCTTCCGTTTGTTCAATCGCGGATTCGCGAGCATGTCGCACGCGTATTCGCGGAGCGTCGGCCGCTTGTTGCGATTCGCGATCGTAGCGCTCGTCGTTTATCTCGGACTCATCGGCGTGGCGGCCCTCGGACTCGCGAAGGTGCCGCACGGGTTTGTTCCTGCGCAGGACAAGTCGTATCTCGTCGCGTTTGCACAACTGCCGGACGCTGCGACTCTCGATCGAACCGAATCCGTCATCCGTCAGATGTCATCGATCGCGCTGAAGGAACCCGGCGTGGCGAGCGCGGTCGCATTCCCCGGTCTCTCTGTCAACGGATTCGTGAACGCGTCGAACGTCGGAATTGTTTTCGTCACGTTGAAACCGGAAGAGGAGCGGCGAGGTAAGAACTTGAGCGCAGGCGCAATCGTGCAATCGCTCAACATGAAGTACGCCGGCATTCAGGAAGCATTCGTCGCTATCGTCCCTCCCCCGCCCGTCCAGGGACTCGGCTCGGTCGGCGGTTTCAAGTTGTTCGTCGAAGATCGCGACGGCTCGGGATTCGAAGAGTTGTACTCGCAGGTTCAGGGCGCGATGGCCGAGGGGCGGAAGAGGCCGGAGCTGGCGGGGTTGTTCTCGAGCTTTCAGGTGAGCGTTCCGCAGATCGACGCGACCGTCGATCGCGAGCGCGCGAAGACGTACGGCGTCGACCTGACCGATGTCTTCGACACACTCCAGGTTTACCTCGGCTCGCTCTATGTGAATGACTTCAATCGATTCGGCCGCACGTATCAGGTCAATGTGCAGGCCGAGTCCAAGTTCCGCACGCAGCCTGAATCGATCCGCCGGCTTTATGCGCGCAATGCGCACGGCGAGATGGTGCCGCTCGGATCGCTGGTGTCGGTCAAGAGCGGATATGGACCCGATCAGGTGATGCACTACAACGGATTCCCGGCCGCCGAGATCAACGGCGCGCCGGCGCCGGGCTACAGCTCCGGTCAGGCGCAGGGCGCAATCGCCGAAGTGCTGCGCCAGAAGCTGCCGAGCGGCATGTCGTTCGAATGGACCGAGCTCGCCTATCAGGAAATTCTCTCGGGCAACACGATGATCCTGATCTTCCCGCTGTGCGTGTTGCTCGTGTACGTCGTTCTGGCTGCGCTTTACGAAAGCTGGTCGCTGCCGTTGTCGGTCATTCTCAATGTTCCGATGACGATCCTTTCGGCGATCGTCGGGGTGTGGGTCACCGGCGGCGACAATAACGTCTTCACCCAGATCAGCTTTCTCGTTTTGTCTGCGCTGGCGTGTAAGAACGCGATCCTGATCGTCGAGTTTGCAAAATATCGCGAGGAGAAGGGCGACGATCGTGTGACGGCGATCCTCGAGGCCTGCCGCGTGCGACTGCGTCCGGTGCTCATGACGTCGGTGGCGTTCATCATGGGCGTGCTCCCACTCGTCTTTTCGTCGGGCGCAGGATTCGAGATTCGTCGCGCGATGGGAATCGCGGTCTTCGCCGGAATGCTCGGCGTCACGACGTTCGGACTCTTCCTCACGCCGGTTTTTTTCACGTTCATCGGCAAGGCGGTCGAGCGACTTCGTGGCAAGCGCGTTCTGGTTCCGCAGATCGCGACGATGGTGCTCGCGGTGCTGCTGCTCGGCCGCTGCACGCTGCGGCCGTATCACGCACCGGAGGTCGCGCCATTCCGCGCCACCGCCGATGCGGCGCTCTTCACGAAGCAGACTTACGACCCGCAGTGGTGGCATCACTTCGATGATCCGGTTCTGGAGAGTCTCGAGAACAGCGCCCTGCAATCGAATCACGACGTGCGCATCGCGCTGGCGCGATTCGATCAGGCGCGCGCCGCGTTCAGCGATGTCTCCTTCGATCAGTATCCGATCGTCACCGCAGATGCCGCGCTTGATAAACGCAAACAGGTGATTCCTGGATTCACCGACAAGCCGCGTGAAGTCACGACGTATCGCGCGGGCTTCGATGCCTTTTGGGAACTGGATGTCTTCGGCCGCGTGCGCTCATCGGTGCGCGCGGCGTCCGCGAACGCCGAGAGCTTCCAGGCCTCGCTCGAAGACGTGCGCGTCATCGTGGCGGCGGAAGTCGCGCGAAATTACTTCGAGCTGCGCGGATTGCAGCAGCAGCTCGCGGTCGAGGAGCAGAGCCTCACCAATCAGCGTGAGACGCTGCGGCTGACGAAGGTCAGGCGCGACGCGGGCATCGGCGAGGAATTCGACGTCGCCAGCGCGGCCGCACGCGTCGCGGCGATCGAGGCGAGCCTGCCGCCGATCCGATCGGCGATCTCGGAACGGCAGCATCGCATCGCGGTCCTGATCGGCCAGCGTCCCGACGAGCTGCAGATCGATCTTTCCCCGCGGTCGTATTCGCCAATTGCGAAGGCATTGCCGCTCGGCGACGTCGACACTTTTCTCCGCCGTCGTCCTGACATTCGCGCCGCGGAAAGGCAATTCGCGGCAGCGGCCGCGCGCGAAGGCATCGCGGCGGCTGATCTCTTCCCGCGCATCACAATCACCGGATTCCTCGGATTTATCGCCGGGCGCGGAAATCTCTTCGGCGAATCCGATTCACGCGCCTGGGCGGTGACGCCGGCGTTGTCATGGTCGGCGTTCGACATCGGAAGCGCTCGCGCGCGGTTGCGCGGAGCCGAAGCTGGAACGCGCGAGGCCGAAGCGATCTACGAGCAGACCGTCTTGCGAGCGCTCGAAGAGACCGAGAACGCGCTCGTCAACTATCGCGAGCAGCAGCAGCGGCTCGTGAAGCTCAACGATCAGGCGCGCGAGAGCGCTCGTGCGTCATCGATCGCTCGCGCGCGGTATCGCGAGGGCGTCGCCGACTTCCTCGCGCTTCTCGACGCCGAGCGCACGCAGTTGCAGGCGGAGGAAGCCGTCGCGCAGTCGGAGTCGCAGGTCTTCACCAGCGTGGTGGCCGTCTACAAATCGCTGGGAGGCATTTAGAAATTGTTTTCAGCCGCGTGTCAATTTTCGACTCTCTCATTCGTCGTACAAGAGAAATCTCTGTGTCTCTGTGGTGAAAAGCTTTTACCACAGAGGGCACAGAGATCACGGAGAACAGAAATGAAGAAAATCGGAACGGGAAAACTGAAGCTCTTGCACCTCGACCATCAAGCGCATGACTCGGAGCGTCACGATTATCCCGAGGGGCTATTCGTCGCGCGCGGCCAGGCCAAAGTGATCGTGGATGGCCAACCGGTCGCGATCAATACCGGCGGCATGTACATCGTTCCTGCCGGCAAAATCCACAGCGTTGAAACCGACGGCCAGGGTACGGTCGTAATCTTCGATTGATATGACAGTCATTACGATTCTCGTCTCGCTGCTGGTGATCTCGATGTTCTTGACTGCGGATCCGCATGAACGTGACTAAAATCTTTCACCACAGAGGGCACAGAGGACTCTGAGACCTCTGTGTTCTCTGTGGTGATATGGTCATTACGATCACAGGCAGCACCGGCACAATCGGCAGTGAGCTCGTTCGCCAGCTTTCGAAAGCGGCTGCGCCAACGCGGGCGCTGTTTCGCGATCCGAGGAAGGTAGAGCCGCTGCCCGGTGTGGCCTGGACGCAGGCGGATCTGAGCGATGCGCGCGTGCTCGAGCCCGCGATCGCCGGCACGACGCGGCTCTTCTTGCTTACCGACAATCAGCCAGGTTTCGCGAAATTGCAGATACAGATTCTGGAAGCCGCGCAATTCCTCGGCGTCGCTCACGTCGTGAAGCTCTCGGCGCTCGGCGCCTCCGATCATTCGAAGTCATGGATCGGGCGCGAACATCACGAGGTCGAAGAGGCGCTCGAGAAGTCGTCGATGCAGTGGACGATTCTGCGTCCGCACGCGTTCATGCAGAACTGGCTCGGCGATCTGTCGCAATCGGTACGCAGCCGCGGCGTCATCGAGTCCCCGATCGGCGACGGGCGCGTTCCGTTCATCGACACGCGCGACATCGCCGCGGTCGCCGCGGAAATCCTGCTGCATCCGGAGATGCATATGGGAAAGAAATACGTTCTCACCGGCGGAGAAGCGGTCGGCTTCAGCGACATCGCACAAATCCTCAATGTCACGTACAAGCCGCTGACGATGGACGAAGCGCGCGCGCAGCTCGGGTCGAAAGGCGTGCC
>DATBSF010000010.1:0-4310 GCA_036559905.1 Thermoanaerobaculia bacterium | reverse complement strand
GGAGTCGTCGTCGAAGCCGATCGGAATTCCACCGATGGTTTTCCGGCGCGCAACCGGCGGACTCACCGACCAGTACGCCTGACCGAACATCAACTGCGGATCGTGGAGGAAGAGATCGGCGATCCACGCGCGAATGCCCCGCTGGAACTCCCGTTGAAGCGATGCGGTGTACGGAATCAGCTTCGTCGCCCCTGACGATCCGCTCGTCGGTTCGAACAAATTCACGCGCTCCGGTGTGAGTACGTTTTTCTCACCGGCCGTGATCCTGTCGATCCACGGCAGAAAGTCTTCATACCTCCGCAACGGAACCGCCTGTTGATAGTCATGGACGGTTTTTATCAGTGCGAAGTCATGCTGTTTCGCGAAGTCGCTTTCGCCGCACAGCAGCCGGAAGAGAATCTTCTGCTGTTCCTCGCGCACGCGCTTCGTCGCGCGGCGGAAACGGGCCAGCTCGGGAAGACATCCGGCCAGCCACAGCGAATTCGCGAGCCCGCAGATCACCGCAGCATCCGCTGGCCCGCGCGCGTGAGGTTCGAGCGCGAGACCTCCGTCAGACACGCCAGCTCGTCGCCGTTCGCATGTCCTGGATTCGCGCGCGCGAAGAATGCGATCAGCGGGTCGCGCAAGCGCTCTTCGGTGATTTCCGCGACTCCGCGACGCAGCGGGGTCGCATTGCGGAATCGAACGATGCCGTTCGCGTACTCGTTTCCGAATTTGCGAGCGCCGAGGTTGTCGATGACGTCCTGAATGGGCGCGGGCGTCGGCGTCTCGGGATTCGGATAGAACTCGCGAAAAAACACCGGCAGGAAGCGCCATGTTTTGTATCCCGAGGAGATGAGGAACCAATAGACCTTGCGGTCAGTCTGATCTGCTTTTGCAAACGCGATCTTCGCCCACATGCGGCTCAGGACCGTTTCGCCCCAATACTCGCGATCGACGATCGTGTCGCCCGAGAAAAACGCCACGATTTCACCATCGTCGATCCATTTGAACGTCGAGAATCCGCAGATGCGATCGCGATCGCGCAGCAGAATCACGCCGTCTTTTTCGGCGAGATCCGATTCGAACCGCGCCCGAGCGGTCCCGGCAAAATACGACTCGAAGAGCGCGTACATCTCGCCGCGCTCCTCGTCGGTTGTGCGCGCAACGACCGAGCCGGTGAGCCGCCGCTCGACTGATTCAAAGTGTTGCGATGTCGACGTAAGCGGGACGTTGATCGAGCTGCTCATGCAAGCCTCCGTCATTGAGATAAAGCGTGCTGGGATATGCGAAGTGGCGGTATTTGCGGGCCGCTGGAAGGTTCGGATCGCGCGCGTCGAGTCCGACCAGAAGATAGTCAAACTTTCTTTCGCTCGCCAGGTTGTTGACCTCTCGCAGCAGATCCGAGAAAACAGCCGGTGTGGACGCCGAGATCAGTGCCGCGTAGGCGCTCCGAATGTTCGCGCCGACCGGCGGCAGAAACGGCTGTGCCATTCGCATCCAACCCGAGTAGCCGCGGACGATCGTCTGCTTGTACGCACTCTGATCCCACAACGCCATCACGCCGGCGATCGCGCCATCGCGGCGCGCGATGCAGATCTCTTCGATCGCGAGGCCGTCCAGATTCCGAAGAGCTTCCTCTGTCCACACCGGGAAAAACTGGCGACGGGATCCCTCCGTTCGCAGAAATCGAACGATTTCCGGAACCTGCTCGAGGGATCCCGCCATGATGTTCGCGGGCGGACGCGCGCGCCTCTGCGTCCGGATTGCCAGCGTTCGATAATTCGCCACTGCGCGAAAACGGCGGCGGCGCACGAGAACTGCATTCGCCTCGTGGTTGCCGTCAACGATCGAGGCCAGATAGCCCGGCAGCGGATCGCGCTCGTGGATTTCATCGAGCAGCGCGAAGCCGCGCGAGACGAGCCATCGCCCGCGAAACCGATCGTCGACGCGCAATTGCCCGAGGTAGCCGAGGCGCGTTTCGTGGCCGTTGAGGAAGACGTTGCGGACCGAGCGGCACGCGACGCCGACGATCTCATCGCGTGCGCGCGCGACGACGATTTTGTAATCGTCGCCAGTCACGGCGCAGCCGCGGGAAAAATCGGGCTCGCGCGCGAACGCGATGCGGATGCGACCCGGCATCGCCTGCCGCTGCATCAGCGCGCGGATGCCGGCGTCGTCAGACGGCGCGGCGAATTCGACAGTCAGTTCCATGATCGGCCTTGATCAGCGGTCCGCTGTACGACTCATCGCCCAGCGGAAAATCCTTCCTCTGCATCACCTCGGCGCGAAACAGCAGGTTGATCGAAAAGAAATGACTCCACATGAACCAGTTCCTGCTGTTCACTTTGAAATCGAGTCCGCGTTTGAAAATGGAGTTGATGCCGTAAAACTGCTGCCGTGCTTCGATGCAGCGCTGCTTGACCTGCTCCGCCGTCATGCCGCGCGGCGCGAACGGCACCATCCCGTAGCGATACTCCGGATCGAGCCACCACTTTTCGTACAGCAGCCGCCCTTCGCTCTGCAGCCGGTCGTACAGCGGCGTTCCGGGAAACGGCGTGAGGTGATTGAACGCGACGATGTAGAACTTGTGCCGCTCCGCGAATTCGAGCGTCTCGGCGAGCGTGTCGCCGTTGTCTTCGTCGTATCCGAGGATGAAGGTGACGTAGAGGCGGATTTCGTGGCGCTTCAGATTCTCGAGCGCCTTCTCGTAACCGCCCGCCATCATGTTGAACGTCTTCCGCATCTTGCGCAGATTTTCCGGATTGAGCGTCTCGAATCCGATCAGCAGGCCCTGACACCCGCTCGCTTTGATTAGTCGCAGAAACTCTTCGTCGTGCGCCGCGTTGATGCTGGCCTGGCTGACCCAGCGGACCTTGAGCGGAATCAGCGCGCGGAAAAACTCCTTCGCCTGCTCCATGTTCGACGTGATGTTGTCGTCGACGAAAAAGATCAGCGGCTTCTTCACCCTTCGAATTTCCTCGATGATCTCCTCGGTCGGCCGGCGCGTCTGCGTGTTCGAAAAATACGTTTGGATCGCGCAGAACTCGCATCGGAAGTGACAACCGCGTCCCGCTTCGACGAGGCCAACCGGCAGATAGCGTTTTCCTTCGAAGATCGATCGATCGGGACGGAGTCCGCAAAGCGACGGGCGCTTCGCCTGACGATAGACGCGCTGCAAACGTCCGTTGCGAAAGTCGTCGATGACTTGCGGCCAGAGACCTTCGGCTTCGCCGATGACGATCGATTCCGCGTATTCGCCGGCTTCATCTGGAACGAGCGTCGGATGAAATCCGCCCATGACGACCGGCACGCCGCGCCGGCGAAACTCGGATGCGATCTGATAGGAGCGCTTCGCGGTGTAGGTCTCCACGCTGAGCGCGACGAGATCGGTCGGCTCGTCGAACGGAATCGGCTCGGTGCGATCGTCGTAAAAGCGAATGTCGGTGTCGCGATCGCGCGGCGTCAGCCCGGCGAGCGTCGCGGGTGCGAGCGGCTCCATCTGCCACGTGCGGATGTACTTCTGTCCACGGCGCCGCCCGACGCAGGGATGGACGAGCGTGAGCCTCATTGAACCACCTCGCGCTTCGACAGGATTGTTCCGGCGAAGGCTCCGAGAACCGGAACCCAGATGAGGGCGCGGGACTCCATGCCACCGGCGCGCTGGATCTTCTCGACCATGATGAGAGCGAGAGGAATGGCGACGAGATATCCGACAGCAATCGCGACCGCGTAGCCGCGGATCGCGCGAATCGGTTTTTTTAGCGCAAAGACGCCGATCACCGCGCCGATGACAACGGCCGCGATGAGAATCACTGGAACGACGTCGCTCGATTTCAAAAAGATGAACGAGCTGATCCACGCGACGGCGATGGTCAAATGGGCAATCAGAGTCACGCCCGCGGCGATCGCCAGTCCTGCGGCCAGCCGCATTGGAACGCTCAACGCGTCCCTCGCACCATGTCGGGCGGGCGGTAGGCGGGGATTGTGAGCAGGCTCGTGATCGCGAGCCACGCCAGCGCGATCACCATGATCGTCGGCGCGAGGTTGCCGGGCCCGTACCAGTCGACGAGCGCCATCACGAGGATGACGTTGTTCAACACGATCGTGAGGTACGCATACCACCTCGGAAATCCGCCGTGCCGCAGCGCGACGAATGCGACTGCGAGCGTCAGCGTGTAAGCAATCGATGGCGTGAGCACCAGCGCAGATTCGCGTCCGAACACGCCGGCGAGTCGCGCGCCGCCCGGATTCTGATAAATCGTCGCGAGGAGAATCGAGATCGAGTTGAACATCGCGCTGAGGAGCCACACCGCGCCCCACACGATGCC
>DATBSF010000009.1:0-1894 GCA_036559905.1 Thermoanaerobaculia bacterium | reverse complement strand
CATTCAGACAGTTAGAGGGGTCGCATGCGAAAAATCCTTCGCGCCTGCCCTCGTGTACTCTAAACGGCGTCAATGCGCGGTTCAGGAGCGATTCGGCAGGCCGAACTATCTGCTTCCGGCGTTCATGATCGTTTTCGGCGTGAGCCTTCTCCTCCATCGCACGAGTCCAAAGATTGCGATCCCGGCGAGCGTTGCGAGCGAGATCATCCGGCCGACCACGAACGATTGAGGGAGATAGCGCAGACGCACGCTGTGCGTTCCGGCGGGAACGTAGACGCCGAGGAATGCGTGGTTCGCGCGCAGCTCTTTGACGCGGCGATTGTCGACGTATGCGCGCCATCCTGACCACGCAGCCTCGCTGATGATCACGAAGCCGGGCCGCTGCATCGTGACGGTCGCGTCGATGCCCGACTTGTTCCTGGCGACCGACACGCTGCCCGGCCCATTCACGCGATCCTCCGGTTTTCCGGGAACGTACAGCCACGCGCGATCGGCGAAGTCGGTCGCCTGCGCCATCTCGTCGAGCTCCTGCTTCGGCGATGCGTGAAACCTCACGCTGCGCGGAATGAACACACGTGGAAGGACATGCGTGTTTTCGATCAGGCGCATTGAGATGTCCGCTGAAACGTCCTTCCAGCCCGGCGGCAGCGGCGCAGGAAGCTCGATGAGCGCGTAGCGCACGTTGATCATCGAGAGAAACGGCCGCGTGAGGTCGTTGACCTGCGGAAAGCTGCGACCCTGGCGTTCAATCCACAGCGGAAATGTATCGTTGAGAAGTGACAGTGTCATCGGCGTCGACCCGCGAACATCTTCGAGTCCGTACAGCGTCGCGGTGTTCGAGAGCAGCGCGTAACCGGTCGGCGCGATGCGGAACGGCTCGGCGACGTGCTCCATCGGCTGAAAAGGGCCGAGTCGCGGATACGCGATCGAGCGAGGGTGCACCGGAATCAGCGAGCCGTCGGCGATCGTCCTTTGCAAAAGCGTGAGCGCGATCAGCGCCGGAAGCGCAATCTGTTTTCGAACCGTCGCGACGACGATCGCCGCGACCACGAGCGGAACAATGTCAGCGAACATGCGAGCGCGTTGGACCGGCGCATCCGTCACAGCAGCCGCGATGACGAAAGCCTGAATGACAAATCCCATCGCGGCCACGATGACCCATCGCGGCCACGCTTCGATCGCAGCGATCGCGAGGACCGCGAGCGCAAGCGGCACAGCGACCGCCAGACGGTCATTCAACGTTGCGTTGAAAAGCGGCAGCTTGTGCAGCAGTTGCGCGATCGGCCAGGCGTTGACGCCGGCGAGAAACGCGACGATCGCGAGCGGCACGAAGAATTTCAATTCGCGACGGCGGATCGCGAACGGCGCCGCGATTGCGAGGGCCAGGAGGATGCTCCCCGCATCCGCGCGCTCGAGCGGAAAATCCTCGGCCGTCTTGCGCATGAACGGAAAGAGATTGCGCAGCGTCTGCATCCGCACCGCGCCCGGGCCGATCTTGAGCGGGATCTTCGCGTACATCGCGGTGCGCACGAGGTGGTCGTACGATTCGTCCGCGACATCGAGGAAGGGCAACAGCGCGATTGCGGTGATCATCAGCGCGACTACGCCGGCGGCGATGGCGGAGATAACAGCGCGGTGGCGCCCCTCACCCGGCGCTTCGCGCCACCCTCTCCCCGCTTCGCGGGGCGAGGGATCTCGCGCGAGATCCTTCTCCCCGCCTGCGGGGAGAAGGTGCCGCGAAGCGGCGGATGAGGGGCGGCTCCACTCGAACAAGCCGTACACAAATGCGATCGCGGTGACGTGCAGGAGCGTCTCGGGATGGCCGGCGACGATCTCGAGCACGAACGCCACGATCAGCAGACTCGTCGATCGAATCGACGGATCACGTGCAACG
>DATBSF010000008.1:0-7574 GCA_036559905.1 Thermoanaerobaculia bacterium | reverse complement strand
TTTCCTTCACGCCGCCGATCGGCAACACGTCGCCGCGCAGCGTGACTTCACCCGTCATCGCGACGTTCCGTTTCACTGGACGTCCGGTGATCATCGAGATGATCGCCGCCGTGATCGTGATTCCCGCCGAGGGTCCGTCTTTCGGAATCGCACCGGCCGGCACGTGAATGTGCACATCGTGATTCTCGAAGTAATCGCTCGCGATTCCCTGCTCCTCGGCGTGCGCGCGCGCGTACGTGAGCGCCGCCTGCGCCGACTCCTTCATCACTTCGCCGAGCTGTCCGGTCAGCACGAGTTTCCCCTTGCCGCGAACTGCGATCGCTTCGATGAAGAGGATGTCGCCGCCGACCGATGTCCATGCGAGTCCGGTCGCCACCCCCACCTGATCGCGCTCCAGCAACTCCTCGGCAAAATGCTTCATGGGGCCGAGGAACTTCTCGATGTTCGCGTCGGTGATGCGGTAGCTCTTCTTGTCTTTTCCTTCCGCGACTTCGACTGCGATCTTGCGGCAGATCGTTCCGATCTCCCGTTCCAGATTTCGCAGGCCGGCCTCTTTGGTGTAGCCGGTGATGATCTTCGTGATGCCGGAGTCGGTCCAGATCACTTCCGTCTCGGTGATGCCGTTCTCTTCCATCTGCTTCGGAATGAGATGCACCTTGGCGATCGCGAGCTTCTCCTCATCGGTGTAACCGGAGAGTCGAATGACTTCCATGCGATCGAGGAATGCCGGCTGGATCGTGTCGAGCACGTTGGCCGTCACGATGAACATCACATTCGACAAGTCGTACGCGACGCCGAGGTAGTGATCGCGGAAGGAGAAGTTCTGTTCGGGATCGAGAACTTCGAGCAGTGCCGACGACGGATCGCCGCGATAATCCGCGCCGATTTTGTCCACTTCGTCGAGCATGAAGACAGGATTGGATGTCGAGGCCTGATTGATGCCCTGGACGATGCGGCCCGGGAGCGCGCCGACGTACGTGCGCCGGTGTCCGCGGATCTCGGCCTCGTCGCGAACGCCGCCTAACGAAATCCGGACGAACTTGCGATCGAGCGCGCGGGCGATCGAACGGCCGAGCGAAGTCTTGCCGACGCCCGGTGGTCCGACGAAGCAGAGGATCGGGCCCTTCATCTTCGCGCCGCGCAGTTTTCGCACGGCGAGATATTCGAGAATGCGCTCTTTGATTTTTTCGAGGTCGTAGTGATCCTCATCGAGGATCGTGCGCGCGCGGCCGAGGTCGTGATTGTCGGCCGACATCTGGCCCCACGGCAGTCCGGTCATCCAGTCGAGATATGTCCGGATGATCGATGTCTCGGCGGAATCGGGATGCGAACGCTCGAGGCGCTTGATCTGCTTCTCGATCTCCTCGCGCGCCTCGGTTGGGATCATCTTCTCTTCGATCTTCTTGCGGTAGTTCTCGACCTCTTCGGTCAGCTCCTCGCCTTCGCCGAGCTCGGACTGGATCGCCTTCAACTGCTGGCGGAGGAAGTACTCGCGCTGGCTCTTGTTCATTTCGCCTTGCGCGGCCGACGAGATTTCCTGCTGCATCGTGAGCAGGTTGATCTCGCGCGTCAGCAGCTCGTTGACTCTCTTGAGCCGCTCGACGGGATCGATCGTCTCCAGAATCTGTTGCGCCTCTTCGAGCTTGAGGTCGAGATTCGATGCCGCGAGATCCGTTAGGCGCGCGGGATCGTCGAGGTTGGCAGCGATGACCATCACTTCCGGCGAGATGTTCTTGCCGAGCGAGACCGCGCGATCGAGGTTCTGCTTCACCGCACGAACGAGCGCTTCGATCTCGAGCGATTTGTCTTTGGTGGCGGTTTCTTCGATCCGCGTGATCTTGGCTTTGAAGAACGGAGCAGTCTGGATGAAGTAATCGATGCGCGCGCGCGACAGACCCTGCACCAGGATGCGGATGCGGCCGTCAGGCAGCTTCAGCATCCGCATGATGATCGCGACGGTGCCGACGCGGTACAGATCATCTTCGCCGGGATCTTCGTTCTGAAAATCCTTCTGCGCGGTCAGCATGATCACGCGGTTCTCGGCAAGCGCCTGATCGACCGCGTTGATCGACTTCTCGCGGGAAACGGAAAGTGGAACGATGATGAACGGGAAAATCACCAGGTCCTTGAGCGGGAGTACCGGAAGGACGTCCGGGATCTTGATTGCCTCTTCTTTGGAGGCTTCGTTCGGCTCGGTCATCGAATTCTCACGCTACCGGCTGCAATGGCTGTTCCCGTATATCACGTTTGTTCGGCGTGAGTCTCCTGAGAGAGTTGCCGCCAATTGAGGCCTTCCCGCAGAAAAAGGATCCCTCCGACGAGCACCACCGGCAACGTTCCAACGATGTGAAACAAAACGGCGACGGCGACCGATGTATCGATATCGAACCCGTAGTACGTCGTCAACACCCATTGACAGACTTTATGAAACCCGCCGACTCCTCCCGGCGTAGGAATCGCGATGCCAACGGTCGTGGCAGCGGTCAGAAATAATGACGCGTCGAACGGCAGCGGACGATGTGAGGCCATCAGCACGAACCAGAACTGCGCAGTGAGGCAGAACCAGATGCAGATCGTGGTCAGAATCACGAGCGTGAAATCGCGACGTCTCTCCGTGATCTGAAGCGTCGCTGCGAAGGCGTCGAAGAATCGCATCCACGGCTCGCGAAAGCGCTGCGGAAGAAATCCTCCCAGCCAGCCGTGCAGGCGACGGACGTAATCACCGAAGAATCGGAAACCGAGGATCAGCAGAATCACGCCGGCGAGCATCGAGCCCGCGATGATCGCGCCGCCGTGCACTACGCCGCTCGGATAGTCGTACCAGCGATAGACGCAGAAAAAAACGAATAGCGACAGGATGCTGACCAGATCGAGGACGCGTTCCGTCAGGACGGTGCCGAGGGCCTCGGAGAAACGGACGGTGGTGCGGCGCGCGAGCAGTGCCGGTCGCGCAACATCGCCGGCGCGAATCGGAAGAATCGTCGAGAGCATGTAGCCCATCACGTTCGCGAAAAAGGTCGGATAGAACGGCGGCTTGCTGGGGTGAAGAAGAATGCGCCAGCGAACGGTGCGAAAAAAAAGCGCCGATCCATTGATGAAGAAGCCGATCGCGAACCAGACGATGTTCGTGCCGAGGAGAATCCGCCATACATCGCGCAGATTGCTTTTCCAGAGGAACAGCGCGAGAAAAACGATCGTGAGCAGAGCAACTGCAGAGAGCTGGAGGGCGCGCTTCAAGGCCCAGGGGTTTTACCATGCATGCGGGCTTGCCGAAGTGCGCCTTTGAGCCAATATTGAAGTAATTCCAAAACGGTCGTCGGCTCTCAATCGGTAAACGAAGAGGAGGCCCCATGTACTTCAACAATCGGGGAGAGGTCATATCCCGCGCGCGGTGGAAGGAAATGTACGACGCGTTTCAAAACCGTCAGGAGCTGATTCGCGCCCGGCTGACCAGCCGCCGTGATCTGTTCAGGATGGGATTGCTCACTGCCGCCGGGACGCTGATCGCGAAGCGCGGACTGAGCAGCTGGGGCGGCGGCGACTGCCGCTACGGCAGCAGCGGCTGCGGCGCGTGCGCCAGTCCGATCACAACGCCGTGGACCATGGCGATGCCGATCCCGCCCGTCAAACAGACGATTTCAGTCGCGTCGCTCAGCGGCCCTGCTCCCAGCATCAATCCGAATGTGACTGTGAATCCGGCGACAGGCCTGGCCTACGAGGGTCGAACGCGAACGCATCAAGCGCCGGCGCTCGGATTTCCTTTTCCGGCTGCAGCCGTCTATCAGACGACCCAACAGCAGGCGCAGGTTCGTGTCTCGCCTGATCTTCCGCTGCAGAATCTCTGGACGTACGACGGCATCAGCCCAGGTCCAACCTATGTCGCGCGTTATGGAACTCCGCTGCTGATTCGCAACATCAACAATCTGCCGTCGTCCAATGGCGGCTTCGGATTGAATTCAGTTTCCACGCATTTGCACGGCGGGCACACACCATCGGAAAGCGATGGCTTCCCGTGCGATTTCTTCGCGTCCGGTCAGTACTACGACCATTACCATCCGAACGCGCTGGCCGGTTTCAATTCCACGCACGTGAGCACGAACGGCGACATCAACGAAGCGATGAGCACGCTGTGGTATCACGACCACCGCGAGAACTTCACCGCGCAGAATGTCTACAAAGGGCTCCTCGGCTTTTACCTGCTGTTCAATCAGTTCGACACGGGCGACGAAACGACAGGCTTCCGACTGCCTTCGTTTCCTGCGTACGACATTCCGATGCTTTTCGCCGACCGTTGCTTCGATGCGAAAACCGGAATGCTGGTCTTCGATACCTTCAACACCGACGGCATCCTCGGTGACAAGTTCCTCGTCAACGGCGTCATTCAGCCGGTGCTGCACATTAGCCCGCGACGATATCGACTGCGGTGGCTTAACACCGGTCCTTCGCGCTTTCTGCAGGTGTATCTCACTGATCTCACGAATCCGTCAGCCTCGCAACCGTTCTGGCAGATCTCCAACGATGGCAACCTTCTGCCCAAGCCGGTACAGGTGCCGGCAGTCGCGTTAGGCGTGGCAGAGCGCGCGGACGTGATCATCGATTTTTCGCAATACGCGGGCAAAACCGTTTACCTCGAGAACCGCCTCAATCAGCCTAACGGCCAGGGAGGTCCGAGCGGCAGTGTGGTGGGCGGCGGTCAGGGCTTTCTGATGCTGAAGATCATCGTCGATGGCCCGTCGGTAGCCGATAACAGCGTGAATCCAGCCACACTGCCCAACTACTACGCTCTTCCGAGCGTCAGCGGCTCGCCGATGGTGACGCGCTCGTTCAATTTCGATCAAACCCGCGACGGCCAGTGGACCATCAACGGCCGGCTGTTCAACTGCAACACCGTCCGATTCAACGTGCGGCAGAACACGCTCGAGCAATGGAACTTCGATGGTGGTTTCGGATGGTCGCATCCGATCCACGTCCACCTCGAGGCTTTTCAAATCACCAACGGTGCTCCGGGTTTGTACGGAAGCAATTCCGACGACCACAACAACTACAGCCGTTGGGGAGGTCAATACTGTTGGAGCGGATGCAGCAGTCCGAGCGCCGGCGTAAATCTAGCGCGCAAAGACACGGTCCGGCTCATCCCGGGCGGCAATGTGAAGGTGAAGATGCGATTTCGGGACTGGCTCGGCCGGTATCCGATGCACTGCCACAATCAGATCCACGAAGACCACGCCATGATGCTGCGCTTTGATGTCGCCATCAACGGCGACACCAATTCACAGCCATAAGGAGTGCGACATGTCAGACATTTCGAGAAGAAAACTGTTCGCCGGTCTCGCGTCGCAGAGCACCTTTGAACCGCCCGACTCCGGCCGCGAAGTCATGCGCAAGCGGTATTTCCCCAACGTTCCGCTCGTCACACATGCCGGAAACAGAATCCGCTTCTACGACGATTTGCTGAAAGACAAAATCGTCGTGATCAATCTGATGTATGCCGATTGCGAGAGCCTTTGCCCGATGATCACCACCAACCTTTTGCGAGCGCAGAAAATCCTCGCCAACCGCGTGAATGCCGAAGTCTTCTTCTACTCGCTGACCATCAAGCCGGAAGACGACACGCCCGAGAAACTCGACGCATACGCTCGCATGCATCTGGTCGGAAAGAACTGGCTTTTCCTGACCGGCAAGCCGGCCGACCTCGAGTTGCTCCGCCAGAAGCTCGGATATGCGGACGCCGATCCCGAAAAGGATCGGAAGGACAAGGCGCTGCACAGCGGGATGGTTCGATACGGCAACGAGCCGCTTTCGCAGTGGAGCTCGATCCAGGGAAGCGCGGATCCGGAATGGATCGCCGAGGAAATTACATATGTGATTCCGGCGGCCCGGTACGTGGGCACGCCCATGTAATGGTGAACGTCTACACGCACCCGATCTTCTACAAGCACGACACCGGCATCGGTCATCCGGAAAATGCCGCGCGCATCGATGCGGCGATCGAAGGCGTGCGCCGGTCGGGGATGTCGGATCGCATCGTGGGCGACACGCAGCCGCATGACGACACGCACCGCATCATCGCCAAGGTGCATTCGGAGGATTACGAACGCGAGCTCGAGCTTGCCTGTCGCGGCGGCTACCGGCTCTTCCACTCTGTCGACAATCCGATCTCTTCGCAGACTTTTGCTGCTGCACGCGCTGCGGTCTCCACGGCGCTACGCGCAGCGGACGACATGATGTCGACGTCCGAGCGTGCCTTCGTGATCGCGCGTCCTCCTGGGCATCACGCCGAACGCATGCAGGCGATGGGCTTCTGTTTTTTCAACACGATCGCGTGTGTCGCGGAATGGCTGCGCGAACAGCAGGGCATCGAGCGCGTTTTCATCTTCGACTTCGACGTCCATCACGGAAACGGCACGCAGCATCTTTTCGAAGAGCGTGACGACGTCTACTACGCTTCGATGCACCGCTATCCGTTCTATCCCGGCACCGGCGCAATAAATGAGATTGGTATTGGTACAGGAAAAGGATATACGAGAAATATACCTTTTCCTGAGGGCACCGGAGATGCGCGGTATCTGCGCGCTGTCGAAGACGAAATCGTGCGCGTGATCGATGACTACAAGCCCGACGCGATCCTTCTCTCCTCGGGATTCGACGCGCATCGGCGCGATCCGCTCGGCGGCATGAACGTCACCGAGCAGGCGTACGGCGAGATCACGCGACGCATCGTCGAAGCGGCCGATCGCCACGCCTCGGGCCGCGTGCTGTCGCTGCTCGAAGGCGGATACGACATGGAAGGTCTGGCGGCCAGCGTCGACGAGCATCTGCGCGCTTTGGCGTAAACTACTTGCGCTGTGACGACGACGTACACGCCGCCCCTGCCGCCCGCCGCCGTCCCGCCGCCCAAAAAAGGCGGGTGTCTGAAGTGGGCGCTCATCGGATGTCTCGCTGCGATCGTCATCGGCCTCCTCGGCATCGCCGCAATCGTCATCGTCGTTTTCGGCGCCATCAAATCCACTGACGCTTACAAAGGCGCCCGCGACCAGGCCCAGCGCGATCCTCGCGTCATCGCCGCCCTCGGCACGCCGATGGAAACCGGCATCTGGGTTAGCGGCAACGTCAACGTCGACGCCAATGGCGGTAACGCCGATTTCGTGTTTCCGATCAGCGGTCCGAAGGGCGAGGCCCGCGTGCACGCTGTCGCAACACGCGACATCAGCGGATGGCATTACAGCCTGCTGACGGTGACTCCGAAGAACGGCGTGCCGATCGATCTTCTAAAACCGTAAGTCGACGATCGACTCGTACAGATTTTCCAGCCTCGAGATCCGCAGCTCCTTGGAGAATCCGCGCACGACGTGACGTCGAGCGTTGCGCGCGACGGCGCTCGCACGATCGCGATGATCGAGAACGTCGCGCATCGCGTCGGCGAGCGCCTTCACGTTGCGCGATGGAATCAGCCAGCCGACATCGCGTGACGACACGAGCTCGCCGTTGCCGCCGCAATCTGTCGCGATCACCGGCTTCTGCATCGCCATCGCTTCGCGGATCGTTCCCGTGATTCCCGTTCCGGCCCACGAGGC
>DATBSF010000007.1:0-9697 GCA_036559905.1 Thermoanaerobaculia bacterium | reverse complement strand
GTGTTGCTCGACACGATGCTTTCCGGTTTGCGCAGACGGTCGATGCGCGCGACGAGATCGCGCTTCGGTTGCAGCTCCTCGACGATCGCCTCGATGATCCAGTCGCCTTCGCTGATCCAGGCGTCGTTGTCGTTGAGATTTCCGATTGTGACCAGCTCCGCGGTCTCCGCGGTGAAGAAGGCGGGCGGCTTCGATTTTTTCAAACGCTCGAGCGACGCGGTCACGATCGGCTGCGTGACGTCGAGCAGATAGACCGGGATGCGCGCATTCGCGAAGTGGGCCGCGATTCCCCCGCCCATCGTTCCGGAGCCGATGACGACTACGCGGCGGATCATGCGGTCCTCATCTGGAGTGCGGCGGCTAGCCGCCGCTCTGTTGGCCGCGGCTTGCCGCGGCCGCCGGCAGCAAGCTGCCGGCTGTGAAAGCGGCGGCAAGCCGCCGCAGTCCAGATCACGCGTTCCCCACAAACAAATCCGGATCCGTCTTGTGCAGCCGCTCGATGAAGTCCTGCCACAGCGGCGCAATTGCGGGAATCCGCGCGATCTCACTCTTCGCGCGGCGCGCCGCCTCGGGCGAGATCGGCTTCGCCTTCAAACCGGTCGCACCGGCCGCCTGCGCGACCGACAGATTCCGCTGCACCATCCCTTCGAGCAGCAGCATGCGTACGAGCGCCAGCGGAATGCTGTCGGCGGTGGTGATCGCGCCGTGATTCGGCAGGATCGCGATCGGCTTCTGGCCGAGGGATCGCGCGATCGGCATGACCCGCTCTTCCTCCGACGCCAGCCCCTCGTAGTCCTCGTCGATGACCGCCACATCATCCATTAATAGACAACTTTCCTGGTCGAACACCTCGGGCACCCTCCGAAAGGCGCTAAACGTAACAGTTGCAGGAGGATGCGTGTGCATGACCACCGTCGCCTTGGGATTCTCGCGGTGAATGATCCCGTGGAGGCGAATCGTGTCGTTGACGTAGGCATCGCCGTCGAGGACCTTCCCCGAAAAATCGACGACGACGACGTTGCGCGGCCGCAAAGTGGCGAACGACGGACCGAAATGATTCACGAGCATGCGTCCGCCGCCGATCGCAACGCTGATGTGGCCGGCGTTGGCGGCGCTCAACCCATTGCGATAGAGCAGACGCGCCGCGCAGCAGAGATCGAGTCGGATGCGATCGTGATCGGTCATGATTGCGTGACCGCGCGCGCTTCCTCGCGCAACTCGCGCCGCAGGATTTTTCCGACCGCCGACTTCGGAAGGCTCTCGCGCAATTCAATCTCGACCGGCCGTTTGAACTCCGCGAGATTCGTGGCGCAGTGCGCCTTCAACTCCTCGCTGCTGACGCGCGCGCCCGGCTTCGGAACGACGAAGGCCTTCACGACCTCGCCATAGTAATGATGCGGAACGCCGATCACGACCGCTTCCATCACCGAAGGATGCGCGAACAGGACCGATTCGATCTCCGAGGGATAGACGTTGAAGCCGCCCACGATGATCATGTCCTTCTTGCGCTGCACGATGTAGCAGTATCCGTCTTCGTCCATGCGCGCGACGTCGCCGGTGTACAGCCAAACGCGTCCGGCGTCATCCTTTCGCAGTGCGATGTCTGTTTCATCGGCCCGTCTCCAGTAGCCCTTCATGATCTGCGGTCCGGCGATGCAGAGCTCCCCCTCTGCCCCGGGATCAACTTCGTTCAGGCCGCCGACGAGATCGACGATCTTGATGTCGGTGTCAGGAAGCGGAATGCCAACGCTCCCTGGCTTGCGCCGCGAAAGCGACGGAGTCGTGTGCGTCACCGGCGACGCTTCCGACAGTCCGTAGCCTTCGTTCAGCGACCCGCCCGTCATGCGTTCGAACTGTTCGATCACTTCGATCGGCAGCGGAGCGGAACCGCTGTTGAACGCGCGGATTTTGTCGAGGCCGTACTCGCGCGCCTTCGGATGATTCAGCAGCGAGACGTAGATTGTCGGCACCGCCGGAAAATACGTCGGCCGGAAATCGCGGATCGCGGTCAGCAGCGCCTCGACGTCATACTTCGGGATGAGAATCTGCTGCGCGCCCTGCCACGTGCCGGCCATCAGTCCGACCGTGAATCCATAGATGTGAAAGAACGGGATAACGAGCAGGATGCGCTCATCGCCGCGCTTCTGATCGGGATGATGGAGAACAGTCGTCTGGATGACGTTCGCGAAGATGTTGTAGTGCGTCAGCATCGCGCCCTTCGGAACGCCGGTCGTGCCGCCGGTGTACTGCAGAACCGCGACGTCATGTTCCGGATCGATGCTCACGCTCGGCACGTTCGGCTCTTTCACCTTCGCGAGCAGATCGCATAACCGCTCCGTTCCCTCCACGTTGGGACACGCGGCCGCGGCTGCGCTGTACTCCGCGGCTGAAGTAATCACGATCGACTCGATTGCGGTGTGATTGCGGACCGCGAGCGCGTTAGGCGCAAGGGCATCCAGCGTGATGAGCAGGCGCATGCCGGAATCGACCGCTACGACGCCGATCTCGCGCGGCGTGTAAAGCGGATTGACATTCACGACGACTGCGCCGATCCGCACGATCGCGAAGCCTGCGATCAGATATTGCGGACAATTCGGAAGCATGATGCCGACGCGATCGCCTTTTACGATGCCGAATCGCGCCAGCGCCGTCGCGAGGCGGTCGCTCTGTTCCTTGATCTGCGCCCACGTCAACTGCGCGCCGAGGAATGCGGTGGCCGGACGGTCGGGAATGTCGGCGGCGGTCAGCTTCAGAATTTCTCCGAGCGGCCGGCGCGGATAGTTCATGTGCGGCTGCACCCAATAGTCGTAGTGATCGATCCACGGTCGTTTCATGTGATCGTCGCTCCTCCGTCAACGGCGATGATCTGCCCGGTGATGTAACTCGACGCATCAGAAGCGAGGAAAACCGCCACGCCTTTGAGCTCTCCTGTGTCACCCACGCGCGGAATCGGATTGCGTTCTTTGATCGACGGCTCCACGAGACCGATGACTGGATCCGCGAGGCGCGAGTGAAAGAATCCGGGAGCGATCGCGTTCACGCGGATGCCCTGCGGTCCCCACGACGCGGCCAGCTCGCGCGTCAATCCCATCAAGCCGGCTTTGCTCGCGACGTAGCCGGCGTAGTGCGGGCCGGCGACGGCTGAACGCATCCCGGCGACGGATGCGATATTGATCATCGAGCCGCTTTTCTTCTTCAGCATCTCGCGACCTGCCGCCTGCGCGAATAGAAACGCGCCGGTCAGATTCGTATCCAGCACGCGCTTCCATTGTTCGAGCGACATGTCCTCCGGTCGCTCGCCCCACGAAATGCCGGCGTTGTTGATCAGGATGTCGATTCGCCCAAACTTTTTCATCGCGGTCGAGACGATTGCTTCCACTTGCTTCGGATCGGACACATCGCACTGTCCTCCCTCCACTCGAAATCCTCGGCCGCGCAGCACATCGATCGCCGGCGTGAGCCATTGTTCGCGCCGCGCGCAGAGCATGAGCGACGCCCCTGCCTCCGCGAGACCTTCCGCGATCTCGAGACCGAGTCCCCGCGAGCCGCCGGTAACGATGGCGACTCGCGAGGAGAGGTCGAATAGTTGCTGGACTGTTCTGTTCAGAAAGTGAGCTTTAGCGCCAACTGCATCTGCCGTCCCGGAAGCGACTCGGTGTACCGACCGTAAGTGACGCGGCCGGCCGCATCTTTTTGCGGCGCTGACGGGAACGCGCCCGTGCCGAAGATGTTGTTGATCTCGGTGTAGTTCGTGCGATCGAGCAGGTTGAACACGTCGAAGATTGCCTCGATGCCCTTGCGGCCGTTGAACGTGAACCGCTTGCTCAGCCGCGTGTCGACGATGAACTGATTCTTCATCGCCTCGCTATTGCGTTTGACGGACGTGGCCGCATCGGCCGGATTCGTGCGCGCGCGATCCGACGGGAACGCGCCGCCGTCGCCGTCGCCATTGAGATCGACGCCCGCCAGCGGCGTGAACGGACGGCCGGATGCCGCCGTGACGATCGTCGAGAACTGGACCTGCCACGGGAACTGATAGAGGCCGCTGAGCACCAGGCGGTGCCGCTGGTCCTGCGTGGCCGCTCCTTTTTCGGAATGCGGATCGAAACCGATGGGAAGCCCGGTCAGATTGTTCGGATCGCGTCCACGTCCGTTGTTCATCACGATGAACGCGCTCTGAAAATCAGTCGATGTGTCTTCGGCCTTCGACAGCGTGTACGACACCAGGAACTGGTAGTTGCTCGAGAGCCGTTTGTTCAACGACAACGTCAGGCCTTTGTACCAGGTCTCGCCGAATGCTGTGTACTGAAGGATCGAGGCAGAAGTCCCGGCGACGCCGCCGATATCGTTCGGTCGTCGGCCCGCACCGAGCGATGGGACGATCGGGTTGTAATCGATCGTGCCGATCTGATGGTGTCCGCGAACGTAAAGGGCATCCGCCGAAATGGAGACGACCTGTCCGATCGCACGGTCATAGCCGATGGCGGCCTGCTGCGCGTAAGGCGTCTGCAGTCCGGGATCGGGCGAGATCACGAGACTTGGATATGGAGTCGTCGGCTCGGCGAGTTTGTGCCCCGGCGCTCTCCACGCTGCGACCGATGATGGGATCCGAAGGACCAGCGTGCGCACTCCGTCGGCTTGTCCGTTAATGCCGTTGCCGATCTGCGCATTCGCCAGGATCTGGTTGTCGTAGAAGATTCCCCATGCCCCGTGGAACGACGATCGTCCGTCGCCAGCCGGGTCGTACGAAAACGCCAGACGGGGACCGAAATTGTTGTTGTCCTGCGGGATCTTGTAGGTATACGTGCCGCCGCCGGGCAACCCGACTTTGTACGGAATGTCGTACATGAACTGTTTCTGATAGCGAATGCCTAACTTGAGGATCAGATTCGGGGAGACGTTCCAGTCATCCTGCGCAAAGAGCGCGATATCCGGATCGTTGTACGAGTCGCCCGATCTGCCATAACCCTGCACGTACGCGCCCGGCACGCCGGCGGCGAAAGCCTGCAACGCGGAGATCGGCTGCATGATGCCGAGGGCCGGAATCGCGGGCAGGGCGGCGAAAATGAATCGGCCGCCGAAATGCAGCGGCAGCGCGGTGAACGACGTGTGGACGTCGTTGAAATCGAATCCGGTCTTCATGGAATGCTTCCCGTTGAAGAAGCTGAGCGTATCCTTCAACTGGTAACGCTGATTCCTTCGCGGCTGCGGCGTAAAGCGCTGGCGGCCGACGCTGGCGACGCCGACGATCTCGACGGTCGGGCCGCCTTTGAAATTGTCATTGCACTCCCCGCCGCAGTTCGGATCGAGAGACTCGATCATCTGATTCTCGCGGGCGTACTGGCCGCGGAGCTCATTGATCCAGTTGTCGCGCACGGAGTCCGTCTCCGACACCGCCAGTGCCCAGTCCTTGCGGTCCTGCGACGCTCCGCGGCTGCGCGCCACGATCCCGCCGAAGGGCTCGATGTTCTCGTTGAGAAGGCTGGCGTAGTTGGCGCGGGCCGTCAGGCTGTGGGCCGGCCGCCACTGATGGTCGACCTTGGCGAGGAAAGCGTGTGACTTTACCGAGTACGGAACATTGCCCAGGTCCACCGGAAACCCGTTCGACCTGAGCAGAGTCGCGGCCGCCGGATCGATGGTCACGAAGTTGCTCGCATCGGTGTGCAGCAGCTCCGCCGAAGCGAAATAGAAGGTCTGATCTCGCCGGATCGGCCCGCCGAGCGTGGCGCCGTACTGCGATTGCTTGAAAGGCGCTTTGGCCTGATCGATTTTGTTACCGAAGACATCCTGCTTTTCAAAGTGCGACTTCGCATTCAAGCTTTTGTCGCGGAAAAACTCGAACACGTTTCCCATCGGTTCGTTCGTTCCTGAACGCGTGATGATGTTGACCACGCCTCCGGAGGCTTTCCCGAACTCCGCCGAGTACGAATTCGTCAACATCTGGAATTCCTGAATGGCTTCCTGGCTGAATGTGGCGCGAACCGCGCCCACGATGGGATCGTTGTTGTCGACGCCGTCCACCATGATGTTGTTCGAACGCGCGCGCTGGCCTCCGAAGGTCAATCCCGACGTCGCCGACGCACCTTGCTGCGGCGTTCGATCGGTCGTGACTCCCGGAGTGATGACGCTGAAGCTGAGGAAGTTCCGTCCGTTTGTCGGGAGGCTGTCGATCTGCTCCTGGCCGACGACGGTGGACACCGATGTCTGGGTCGTGTCCACGACCGGCGCCGTCGCGCTCACCGTGATGGCCTCGGAAGTTCCGGCGCGCAGGGTGAACTGCAATTCCGCAAGCTGGCCGAGCTGCAGCCTCAGATCCCTGCGACGCTGCGCCGCGAAGCCGGCGAGCTCCGCCGAAATCGAGTAGACGCCCGGCTGCAGCGCACCGATGTAGTAGCGGCCATCTCTGTCGGTGACCGCCGTGCGCGACAGGTTGGTCGCAGTGTTGGTCGCCGTGATGGTTACGCCGGGCAGGACAGCGCCCGTCTGGTCCTGCACGGTTCCCGTGATGTCGGCAGCCGTGGAACGCGACTGCGCGAACAAACCCATCGGCATTGCCGACATGAAGAGGATGATGCAAAGAGTCCGGACCCTTGACGCCATCTGTGCCTCCTTGTTTGAAAATCAGATTGCTCGAAGACTCCGACCGCCGCGGGCCGCCGGCCGGGTCAGACCATTGAGAGCGATGTCGACGATTGCTTCTGAGACGTTCTGTTCGCTGAGGGAACCTTCGGCGCGATACCAGCGCGACAACCAATTGATCATTCCGAGAAGACTGAACGTCGCGACGGTGAGATTGACGTTGCGCAGCTTGCCGGAGTCTTTCAACTCCTGCAGCGTGGCGCGCAGGAAATCGAAGTACTCGCGTTTCTTCCGCGTGACCTTGCGGTTCTGCGCGGGAGTGAGCGCGCGGGCCTCATCGACCAGGATCGTGACCGCGCCGTGGCCGCGCGTGACGATCCGCGCATGCATTTCGATCATGAAACGCAGCCGCGCTTCGGGATCGGCGATCTTCATCGCGGGCCTCGCGACTTCGCGATCGAGCTCGTTGAGCCCGTACTGCATGATGTCGAACAAGAGCTGCGTCTTGCCGTGGATGTAGTGATAGAGCCCGGCCTTGGTGATGCCGAGGGCTTGCGCGATGTCGCTGACGGAGGTGGCGTCGTACCCCTTCTGCAGAATGATCTCCGCCGCCGTCCGATACACCTCGGACGCTCGTCCTTCGGTATGGACCGCGTCCCGATCGTGAGCCGTCATGTTTGGTGGATCGATCTACCGACCGATCGGTAGGGAGCATATTTAGGCACGCGGCGCGAGTCAAGGGGAACGAGGAATGTTGAATGTTTAATGTTGAATGTTGAATGGGCCCTGCGGTCATTCAACATTCAACATTAAACATTCAACATTCCCGTCACCCTCCGTAAACGACGAGGCCGCGGGCATTGACGCCGGCCTTGAGGTCGGCGAATGCCTGATTCACTTCCTGGAGCGAATAAGTTTTCGTCAGCAGCTCGTCGAGCTTGAGCTTTCCTTCTTGATACAGCCCGAGGAGTCGAATGGCGTCGCGGTGAACATCCGATCCGCCGTACCAGCAGCCGACCAGACGCTTCTCCATCACCGGAATGAAAAATACGTTGAGGTTGACCGATTCTTTGCGCGAGCCGATGCCGATCACGACGCAAGTCCCACCCTTCCGCACCGCGGCGTAAGCCTGTTCGATCGATTCCTTGCGGCCGATTGCTTCAAAGGTGTAGTCCGCGCCGCGGCCGTGTGTTAGATCCCGAATGGCGGCCACGGGATCCTGTGCGGACGCGTCGATGACATCGGTCGCGCCGAACTGTTTCGCGAAATCGAGCTTTCGCGGATTTACATCGACGGCGATGATCCGCTCCGCTTCGGCGATCGCGGCGCCCTGGATGACGTTCAAACCGACGCCGCCGACGCCGAATACCGCCACACTGCTGCCCGGTTTCACCTTGGCGGTGTTGGCGACTGCGCCGATCCCGGTCATCACGGAGCATCCGATCAGCGCCGCCTTGTCGAGCGGCGCATCCTCGGGAAGTCTCACGCACGCTTTTGCCGGCGCGACGATCTTTTCGGCGAGCGCACCGAGCGCCGAGAATGCCTGCAGGTCGACGCCGTCGCGATGCATGCGCGAGGTGCCGTCGGGCTGGCGAAATGTCGCGTTGATCTTCGCGCCGACATCGCAGAGTTGCGGCTTTCCGATGCCGCAGTAGAAACAGACGCCGCATGGAGTCACCCACGAGAGAAGTACGCGATCGCCTTCCTTCAGGTGATCGACGCCCTCGCCGATCCGTTCGACGATTCCCGCGCCTTCGTGTCCGAGAACACAGGGAAGTCTAGCGGGCATGATGCCGGTGATGACCGAGTAGTCGGAATGACACACGCCGCTGGCGGCCATGCGGACCAGCACCTCGCCGCGTTTGGGTTCGTCGAGGTCGACATCCTCGACGCGCACGGGTTGATCGAGCTCGTAACAAATCGCGGCTAACATTTGCATTGATGCGCGATCGCACACGTTATCGCATCCTGCGCGCGATTTCGTATTTGCCGGATCGCGTCAAGATCCGCATGTCGCGGACGCCGGCGGTGTTTGTCGACGGCCAGCAGCTCGATCCGCAGTTACAACTGATCCGATCGATGCGCCGTGCGAATGCGCCTGGACTGGTCGAGCCGAACGTCGAGGCAGCACGCAAACGCTATCGTCGCGAGACGATGGCCTATCGCGGACCAGTCACAAAAGTCGGCGAAGTACGGGACCTCGAGATCGGGCCGCTCGCAGCACGACTGTATGAGCCGAAGCAAGAGACACGCGACCTGACTCTCTATTTTCACGGCGGCGGTTTCGTCCTCGGCGATCTGGACACGCACGACGAACCGTGCCGGATTCTCTGCCGCTACGCGGGCATCCGAATCCTGAGTGTCGCCTATCGGCTGGCTCCCGAGAATCCGTTTCCGGCGGCGCTTGACGATGCGGCTGCAGCGCTGCGTTGGGCACAGAAGAATTACCAGCGAGTCTCGATCGGCGGCGACAGCGCCGGCGCGAACCTGAGCGCGGTCATCTGTCAGGAATCGCGCGATCATCCGCCGGTCGCACAATTGTTGATCTATCCACCGACGGACGGCGGGCCGGCGTGGAGATCGAAGGAGCTCTTCAGCGAGGGATTCTTCCTCTCGCGGAAAGATCGCGCGGCATTTGGAAAGTACTACGGCACGCCGGAAGCGGAGCGCGTACGCGATTCGCCGCTGCGCGCCTCCGACCTATCGAACCTGCCGCCGGCGCTCGTCATCACCGCAGGCTTCGACATTCTTCGCGACGAGGGCGAAGCGTATGCCGACGCACTGCGCGCCGCCGCGAATATCGTCCACATGCAGCGATACCCCGGCCTCGGACACGGGTTCGTCCATTTGACCGGAATCTGCCGCGCGGCGCGGCGAGCGATGATCGACATCGCGCAGCGGTGGCGCAATGTCATCGACGCCGCTCGCCACGCCATCCAACCGCTGTCAGGGTCTACCGATTCTTAGCAGGCGGGCCATTCCGGGCCACCGCGGCCTTCACGAGCGCCTTGAACGCGCCCGCGTCGACCTTTTCCCCTTCGTGGATGTCGATCGCCCTTCGCGTGTTGCCTTCCAGGCTGGAATTGAAGAGGCGCGATGGGTCTGGGATCGTGGCCCC
>DATBSF010000006.1:0-18045 GCA_036559905.1 Thermoanaerobaculia bacterium | reverse complement strand
CGCGATGACCGAGCAGCCATATTTTCGTATCGAAAGCTCTCGCAGCGGCCGGGCGATGGAGCTGCGCATCCGCATGACTTTGCGATGCTCCTCGCGCGTCCGCACCGCGCGGCCAAGGAGGCGGGCGGAGAGCATTTCACCGGAGATGTCGCTGATAGAGAGCGCGTAGTCGGCGCCGGCGCGATAGATGTTCTCGATGTTGCGCGCGTGATTGACGCGCGCGATCACCGGCACATCCGGCGCTGCATCGCGGCAGATGACCGTCGCGAACAGCGTCGCGTCGTCGGTGTTCAGCGCCAGCACCACACTACGGGATTCCCGAAGCCCGGCGCGCTCCAGCACCGATGGATCGAGAACGTTGCCGACGAAATCGACTCCCGAAACCTGTTGTCGCTCGATCACGCGAACTTCTTCGCCGGCATCGGTCAGCAGCTCGTGCACCTTGCGTCCGACTTCGCCGAAGCCTGCGATCAGATACGGTCCGCTGTTACGTAGATACGGGCTTCCGAACATCGCTGCCGCGCGATCGAGACTCTCGCGATCGCCGACCAGTTCCACGAGCGTTCCGGGTTCGATTCGCGATTCGCCGTTGCAGTTCGCATGCAGTCGATTTCTCGACCACAGTCCGACGACGATCGCGCCGGTCTTTGCTCCGATCTGCGCTTCGGCCAGAGTCTTGCCGGCGACCGGACTCGATTGCGCAACGCGAATCTCGCGGCGTTCGAGACCCGCGATGGCGTCTGCACCTGGAAGCCGCGGGCTGATGCGATCGCTCGCATGCGCAGCGAGTGCCGCCGCGATGATGTGGCGCGGAGTGTAAGCGGAAGTCGCTCCGGCGAGCTCGATCGGACGGCGATGCGCCGGCTCTTCGACGAACGCGAAGATCTCGCCGCGGAATCCCATCTGCCGCGCGCGCAGAACGATCGCCGCGTTTTCTTCGTCGCGACCATTCGCAACGAGAGCGCGCGCGTGCGGAAGGCGGCACACGTCGAGCGCATCCTCCTCGGCGCGCGTGAAGACGACGCGCTGCTCCTGCTCGAGCACCGTTCGCGCCGCCGCTTCGTCAGTCTCGACGACCAGCGATGGAATCGCATCACTCTTCAGACGCTGCATCAGCGTCTCGACCGCCGGGCCGAAGCGATAGATGATGATGTGATTCGAGATGTCGCCGGCCTCGCGCGGAAGTTTTTCCTCGAAGCGCTCCTCGAGAAACGGGATCATGAAAATCGGAACGATCAGAAAAAAGAGGAAGACGCCGACGAATTCGACCGCCACGACGAGGGTGACCATCGCCGGGTGGGTCCAGTGGCTGTCGTATCCGTAGCCGGTGGTGCTCAACGTTTCGGCTGCCCATTCGATGGCTTCTGAGAACGTTCGCGGTTTTCCTTCCAGCCGCGTCATGCCGATCTGATAGAGGAGCGCGGAGCCGATCACGAACGCCGCGAGACCGAGGGCCAGCGCGATTAGACGACGCCTCGAGCGGTGCATGGGATGATTGTAGGCCCGCGTGCCCCAGCTTTTGTGCACTGTTCGGACCTGTCATCTTCCGCTGACTCGCGAAGAGCGGCGCTGCGTGTGCCCGCGCGGACACGCATTCGACATCGCGCGCAGCGGCTACATCAATCTTCTGCAGCCGCAGGAACGCCGCTCGCGAAATCCGGGCGATTCAGAGAAAGCTGTCGCGGCGCGCAGGCGATTTCTCGATCGGGGGCATGCGGGACCCCTGCTCGACTCTGTGATCTCTGTGGTGAAGAATCACCACAGAGGACACAGAGAGCACAGAGACATCCTCGACGCCGGTTGCGGCGAAGGCTACTACCTCGGATCGCTCGGCCGCGGATCGGGCATCGACATTTCGACTGCGGCGATCGATCTTGCGGCGCGGCGCTATCCGCAGTGTGAGTGGATCGTCGCGAATGCCGATCGATTCATTCCGTACGCTGATGCTTCATTCGATCTTGTCATGTCGATCACCGGTCGCATGAACGCCACCGAATTCCGGCGCGTGCTTCGCGATGACGGATTTCTCCTCGTCGCTGTCGCGGCCCCGGATGATCTGATCGAATTGAGGGGCCGAGGACGCGATCGCACCGAGCGCACGATCGCGGCGTTCAGCGACTTTGAATTGGTCAGGCGCGAGCGTGCGACCACGGTGGCGGAGCTGACTGGCGAAGAGGTCATGGATCTTCGCAGCGCGGTGTACAGGCCCGGGAGGGCGGGCGAGGGCGCTCGCCACCACGCCACCAGCATCACGCTCAGCCTCGACCTGATGCTGTTTCGCGTCAGCGACACCGCAAAGTGAACCCCGCTTTGTTCGATCGAATGAAATTCGGTGAGGTCACGCGGATCTGTTCCCACCCGCGGTAGCTCTTCGCAAGTGTCCACGACGTCTTCACAGTTTTTGTCTGGTTCGGAGCGGTGAAGTGCAACGTTTCGGCAACTGCCCCGCCGCCGTCGTTGCGATCCCAGGTGCATTGGACGTCCCCTGCGCCGCGCGAAGTGATCGCGCCTTCGAAGTGAAACTCGTGCGGACAACGTCCATCCCACTTCGAAGAATTGAGCATATGCAATCGGACGGGACTCTTGACTCCGGGAACGGCGAGGAGAGGTGATGCGATGAGCAGAAGAGCTGCGATGAAGGGACGCGACATTCTGACCTCCTGAATTTCCGCGCCCCCTCGCGGTCGAGGAGATCTTACCCCCGAGCCTTCTGTTGCAGGAAGGCGAGGTAGTCGCGAAGGTTCGAGTCCTTCAGCGGCATCCGGACGGCGTCGCTGAATTGGCGGTTGCTCTCCACCGGATCGATCGTCAGCGCCGTCGTCACTTCCGCGATCGCATCGTTGAGCCGGCCCGCGTTTGCGTACGTCAGCGCGAGATAGATGTGCGGCTCGGAAGCGTGCGGATGCGCGCGGCCGGCCTCGACGAAGTGCTCGATCGCTTCATTGTTGCGATCGAGGCGGCTCAGCAGCGCGCCGATGTTCATATGCGCGTCGTAGAGATCGGGAGTGAGTCGCAGCGCTTCCTGGTATTCCGCGAGCGCCTCTTGATCGTGTCCATTGAGTGCGAGGAGTGCGGCGAAATCGTTGTGCAGATACGTCGATGCCGGATCGCGGCGGATGGCCTCCTTGTACATGCGAGTCGCTTCCTGGGCGTTCCCGCGCGCAGCGGCCAGCGCGGCGCGAGTCTCGGGCAGATCTTTGATGCGAAGCGCGCGCTCGAACAGCGGGATCGCCTCCTCGGGGTGGCCGGCGGAAAAACGCAGACGTCCGAGGGCCAGCAGGGCGCGATCGTTCGCCGGATTGAGATCGATGGCCTTGTGCAGCTCGCGTTCGCCGCCCGCGCGCTCGCCGCGTTCCACCAGCGTCAGGCCTAACATCTCGTGCGCGATGTCGTTGTCAGGCGTGACCGCGACTGCGTGCTGAAAAAGCGTGTAACTGCTCGTCCAATACTTCACCTGGATGAACGAGCAGACTGCGCATGCGATCGCTGCGATCGCGAAAATGGGCAACCATTTTCGCGCGGCCCACACGACCGCGATGAAGATTCCTATCGAAGGAATGTATGTGTAGCGGTCGGCCATCGCCTGACGGCCAACCTGGATCAGGCCGATGACTGGTACCAATGTGCCGAGGTACCAGAACCAGCCGACAGGCAAGAACGGGAATCTCTTCGAAAATCGCAGCGCGACGATCGTCACGATCACGAGAAACGCGATTGCACCCAGCGTGATCGCGATCGAAGTGTTCCGCGGCAGCGGATAAATGTTCGTGAGGTGCGCGGGCCAGATCATCTTGCCGAGGTAAGCGACGTAGGCTCGCGCGGCGTTGCTGATGCGATCGGAAAACGGTATCGCTCCGATCGACGTCTGCTGCGCTTTCATCGTGAGGATCGCGACTGGAATCACCATCGCGAACAGCGGCAGCTTTTCAATGACGGCCTGCTTTGAAAGCCGTTGCAGCGGCCAGTAATCGAGCAGCAGCAGCACGAAGGGAAGCGTCACGAGCATCGGCTTCGACATCAGGCCGCACGCGAACGCAATCGCCATCAGAACATAGCGGCCCACCGAACGCTTCTCGACGAATCGCGCATAAAGCCAGAGTGTGATGACGAAGAAGAGCGCGCTCAGAACATCTTTGCGCTCCGAAACCCAGGCGACTGACTCGACGTGCAGCGGATGCAGCGCGAAGAGTGCAGCAACCGCCGCGCTCGGCCACATCGCGGTCGTGAGCCGCAACAGCAGAAAAAAAAGTAGAACGCTCGTGAGTGCGTGGATCGCGACGTTCATCAACAAATGCCGGCCCGCATTCAGCCCGAAGATCTGCACGTCCAGCATGTGCGAGATCCACGTCAGCGGATGCCAGTTGTTGGCGTGAAATGTAGTGAACGCCCACTGCATGTTGCTGGCGGAGAGCCGTGAGGTAACTCGATAGTTTTGCGTCACGTAAGTCGGATCGTCGAAGTTCGTGAATTCGTGGCTCGCGACCTGCGCGTAGACGATCGCGATCGCAATCACGAGCGCGGCCGAGATCAGCAGCAGGATGCGGCGATCCCCTGAGGGTGCCGCGATTTCGATTTTCTCGATTCTGTCCGTGCGCGCGCTGGCCCTCTGCTGCTGGCGTCTCGATTTTCTGGACACGACGCGGCGATTATCGCCGACGGCGATAGAATCGCGCGCCATGGCCGTCGCACCTCCCCCCGTCCGCCGCGTTTCGATCGACGAGATCCGCGCCGCGCGTGAGCGCATCAAGAATCTGGCCGTCCATACGCCGATGATTCGATTGCGTCACGACGCGCCCGCGCCGGAGATCTGGCTCAAGCTCGAGAATCTCCAGCCGATCAACGCGTTCAAGATTCGCGGCGCAGCGAATGCCGTTGCGATGCTCTCACCCGAAGCGCGAAAAAAAGGCGTCTGGACAATCAGCGCCGGAAATGCGGGACAAGGTGTGGCGTTCGCGGCGCGCGAATCAGGAATCGTCTGCACCGTCGTGGCGATCGAGACCGCGCCCGAGACGAAGCTCGAGCGCATGCGCAACCTCGGCGCCCGAATCGTGAAGGCGCCCTTCGACGCGTGCTGGCGCGCGATGGAAGTCCGCGAGTTTCCCGGTGTCGAAGGCACATTCATCCACCCATTCGACGATCATGACTTCGTCGCCGGCAACGCAACGCTGGGCGTCGAGATCCTCGAAGATCTTCCGAATGTGAAAACCGTGATTGCTGCGATCGGAGGAGGCGGGCTGATCTCCGGCATCGGCAGCGCGATCCGCCAGCTCGCACCGAAAGTCCGCATACTCGGCGCCGAACCCGAGACGGCGGCGCCCGGCGCGTTGTCATTCGAGAAACACAGTCCGCAGGTTTTCTCAGAGTGGCAGGCGTCGTTCGTCGACGGCGCCGGCGGCAAGAGCATCTTCCCGCGCATGTGGGAGCGGATGCAGGGGATCGTCGACGGATCGATCGTGGTGTCGCTCGACGAAGTGCGCCGCGCAATGCGACTGGTCGCCGAGAAAACGCGCGTGATTGCGGAAGGGGCGGGCGCGCTCGGGGTGGCCGCCGCGCTGAGCGGGCGGGCGGGAGAGGGGCCGATCGTGGCTGTGGTGTCAGGTGGAAATATCGATCTGAAGAAATTCGCCGAGCTGGTGCTCGGGCAATCCTGACCGCCGAGATCCTTCGCCCCGCAACGCGGGGAGAAGGTGCCGCGAAGCGGCGGATGAGGGGTTGTCTCGAGTTGCCCCTCACCTGGCGCTTCGCGCCACCCTCTCCCCGCTTCGCGGGGCGAGGGGTCTCAGTGCTTGGCGTCCTTCTCTTTCCTCCGATTGCGCTTGAACGCGTGCCGCGCCTCGGCCTCTTCGATCGAGTGCGATTCAGTGACGTGCTCTTCATGGCGCGCCATCTCCGCCAGCCGCTGAAAGTGGATGTGGAGAACGTGCAGGTCCTGCTCCGATAGATCTTCCACGGAAATCAGTCGATTGCTGGCACCCGCCATCGCCGCCACCAGCTCGTTGAGCTTGAGCTGAATCGCGAGTGAGTCTTTGTTCTGCGAGCGCTGGATCAGAAAGACCATCAGAAACGTGATGATGGTCGTTCCGGTGTTGATGACGAGCTGCCAGGTGTCCGACCAGTGAAAAATCGGTCCGGTCAACCCCCAGGCGATGATGACGAGAACGGCAGCGATAAATCCGACTGTCGAACCCGTCCAGTGTGTGACTGCCGTCGCGAAGCGTGACGGGAAGTTGCCGCGATTGCGTATGCGTCGCTCCATATCTCGCTCCATGTCTCGCTTCATATCTTTATCTTTCTCCTTCATCTGACGACTCCAAGGGGCCGCGCTGCGGCAGGTCGGACAGGAAAGTCGTGACGGTCGGACATCTCCCTGATCGGTGTGGTCATGATGGGAACCGGTGCACCGGCGACGGAAGCCATCGCTCCGGTAGGTTTCGCATGATCGATCTTGGCCGCGACGCGCACCATCACGCCTTTCGGTTCGAGCAGCCCGACAGAATCGCGGCGCAGCAAGATCGCGGGCACGAAGACATCGGCGTTTCCGGGGATGTCCTGCAAAACGAGCCTGGCCGCCGGCGCGCCGGGCGCGCTGAACACGATCGTGACGTTACCCGGCGGAACATCGAGCAGGAGAAAGGCTCCGGTCTCGGCGACGCCGCCGGAAACGTACGGCGCGTTGTCTACCCACACGTTCATCGTTTGAAAAAGCTGCGATTTGCGGAACGCCTCAGTCTCGACGGTCTGATACGGCGAGTTCGCTGCTCCTTCGACGTCAACGATCCAGCCGCGGACGCTGATCGGCTCCTTGCTCAAGGGTTGACCGGGCGGTTCGGACGGACCGCACCCGGCGATAACGAGCATTGCTGCAAACGCGGCGAGCTTCCTCATTCGACATGCGATAATAAGAGAAAGCTCCTATGAAGCGGTTCCTTCCGCTGCTCATCCTCGCTGCCGCCACGATTCTCTCAGCGCAGGCGCCAAACCAGGCGACGCTTCGCACGCCGAGTGGCGACCGCTTCGTCACGATCACGCACGTCGAGGGACAGACGTTCTTCGCCGCCGATGATGTGATGGCCGCGCTCGGCGGCTCTGTGACACCTGACGGCACCGGGTTCAAGGCGACACTCAACAACAACCTCGCGGCCTTCGGTCCCGACAGCCGCTTCGGCGTGATCCGCGACGAGCTGATTGAAATGCCTTCGACGCCGGTCGTCGTCGCCGGACGTCCGTATGTCCCGTGGCAATTCTTCCAGGGATTTCTCGGAAAGACCGCCGACATGGATGTCACATGGGATCCGGTCGGTCGCGTTCTGCTTGCGAGGCCCGCGCAGCACACAGTCGTCGGCGTGCAGCTCTCGGTAGCGAATATTCAGGGAATCTCGAAGGTCGTCGTCGGACTGACTGCGCCGACGGAGTACGCAATCGTCAAGGATCAGATGGCGTACACGATTCACTTCAAGACGCCGATCCGCGCGCCGTTTCCCGAGCAGTCGTATGACGACGTGTATGTCAGCAAGGCAACCTTCGCTGGAAACGATCTGCGCCTCGATCTGAAAGCGCCGGACGTCGCTGCCGACGCCTACAAGCTCGACAATCCGTTTCGTATCGTTCTCGACTTCCACAAAGTCGCGGCCGGACCGAACACGATCCCCGGACTCACGCCATCGCGGCCGGTCGACACGCCGGGAATCCACACGATCGTCATCGATCCGGGTCATGGCGGAAAGGAAGTCGGCGCAATCGGGCCGCGTGGTCTGATGGAAAAGGACGCGACGCTCACACTTTGCCGGCGACTGGCCGACAACCTCGAGAACAAACTCAAGACTCGCGTGATCCTGACGCGCACCGACGACAGCCTCGTGCCGCTCGATCAGCGCACCGCGATCGCGAATCAATACAAGGCCGATCTGTTCCTCTCCGTCCACATGAATGCCGCGGTCGTGAAAGGCGCGCATGGATCGGAGACATACTTCCTCTCGCTGGAAGCCTCCGACGAGCTCGCGAAAAAGGCGGCCGAGGTGGAGAACGCGGCGGCGAAGACGGCGTCAGCAGAGACCGCGGATTTGAAACTCATCCTCTGGGATCTCGCGCAGCAGGAGTACCTGAACGAGTCGAGCAGATTCGCGCAGGCCGTTCAGGAAGAAATGAATCGAGCGACACACGTGCAGAATCGCGGCGTGAAACAGGCGCCCTTCAAAGTGCTCGTCGGCGCGACGATGCCGGCGGCGCTCGTTGAAGTTGGATTCATCACGAATCCGGATGAAGAGTCGAAATTGCAGAACGCTGATTTTCAGAAGCTCGTTATCGATGCTTTGACGACTGCGGTCGAACGCTACAAGACCGATTACGAGACTCGCATCGGCGTGATCCGGCCGCCCGCCCCCGCTCCGACCGCATCCACGGATAAAAAGGCTGGTACCTAGTGCGGCGGTTGATGGTGCTGGCGTTCGTCATCCTTTCGACGGCCGCGTGCAAGGAGAACAAACCGCCGCTCTCGCCCAATCTCGCGAAAGAGAACAAGGTCGCGATGCGGACGGTGTCGCTCTACTACGAGTCGCAGGATCTTCTGCTGGCTCCGGAGCGTCGCGACCTGCCGCTTCCCGAGAATCCGGCGGGCGCGCTGGATCTCGTCCTTCGCGAGCTCGTCAAAGGCTCGGCGAACGCAGCCGTTCCGCGCTTGCTTCCGGCCGACACAGTGATTCGCGGCGTGTATCTCCTCCCCGAGGGCACCGTATTTGTCGACCTCGGCGGTCCGACACTCACCCAGGGGTGGGCCACCGGCAGCCACCAGGAACTTATGGCCGTCTATTCCGTCGTACAAACAGTGACGGCCAATTTTCCGGAAGCCAGAAAAGTCCGGATGCTGGTCAATGGCGAGCCTGCCGAGACCCTTGGAGGGCACGTCAGCCTGGCTCGGTCGTTCGCGCCGCAGCCTTCCGTCGTCGCGCGCTGAATGGGTGCCGTTGACCGAACGTCTGTTCTGTAGTACTTTCGCGTTTCAGTGTCATGCATCAGTTATCTTGCTGAAGATAAGCTACTTGTTACATCGCTGTTACATTGAGAAATTTTTCACAATGTGTGCGATAATTCATTCGTATTAGAAAGTAAGGATTTACTGGATGGGCAGGCGAGAATCTGCTTTCTGTTGTACTAGCCTGCCTCAGAGTTTTACCCTCTTGAAGACTTCTTTGAATCTTACCGATTTGAACTCTCGCCCCTGAGCGTTCGCGCCGCGCACATCCAGTAATGAACTTGCCCCGCCCCAAAAAGGCGGGGCAAATTTTTTTGGGGCGGGGCGGGAGGGGGAACGTGGAATGTTGAATGTTTAATGTTGAATGTTGAGTGCGGCCCGAAGCGCCGTTCCATTCAACATTCAACATTCAACATTCAACATTTAAGAGACCAGCGAGGCCAGTCCCTGCTCAACGAGCATCCGCGGATCGGCGTTCACCACGAGCCATCGAGTCCCGAAAATCAATGCATCCGCCGCCGCCAGCAATTTCTCGCGCGCGATCGAAACGTCCACCCGCCCGGCTGCGGCCTCGCACAAAATCTCCGCCAGAAGCGCCATCGCTCCGTTGACGTCTTCCTGATCCGCCACGATCGCGCCGAGCGCGAGGAGCGCGGCGCTCTCGTTCTTCTTCGCGAACTGCTGCAGCAGCGCGAGGATGTCGGCCTCGAGCTTCGGATCGCGCGGCGCATCGCCTCCCACGTAGATCGCCTGCGAGCGCGATCGAATTGTGGGCAGCAGCAGCTCCGGCGATCGCGTCAGCAGGATGAACGTCGTGTCGCGCGTCGGTTCCTCCAGCGTTTTCAAAAGCGAATTCGATCCGCCGGGACTCAGTGCATCGGCGGGATCGATGATGAAAACCTTGTTGCGGCCCTCGTACGGCCGGAGCGACGCCGAAGAAAGCAAATCGCGAATCTGCTCGACGCTGATCATCTTGCGCTCGCTTCCGACTTCGACGATGTGCACGTCGGGATGGATGTTTCGCTCGATGCGCTGGCACGCGAGGCAACTATCGCCCTGCGTTTTGTTGACACAGTTGAGCGCCTTCGCAATTTGGATCGCCGCCCGGCGCAGCGCAGCCGGCGCAGGTCCGTGCAGGATGATCGCGTGATGCAGCTCGCCGCGTTTAGCGGTGTCAGCGAGAAGCGCCGCCGCGTCGTTCACTGCAGCACCTGCGGCGCGCGTTCGCGCAAAACAGCGAGCGTTTTCTCGAACACTTCTTCGGGAGAACCTGCGGCGTCGATCACCGCGTAGCGTTTCGGCTCGGCAGCGGCCAGCGTGAGGTAGCCCTCGCGAACGCGGCGAAAAAATCGGATGTCTTCCGTCTCGAATCGCCCTTCATCGACCGGCGCTGCTGCGTTTCGCGATCGCGCCCGCGCGAGTCCCGTCTCCTCGGGAAGGTCGAAGATCAACGTCAGATCGGGATGCAGCGAGTCGGTCGCCCATTCATTGAGCGATCGCAATCGATCGAGATCGAGGAGACGTCCAAAACCCTGATACGCGAGCGTCGCGTCGGTGAACCGATCGCAGAGTACGACGCGGCCTGCCTTCAGCGCAGGGCGGATCACCTCCATCACATGCTGCCGCCTCGACGCCGCGAACAGGAAGACTTCGGCGACCGGTTCGATCGTGTTCGCCGTGTCGAGAAGGATTGCGCGGATGCGATCGGCGGTCGGAGTTCCGCCCGGCTCTTTCGTGACCAAGGCATTCGGAATCCTCTCCGCAAGCTTGCGGACCTGCGTCGTTTTTCCGGACCCTTCGATGCCTTCAAGAGTGATGAACACTCAGCCCGTCTCTCAATCCACGCAAATAGTGTTCGCGCATCAGCTTCTCGAAAACATGATTGTTCGCGAGAAAACGAAACCGCTCGCCGAGGCGCGCGCGGCGGCGCAGGCGCGCGAGCTGCCGCTCGTCGGCCAGGCGGCGCGAATCGAGCTCGTGCACTCCGAGAAAATGTCCGAGCTCGGGATGCTTGCGATAAAAAATCGCGCCCGATTTTCCGACGGTGTATTGCCGCCTCGCGAACGAATCGACATTCATCTGGTGATAGTGCCGCGTCACAGCTTTCGCGTTGTATCGGATCTTCAGTCCGCGGCGCTCGAGCCGATACGCCAGCTCGATGTCTTCCCACGCCGCCGACGGAAAAGTCGTGTCGAACGGATTGTCGGCCAGAAGCTGACGATCGATCGAGATGTTCGAGGTGTAGAAGAAATTGAACGGCACGACGCCGCCGTCCTCAATCAGCCGATATCCGAATTGCAGTCCGTAGTCGTTGATGTAGTCCATGAATGCCGTCACGCGCTCACCCGAAGGCCAGCCGGTGTATCCGAGACACGCGACCAGCGGATCATCACCCGATTCGGAGTGCGTCCGCGCGTGCTCGGCGAGAAAGCGAGGCTCGGGAACGGTGTCGTCGCCGATGAAAATGACAAAGCGGCCGGTGGCCAGCGAGACGCCGAGGTTGCGCGCGCGGCCCGGGCCGGAGTTGGGCTGCGATCGAAATGTGATGCCTTTTCGCTGCGAGAGGACGCGATCGGTGTCGTCAGTCGATCCGTCGTTGATGACGATGATCTCGAACTGCGGCGCGTTCTCCTGGCGCTCGAGCGCGTCGAGAACGCGCTGCAGCATCGTGATGCGGTTGTGCGTCGGAATGACGACGGAAAAATACGTCACGACTGCGATTCTATCGGACGGCACGACGGCGAATCGCCGGATTGATGAAATCTCCGATGGCGGCAACGAGCGCCGCGTCGATGGGCAGCGTTGGATCGCTGTACGAACGATCCTGTGCGTCGTCATCATCCAGCGGGACGTCTTTCATCACGTGGTTCATCCCCACAATGAGACGCAGCGTGGCCGATCGGTTGCCCGCGGCAAGCAGGAAGGCATCGCTCACCGGGATTTGAGTATCGGTTGTTCCGTGAAGCACGAGGGTCGGAACCTGAAGATGGCTGATCTCGACGGCCGGATCGTAGCGCATCCATGAAATGAGATACGGCTGCACGCTGGGACGGAAAACAGACCACAATACGACCGGCACGTTCGCAACCGTGACGCCGGCATTCAATGACGCCACGATCTGGCGCGCGGCAGCCATCAGCTCCGGACTGACTCGCCCTTCGAGCTGGAAAAGAATGACTTCACCGAATCGCCGTCCTGCGCCGTCAATCGAAATCACCCGATCGACAGCCACCCGTTGGGCGGCGACGATGCCGATCAAAGATCCCTCACTGTGACCAGCGACGGCGACTGAGGAAAACCGCGCATCCGTGCGCAGTTGCTGCAGCCATTGCGCGGCATCTGCGATGTTACTGTCGATCGACTCGGCCGGCGCCGCGCCGATGCTTGCGGCGACGGCGCGCTTGTCGTAGCGCAACGAGGCGATGCCGCGCGCTACCAGGCCCTCGGCGAGCATCCGCAGGGAGTTGTTAGGTCCAGGAAGCAGAATCGAATTTCCATCACGATCGGTCGGGCCCGATCCGGCGATGATTAAAACCACGGGAACCGGCGTTGCCGACGACGGCGTCAGCAGCGTGCCATAGAGCGTGCCGGTCGGCGTTTGGAGAGTGACTTCGTCGGCGAGCGCAGACGATGTGAGGAGAATGAGAACCGCGGCCGCGATTCTCACACCCGGGCCAGCGATGCGGCGATCGACTTGAACACTCCGAACCCATCGGCATTGCCGAGGAGCGCCTCGGACCAGCGCTCGGGATGCGGCATCATGCCGAGAACGTTGCGCTCGCGGTTGCAGATGCCCGCAATGTTGCGCGCCGATCCGTTTGGATTCGCTGCAGAAATGACGCGCCCCTCGCTATCGCAATAGCGGAAGATGACCTGCCGGTTGCGTTCGAGCTCGTCGAGCACCGCTTCATCCGCGAAGTAATTTCCTTCACCGTGCGCGATCGGCATGCGCAGCACCTGGCCGGCAGTCAGCTCGCACGTGATGGGCGTGTCCGTCTCTTCGGTGCGTAGATATACATCGCGCCCCGCGAAGCGCAGATGCGCGTTTCGCATCAGCGCGCCGGGAAGCAGGCCGACTTCGGTGAGCACCTGAAATCCGTTGCAGATGCCGAAAACGAATCCGCCACTCGCGGCGTGACGGCGGATCGGCTCCATGATCGGAGCGAATTTCGCTAGCGCGCCGGCTCGGAGATAGTCGCCGTACGCGAACCCGCCGGGGATGATCACGCAGTCGACGCCTTTGAGATCGGTGTCCTTGTGCCAGAGCACTTCCGCTTCCGCGCCGAGAAGGTCGCGGGTGACGTGGAGTGCGTCGTGATCGCAGTTGGAACCGGGCAGAACGACGATGCCGAATTTCATAGTTGGTTCTCGGTTCTTGGTTCTTAGTTCTTGGTTCTTAGTTCTTCGTTAGTTCGCGCCGAGAACCAAGAACCAAGAACCAGGAACCAAGAACTAATGCGCAACAGCGACTCTGGGCACACGGTAAATTGTAAGGTATCCGGCGCGTTCGGTCGTGTAGAGAAAATTTTCCTGGCGATCGTACGCGACCGCGTAGGCGTCAATTCCGTAGAGCGAGGCCGGCGTAACCGGACGATCGCTCGTCGCAAACGCGCCGCTGCTCGTGCATCGGCGCTCTGCAAATAGTAGAAGTTCTGGGGAAGCGAGCGCTGCGATCTGCGGTCCGCTCCCTTCCGGAAGGCAAATGGGCTCGCGAATGATCCTCTTTCCCGATCTTTGCACGAGGGCGTCGCGGATCAGCGCAATCAGCACGCGATCGCCGGCCGCGAACATCACCGCTTCAACCGGCCTGGGCGTGTCGAAGCGATCGTGCTCGAGCTCCTCGAACGTCGACGTGTCGTAGACCGACAAGCGATTGTTGCCGATCACCGCCAGTTTCGCGCCGCTGCTGCTTATTGCGATGGCGGTTGGATCTTCGAATCCGAGCGATCGAAGCTCGTTGCGCCCGTTGGCGTCATAAACGTGGACTCGGCGTCCCAGGACGAAGATGTAGCGGCCTCTCGGATCGGGGAGCGCATCGCGGATCGCTTCGCCTTCGATCGTGATCTCGCGCGCGACGTCGAGACCGGGGAGATTGAGGATCATCGCGCTCTCGTCACTGCCGTTCGCGATGTAGAGCCGAGTGCGGTCAGTATTCGTGCGCAGAGTGACGAGCTCCTTCGTCGCGGCGATCTCCGCGGAATCGAGAATGACCTTCTGCTTGATCGCGCCGGTGGTCGGATCGATCGCCACGACCGCCTGCGGCTGCGCGAGTCCGACGTACACCGTGCCGTCGGCGCCGAGCGCGATGCCGTGCGGATCGCCGGCCAGCGACCAGCGGCGGACGATCTTCTGATCGCTGCTCGGAATCGCTTTGAGGAAAGATTGTGCGTGGAGTGAGACCGCCGCGGATAAAGTGAGCAGCACGATCGCGGCGGTGTGATTACTCCTCGAGTGTGTAGGAGAAGTTTTCGATAACAGTATTTGCGAGGAGCTTCTCACACATCTGACGTATTTGCCGTTCGACTTCCGGTCGTGGCTGCCCACTATCCGCAAGCGTTAATCGAAACAACTTTCCGGCCCTCACATCTTCCAGCCCCGGGAATCCTAGAGACGCCAGCGAGTGCTGGATGGCTTTTCCCTGTGGATCGAGGACCGATGGTTTGAGCTCGACGACGACAGTGGCCTTCATGGGCGACCCTTCCCAAAAATGATCTGATCGACCTGACACCCGGTTTGCGGATCGAATTTCTTCCAGTCCACACTCCAACAGCGCTGATGGCAGTCCTCGACGATCGCCGGAAGGAGGGTCAGGACCGAGGAGATGCACAGGATGAAAACCGGCTGTGAGATCGTGCCGCCCTCCTGTTTGAATCGTCGCGTGCAGATCTTGTTAGCGAGATCCTCAGCCGATCTAGGTGACGACGTCCCACCGCACCACTCCTCACAAAACGCGCCGGAGTCGTCCGAGCGTTTCTTGCAGCATGCCTGGCAGCTCGAATCGTTGGCGGGGCATTTCTTCCGGCAATCGTCCAACCATTTGCCATCACCCGTCGAAGTGGCCGAGGGACGAGGCGAACGCACCTTGGACTTCGATGCTTGCGCGCTGACCGAGGCAGGGAAGAATCCTGACATCGTCAGAAGTAAGACGATCGCTGTCCATAATCGCTTTTTCACTATCATGCGAATGCGCGAAAGCCTATCGCAAAAAGGTCTGCACCGAGGACTAGAATGTCCGAATGCGTGACATCGGCACTCTCTTCGAGGACTACGCGAGCCATCACCAAACCAAAGGCAACAAATGGTTCCACCGGTTCGGCATCCCGATGATCATGCTGAGTGGACTTGGTATGCTTGCCCGCCTGGCAGTAGCGCCGTTTGTCGACGCCGCCGTGCTGCTGATCGCAGTCTCCGCTGTCGTCTACTTCATTCTCGACTGGCGGCTCGCGATCCTGATGCTGATTGTGTCGGCCGCGTTCTACTTCGCCGGCGCAGCGCTGCCTTTTTGGGTCAACGTCGCCCTCTTTATCCTCGGCTGGATCTTCCAGTTCATCGGGCACAGCGTGTACGAGAAACGCCAGCCGGCATTTCTAACCAACGCACTGCATCTTCTGATCGGGCCGCTGTGGATCCTCAACGACGTCGTTCACGTCGTAAAGACCGGCAACCGGCCACCGGTCACCGTTTGAGCGCCTTCGTCAGTTCCGATCCATTCGGAACGGACAGACGCACCGGCTCGCCGTCATCGCTGGCGATCTCAACCAGCGGAATGCGGCGCTTGCCGCGATTGAACTCGATCACTTTCTTCTCGGCATCGGAGTCCTCTTCGATGTCGATGTAGTCATATCCAACGCCGGCGCGATCGAGATCGCGCAGCGTCCGCAGCGTGTCCCCGCACCAATCTGCCCCATAAACCGTCACCCGTTCGGACATGGTTGTCTGCCGGTGACAGTTATTTGCGAGATCGCTGCCGGACTCGGATCGATTCTTGCTGATGCTCTCGGCGGGTCACGAGGGTTATAGAAGTTGGAGCAAACACGCGAGATCCTCGTCGTCGAGGATGATCGGGCCATTCGCCGGCTGCTCAGAATGGTTTTGCAGCGCGAGGGCTACGTGGTGCAGGAAGCCGCCGATGGCGTCGAAGCCGTGCTGAAGCTCGGCATCAGCAATTATGACGTCATCGTCCTCGACCTGATGATGCCGAACCTCGACGGCTTCGCTTTCATCAGCACGCTCGCCGAGCGCGATGCGGCACGGCTCAAGAGAATCATCGTGACCAGCGCCGCTTCTCCCTCGGTGATTGAGGGACGAATGCGCGCGACGCCGTTCGATACAGTGTCCAAGCCGTTCGATCTCACGGATCTGGTGTCGCGCGTGCGCGCATGCATCACGGCGCAGACCGAATAGAATCGAACGCATGCAGGCGTTCGGGTCCGATCGGATTCGCCGCGTCGACGGCGAACAGATCACGCTCTTTTCGCGGCTGTCAAAAGGCTGGACGCCGCGCGTCGAGAAGACATTCACGAGCGCGGAGTTTCCCGGCACAGCAGTCGAATGGGAAGAGAAGTACTACGAAGTCGTGATCGCGGAGCCGCTACCGCAGGGCGGCGTGCGCTACGTACTCGAGCCGTGGCTCGAACATCAGGTGATGCGCTTCGTCGATCGGTACGATGCGGAGACCGAGGCGGCGCGGATCGATGAGAATCGAAAATCGATCCGCCGCGAGAAGGCCCGCATCTCCGCCAATCTCCTCGGCATGCTCACGGGGCATCTGCCGGCGATCGTGCAGAACGAGCTGGGACGCGAAATCGGGATTCTTCCCGCGCGCCTGACATTCGCATCCATTCTCGGCACGCTCTTCGTGATCGGGCTGCTCGTTCTCTATTGCGTCCGACAGATCATGAGCAACGAGCCGCCGCCGATGATCGCTCTCGTGCCGGCGATTTACCTCGGCATCGAAAACACGTTTCGCTTTCTCATCAATTGGACTCAATCGCGACCGATTGGGTCGACTGTCGGATTCATCGCGTACCTTCTCTTCTGGCTCGTGACTCGACGCGGACCTTCACCGTTCGCGGAAGAGAAGGGCTGGAAGGTCAAGATCGTGGAATCCACGCCGGAGGTCGCCGAGCAGGATGCGTATCGCGTGCGTGCCGCCTTCGTGACGCTGCTCTCGCCCTCCGATCAAGCGCGCGTCGCTGAGCGATTCGGCTACGACTATCGACGCAACTCGATGCGCGTGGCGATCGTCATCCTCGCCTTCGCGCTCATCGGGATCTACAGCTCGTTTCAGAGCGCGAAGTGGATTGCGCTGGCGATCGCGGCTCTCATCGCGATCGAGCAGATCGCGCGCATGATTGCGTTGCGCCGAGGACCGGCGGGAAGCGTGTTCGGGTTTGTGGTGCGGCCGTTCGTGCGGAAGTTGTTGTGAGACGCGACCGCCTCATCTACATCGGCGGCATCGTCATCGTTGCTCTTCTGACCGTCGCGAGAATCCGGATGGTCAACGCGCTTCCCGATCAGGGTTACTTCGGGAAGTACTCGATCACCGCCGATCAGATTCTGGCGGGACAGATTCCGCGCGACCGGCTCCTCGATTTCAGTCCGCTCTATCTATGGTTCGTCGTCGCGCTGCGCGGGCTCGGCATTGATTTCCGTTCGTTGCAGATTGTGCTCGTGAGCGTCGCCGCGGTATTGGTTGGAGTGGCCGCGCGGCGTTTTGGAACCATCGCCGCGATCACCGCGCCGCTTCTTCTCCTCGGCAGCCGCGGCGCGCTGGTGTGTGCGACCGATCTCGAGCCGGAGACGCTGATTCTTCTGTTCAATGCGGCGGCGCTCGCCGCGCTCAGTTCGTATCCAATCCTCTCCGGCGTTCTGCTCGGCCTCTCCGCGACCTGCCGGCCGGTCGCGATTCTCGCGGTCATCGGACTCGCGATCGTTTGCCGCTCCTGGCGGATTGTCGCCGGCGCGGCCGTGCCGATCCTCATGATGCTGGCGGTCAATTTCTCGCTGACGCGCGAAGTCACGCTGATGGATCCGGGCACCGTCTTCTATGAAGGGATGAATCCGAGCGCGGCCGG
>DATBSF010000005.1:0-9489 GCA_036559905.1 Thermoanaerobaculia bacterium | reverse complement strand
CTTCCATCGCCTCGCTCCTGCGATTCTGGCGCAACGCGCCGGAAGTGCTGACCACCATCCTGCTCAACTTCGTCGGCTTTCATCTCCTCGGCTACGCGGTGAATGGACCGCTCCAGGAATCGCGCGGTCAATATCCGCAGACCGACGCGATTCCATCGAACGCGATGTTGCCGGCCATCGATGGCGTTCACGCAGGCATCGTCATCGCGATCGTTCTCGCGGTCGCGTCGTGGTTCATGCTCTATCGAACCGACGAAGGCCTGCGATTGCGCGCGACCGGCTTCAACGCGTCCGCGGCGCGGTGGGCGGGCGTGAACGTCAATCGCCAGATCGCGCGTGCAATGGCGACTTCCGGAGCGATGGCCGGACTCGCCGGCGGCATCGAGCTTCTCGGCGTCACGCATCGCCTGTTCGAGCGCTTCGCGGCAGGCTACGGTTACTCGGGCATCGCTGTCGCGCTTCTCGCGCAACTCCATCCGCTCGCGACGCTGCTGTCGGCACTTTTCTTCGGCGCGCTCACGACGGGCGCCGGCGAGCTGCAGCGCGCCGCAAACATTTCTTCCACGATTGCGACATTCGGTCAGGCGATCGTGATCTTGACCGTGATCGGGTTCGGACGCTTCCATGCACGTGATTGACGCGCTCCTTCTCGCGATCGTTGCCTCCACGCCGCTGCTTCTCGCGGTGGAGGGCGAAGTCATCGTGCAGCGCAGCGGCATCATCAACCTCGGCATCGAAGGAATGATGCTCGCCGCCGCGATGGCGGCCTCAGTGGCTGCGCAGCTCACAGGCAGCCTCGCCGCAGGTTTCACCGCCGGAGTTCTCGGAGCGATCGTGATGGCCGCGATCTTCGGCGCATTCGCGATTGTTCTGCGAGTCGATCAGATCGTGACCGGAACTGCGATCAACCTGCTGGCGCTCGGAGCGACCGGCTTCATTTACCGCGAGATGCGGGCGACCTTCGCGCGGCCGATTCCGCATCTGGAGAACAACTTCATCGTCTTCATCGCATGGATCGTCGTGCCGATTCTGCTGGCCGCAATTCTGTGGCGGACCATGTTCGGGTTGCGCCTGCGCGCGTGCGGCGAGAACCCCGATGCCGTTGGCCGGAGAGTTCCGGTGTATCGCTGGAGTGCGCTCGCGATCGAGTCCCTGCTGGTCGGCATCGCAGGCGGGCATCTCGCGCTCGCGCTATCGAGTGGATTCGCGGAGAACATGACCGCCGGACGCGGATTCATCGCGCTCTCGATCGTGATCTTCGGTCGTTGGAAGTTCAAGGGCGCGCTGCTCGGCACGGCAGTATTCGGAGTCGCGGCCGCAACGCAATACGCGCTGCAGGCCAGCGGCATCGGATTGCCGTTTCATCTGCTGTTGGCAATACCGTACGTCGTCACGCTGCTGATCCTCTGCGGGATCACCGGGCGAGTGCGGGCACCGGAGGCGCTAGGCCGTTAAAGGCTTCACCACAGAGGACACAGAGAGCACTGAGACTCTGTGTCCTCTGTGTCCTCTGTGGTGAAAGCTTTTAGCGTCCCCAATTGCCGATTGCATCCCAGACCGTCGCAAGTTGCCGGTTGCCGGTGGCTGGCCCAGTTTGCAGCGCGGCGGCGATCAGCGGCACGACTTCCGGAGTGTCGTGGCGCAACGCGTCGGCGTGATCGGTCAGGAATCGCGTCGACACTTTCCCTTCATGAAAAGCGGGATGCGCAATGACTCTGCCGAGAAATCCGACGTTCGTCTTCGTGCCGAGGATGATGTAGTCGCGGAGAGCGCGCTCGAGTCGATCGATCGCGGCGTCGCGCGATTCTCCGAAGCAGATCAACTTCGCCAGCATCGGATCGAACTTCACACTAATCTCGCTCCCCTGCTCGACACCCGCATCCACCCGCACGCCCGGCCCGCTCGGCTCGCGGTACAGCGCGATCGTTCCGCTTTGCGGCAGAAAGCGATCGTCCGGGTCTTCGGCATACACGCGCGCTTCGATCGCGTGGCCGCGCTGCGCAAGATCTTTCTGTTTCCACGGCAGCGATGATCCCGATGCGACTTCGAGCTGCGCGCGGACGAGATCGACTCCGACGACCTGCTCGGTCACCGGATGTTCGACCTGGAGCCGCGTGTTCATCTCGAGGAAATAGAACTCGCCGTCGGGTGTAACGATGAACTCCACCGTCCCGGCATTGCGGTAATGCACGCCTTCGGCCGCCGCAATCGCAGCCTTTGCCATTTTCTGGCGCAGCTTGTCGGAGTAATTCGGCGCTGGCGACTCCTCGATGATTTTCTGATAGCGCCGCTGAATCGAGCAGTCGCGCTCGAAGAGATGGATCACGCTTCCTTTTGCATCGCCGAAGATCTGGAACTCGACGTGACGCGGCTCCTCGATGTAACGCTCGAGCAGGAGACGATCGTTGCCGAATGCCTTCATCGCTTCGCGCCGCGCGGAATCGAGTGACGGCTGAAGTTCTGCAGCGGCGCGAACGATCTTCATCCCCTTCCCGCCCCCGCCCGACGACGCTTTGACGAGCAGCGGAAAACCGATGCGCCCCGCCTCCCGCGCGAGCGTCGCGTCGGACTGATCAGCGCCGTCGTAGCCTGGGACCACCGGGACGCCGAGGCGCTGCATGAGTTGCCGCGCTTCCGATTTCGATCCCATCGCGGCGATCGAGGACGAGCGCGGGCCGACGAAGACGATCTTCGCGTCCTCGCAAGCGGCTGCGAGCTCGGCGCGCTCAGAGAGAAATCCGTAGCCGGGATGGACGGCATCGGCGCCCGATTTCCGCGCGGCATCGATGACGGCGCTCACGTCGAGGTACGACGGGATCGAAATCGCCTCATCGAAGAAGCGTCGCGTGTAACGAACGTCGTCCGACTCGACGTGAGCGAGGACCGAGGCGACTCCCATTTCACGACACGCGCGCGCGATCCGCACCGCGATCTCGCCGCGGTTTGGGACGATTAGTTTGTCCAGGGCGGCTTCTCTTTCTTCAGAAACGCTTTCATCCCTGACTGGCCCTCTTCGGATACGCGCCGCGTTGCGATCGCTTCGATCGTGTACGGCACGGAGTCGATCAGCTCGTGACTCGCGACATGCGCGATCAGCTTCTTGCATTCGCGAACCGCCTCGGGCCCCGACGTCTTGATCTGCCCGATCGTCTCTTCGATTGCGGCATCGAGAGCGGCGGTGTCGTCGACCACGCGATGCACGAGTCCGATGCGCAGCGCACGCTCGGAGTCGAATCGCTCCCCCGTCATGAACAACGCTCGTGCGTGTGATTCGCCAATCTTTGCGATCACGTACGGTGAGATAACCGCGGGCAGGATTCCGAGCTTCACTTCCGCGAGGCCGAATTTCGCCTCACGCGTGCAGATGACGATGTCACAAACGGCGACCAGCCCGACGCCTCCGCCGATCGCGGCGCCTTGAACGCGTCCGACAACTGGAATCGGGCACTCATTGATGCAGGCGTACATACGCGCGAGGTTGGAAGAATCGCGAATGTTCTCATCGCGCGTGTAGCTGATCATTCCGGACATCCAGTTCAGATCCGCTCCCGCGCAGAAGTTCGAGCCGCTTCCGCGCAGGACCACCGCGCGCACATTCCGCTGCCCGACTCCGCGAAACAGCTCGATGGCCTCGGTGATCAGCTCGTCGTTGAAGGCGTTATGAACCTCCGGCCGGTTCAGCGTGACCAGCAGAACGCCATCACTCTCCTCGGCGAGGAGGGTTTTGTACGCCATGCGCTGATTGTAACTGCGTCAGTGGTGCGACGGCCGGCGCCGCGCAGGAATGGCGAACGGATATGTCGCCGTGATCGAGTAGCCGGCGTCCGCGCCGACCGTGCCCGCGGGCTCAACACGCACATTGAGGATGTTCACGGTTTGCGCTCCGAAAAACGTCGAGAGGTCGGCCGTGAGGCTGTCGGTCGAGACCGCCGCGATCGTCTTCGACGCTACCCCGTTGCCGTTCACCAGCAACGTGACCTTGATCGGCGTGTCGTGCGCCGTCAGACGGACGGTCGCGGTTCCCGGCGAGAGCGCAGTGAATTTGAAGTAATCCAAATCGGTCTGCGAGCAGAGCCGTCCGAGAAGCGCGGAGTTGCTCGCGAGCAGCGTCGCCGAGTCAACCGTGTCGTTTGGTTCGTTGCTATCGGTGCACGCCGCGGCCACGCCGATCGGAGCGTTCGCGATGAGGACGTAGCGCTGCGTCGGGCCGACGGCAATGATCTTTCCGGTCGTGATGACGCGATACGTCCCCGCGACCGCGTTTTTGATCTCGATCTCTTCGACGTTGTCCAGGCTGTTGATTCCCGTGGTCGCGGGCAGGCTCGGATTGCTCCCATCGAGGACGTACGGCAGAAATGTGTCGCCAGCCGGCCCGATGATTTTCATATCGAGGTCATTCACGAGCGTCTTGGAGGCCGTTTCGTCGCCTGCCGGAAACACGTCGGGATCGACCCATCCGATTACCACGCGGACGTTCTGCCCGCCGCTGACAGACATGGTCGTCTCGATCTGCTGCCCTTGCGAGATATCGCTGATACGTATGCGCGAGCCGGTGTTCGCATCGGCGCGAATCAGATCGATGGACGCCTGCGCGTTCGCGAGCCCGAAGCCGTAGATGTAGTCCGGTCCGGGGTTGCCGCGATCGTCCGCCCCCGCAATCAGAAGCATCTTGAGAGTCTCGGGATCCGGATTCTGACCGCCGAACGACTTGCGCCACTGTTCGACGAAAAGCGCCATCATTCCTGTGATGACCGGCGACGACATCGACGTTCCATTCATTCGCCGATAGGAATTCATGGGAGCGGCGGAGAACTGATCGGTCCCCTTGGCCACGATGTCCGGCTTGACGCGGCCATCCCGCGCCGGACCGCGCGAGCTGAATGGAGCAACGTCACCAGAGCTGTCGACCGCGCCGACCGAAAGCACATTCTTGAGCGCGGAAAGAAGCCCCATCGTGCCGAACGGGCCGTAAGTCGGATGCTTCACGATTTCGCAATGACTCGGACCGGCGGTACACGTGGGCGTCGGGCAATCGGTACCGCTTCCATTCTGCGAGTAGCAAAAAATCTCTTTCAGGACATCGCCGTTGTCGTTGACGTGACCGTGCGGGAACCAGGGCGGGCTAACCGGCGAGATACCCTCTGAGCCGTCGTTGCCGGCGGAATGCACGAAGACGACCGGCGTCTTTCGCGCCATCGAATCGTACGGAGTCGAATCGATGCTTTCGTAGGCGCCGAAAAGCTCGTCGTTGCCCCACCACACTTCGGACGGACCGCTCCCGCTTGAATTCTGTTGCCATCCGAGGGAGTAGCCCCAGGAGTTGTTGTCGGCGACGACGCCGAGGGGGCTGAGCGCGTTCTGTTTGTTGTCGAGGACGATGCCGATGTCGTCGAGCGCATTGAATTCCTGCAGCGTCGCGCTCGGCGCCATTCCTTTCGCCCTCGGGTCGATGCCCGACGCGATCATCGTTCCGCCGACGTGCGTCGGATGCGCAGAATCGCTGCCGGTTGTCGATCCGCTCACATGCGACGTGAACCGTCCGCCGAACTCAGGATGCGTTGTGTCGGCGGACGCCAGCTCGAACAACGACAGCACGACGCCGTTGCCGGTCAGGTTGTACGGCGCGCTGAATAGCGGCGTGACGTGCGATAGCGCAGCGGCGACCGCGTTGTCGCTTTTCACATGGAGCGGCGGTCCGTAAACGGCGAAGACGCGATCGTCGTCGGCGAGCTGCATGAGTGCGCTCGACGGAACCTTCGCGACGACGCCATGCGGCAGCTCGAAATCAAACGTCAGCGGCCGATCGACGGTGCCGCCGATCGCGGCAAGCGCCCGCTGCGCCTCATCGAACGAGACATCGTTGTGAAACATCAGGCGAACGGTCGTGAACGCAGTCCCGCGTGTCGCGGCGCGATATGCCGAGGGAGCGATTTTCCTGGTCGCTGTGTACGGATCCGCGCCGGTGATGATCTCAGCATTCGAAGCGCGCACCAGATAACGATGATTGGGAAGCACACGCTGCACTTCGACGCCGCGCGACGCGAGATCCGAAATCTCGTCAGAGCGAAGAACGTGGTCCGAATTGAGGATGAAGTGCGTCGTTGCCGCGGCGAGAAAGAGGAGGGTTGGGATCATAGTTTGGAGTGCGGCGCCTTGGCGCCGCTTTCTACAGCCGCGGCTTGCCGCGGCGACGCGAGATTTCGGCGGCGAGCCGCCGATGCAAGAGCGGCAGCAAGCTGCCGCACTCCAGAGTGGTGCCCGAGGTCGGAGTCGAACCGACCCAGCCGTCGATAGTTAGTCTGGGCGTGGTGCCCGAGGTCGGAGTCGAACCGACCCAGCCGTCGATAGTTAGTCTGGGCGTGGTGCCCGAGGTCGGAGTCGAACCGACACGGAACTTGCGCTCCGGCAGATTTTGAGTCTGCTGCGTCTGCCATTTCGCCACTCGGGCTTGTCTCAGGAGAGTACCGAGGAGTGGGTGTCTTGCCAACGGTGTGCAATGGAATGCAATTCCTCGTCCGTAAGAATACGGTTCGTAGACTTGGCGCGTTGAAAAATTTCCTTCACCAAAGTCTCTTCCTGCGGATATCCATGTGTTGCCAACCAGAAAACAACGTTGGACAAGCCGCTCATCGGACCGACTTCAATGATCTGCTCGAGTCCGAACATCCCCGCCGGCACGCCGGAGTAAACGCGGTCAGCGAGCCACTCGCTTCCCTTTTTGCGCGCCTTGATGATGGCGGCCGCGTGCACGCCGGTTCCGGTGCGGAACGCGTCGCGTCCGATGACCGGATACTGATCGGGCAGCGGGACTTTCGTCGCGTCCGAAACGAAGTGAACGTAGGCCGGCAACTGCGTCAGATCGTTGTCGATCCAACCCATCAGCTTGAGATTGACCATCAATAGATCGATGGGCGTGTTGCCGACGCGCTCGCCGATTCCCATTGCACATCCGTGCACTCGATCGGCCCCCGCTTCGAGCGCCGCGATCGTATTGATGACGCCGAGCCCGCGATCCGAGTGGCCGTGCCAGTCGATCTTCACTTCGGGATTCGCGGCGTTGACAACCTGATGCACAAAATGGATCAGATTGCGCACGCCCCACGGCGTCGCATGGCCGACGGTGTCGCACACGCAGACGCGTTTCGCGCCGGCATCGATCGCCGCGGTGTAGAGCTTCTCGACGTCTTCGGGTTTCGCGCGCGTCGTGTCCTCGGTCACGTACATGACCGGCAGCCCTTCGCCGACCGCAAAGCGGACGGCTTTCGCCGACTGCTCGATGATCCAGTCGAGATCCCACTCCTCGGCGAACTGCCGAATCGGCGAAGAGCCGATGAACGTGCACGCTTCGATGGGGATGCCAACGCGCTGCGAGATCTCCGCGATCGGCCGGATGTCGCTTTCGATCGTGCGCGCGGCGCAATTGGCGTTCACCCGCAGTTTCTGATCGACGATCTCGCGCGCGAGACGCTCAACCGAGCGCTGCACATGCGGACCAGCGCCTGGCAGACCGATGTCGGATGAGTCGACGCCGATCGCGTTCTGGAAATGCAGGATGCGGACTTTTTCCTCGATGGTGGGATCGGTCACCGATGGCGACTGCAGCCCGTCGCGCAGTGTCTCGTCGTCGAACTCGATCTTGCGATCGCCGCTGCGCGACGGCCGCTCGGTCGCAACGTTCCAGTCGTAGATGAGGTCGTGAAGGTTTTCGTCCACGTCATTTCCCTTTGAAATTCGCCGGCCGCTTTTCCAGGAACGCGTTCATGCCTTCCTTAGTATCGTCGCTCGCGCACAGCAGACCAAACAGGGTCGCTTCCAAGAACTCGCCCTCGCGGATGGACATTTCGCCGCCCACGTTGACGGCCTCGATAGCGGCCCGAATGGCGAGCGGCCCCCGCGACATGATCTTGCGCGCCATCTCCTCGGCAACCGCCATGAGCTGATCGGCCGGAACGACTTTGTTTACCAGGCCGATCCGCTCCGCCTCGGCAGCGCCGACGCGATCGCCGGTGCAGATCAGCTCCAACGCCTTTCCTTTGCCGAGGAGGCGCGCCATGCGCTGGGTGCCGCCGTAGCCCGGGATGATGCCGAGCGTGACTTCAGGAAGGCCGATCTGGGCTTTTTCGGAGGCGATGCGAATGTGACACGCGAGCGCGATCTCGCAGCCTCCGCCCAGCGCGAATCCGTTGATGGCGCAGATCACGATCTTTGGAAAACGCTCGATGTACTGCAGGATGAATTGCCCGCGCTCAGAAGTGTCCTTGCCGGTGATCGGCGTCTTCTGCGCGAGCTCGTTGATGTCGGCGCCGGCGACGAATGCCTTTTCGCCTCCGCCGGTGAGGATCACCGCTTTCACGTTCGCATCGTCGTGCGCCGCCACGAATACCTGGTAGATCTCCTCGACCGTCTCCGCGTTCAGCGCGTTGAGGACTTTCGGACGGTCGATGGTGACGACGAGCACGCCATCGCGGTTTTCAGTTCTAACGTTTTGCATCGAATGCCACCGGTTTCTCGCCCGCGTAGTCGTAGAAGCCCGTTCCCGATTTGCGGCCGAATCTTCCCGCCAGCACCATTTTTCGGAGCAGCGCCGGCGATGCGAAGCGCTTCTCGCGATATTCGTTGAACATGACGTCGGTGATGAAGTACGTCGTATCGAGCCCGACGAAATCGAGCAGCGTGAATGGACCCATCGGGTATCCGCATCCGAGCTGCATCGCCTTGTCGATGTCCTCGATCGAGCCAACGCCTTCTTCGAAAGCACGGATCGCGTCGAGGAGATATGGAACGAGCAGGCGATTGACGATGAATCCGGAGTTGTCGCGGCACGACACGGGATCTTTTCCGAGCGATTTCGCAAACTCGAATGCGGCGTTGAATGCCGCATCGCTCGTAAGGATCGTGCGCACAACCTCCACGAGCTTCATCAGCGGTACGGGATTGAAAAAGTGCAGTCCGACGAATTGTTTCGGACGCGCAGTCGCCATCGACAGCTCGGTGATCGTGAGCGATGACGTATTCGACGCGAAGATCGCGTCCTTCTTCACGATCGAATCGATCGCGGTGTAAGTCTCTTTCTTGACCTTCGGGTTCTCGGTGATCGCTTCCACGACGATGTCGCAGTCGGCGAGATCTTTCAGCGAGGTCGAGCCTTTCAGCCGGCTCAGGCAGGAGTCTTTGTCAGCGGCGGATAGCTTCCCTTTATCCACGAATTTGCCGAGGCTCTTGTCGATCCCCGACATGCCTTTGTCGAGAAACTTCTGCTCGACTTCGACGACGACCGTGTCGTAGCCGGACTGCGCCGCCACCTGGGCGATGCCGGAACCCATCAATCCACATCCCAGAACACCAACCTTCTTGATATTCGCCATGGCGGCGCATTCTACAAGTTGGGACGTTAGGATGTTGGGATGTTAGGAAGTCCCGCGCCCTCCCAACATCCCAACATCCCAACATCCCAACGTCACAACCGTCTGCGTCCCCAGGTCGTCCTTC
>DATBSF010000004.1:0-4763 GCA_036559905.1 Thermoanaerobaculia bacterium | reverse complement strand
TCCGCGACGATGATGAAATGCAGGTCGCTGAGCGCATTCCACTCGTTGACGTACTCGTCTTCGTCCGCCTTCGGTTCCTTGCGCTCCGCGCGCAGATCGGTGTTAGGCGCGATCGCGATTCCATGCGCGTCGGTGGTGCCGCTCCAGAAAACCTTGTTGTCGGTCGTGCGGATCGATACCTTCGCACCCGCGACCGGCGCGGCGGTGTCGAGACTCGTGACGAAGATCAGAGTGTTCTGCGGACTGTCTTTGACTGATATTCCAAGATTGGTGACTTGAACCAGCGTCGACGTCGTATCGGGCTGCTGGTATTCGTCGACCATCCTGCGCGCCTTTGGGATCGGATCGCCTGCCTTGACCGCCGCCCATACGAAGCCGTGGCCGTCGGCGCTGAGCGCGGGCTTGAGATTCAAACCGTACGACTGGATCTTGTCGGGGACGGGCGCGAGCTTGCGTTCGACCGGAGTCGAAGGGGGCGTCTTGTGGAAGCCCTCCTTTTCGAGCTCCAGCATCGTCGGCATCATCTGCTCAACCGAGAGCGGCATCAGCCACTGGGTCGTGTTGAGAAAGTTGCGAGCGTGGAACGGCAGCACGGTGCCGCCGGTCGATTCCCACACGCCGTGGCCATCGCCAAAACTGAGGAAGGCCATCTTGTGCCAGTACTCGACCACCGTGTCCCACATGTAGCCGAGCTTTTGGCCGTCTTCGGATTCGAGGCTCGGATCCACTTTGATCGTGTACGTATGCGCCGGCAGGAGCGTGTATCCCAATTCGTCGAGGCTGATGGAGCTCGTGATGTTTCGCCAATCGGGAACTTCGCGCTTTCCCCGTACGAGTGGCACCGGGTGCGCGGGATCGGTCGTGTCGACGACCGTGATCGCGTCGCGAATGTGCTCATATTTCGCCGACGCTCGAAATGTGATCGGGTTGTAATTCTCGGGATTGCACGCCGACTTGCAGTCGATGCCAGACACAAAGAACGTCTGAGTGAGCTGGATCGTGTACGACTGCGAACGCCCGCTCGCAACCCTCCCCGTGCCTTCCGCGAGCTGTTCGTCGAGATAGACCTGAATCCAGGTGTCGGGCGGAACTCCCGGCTTCGTCTCAGCGATCACTAAATCTTTGGCGGGAGGAAATCGCTTCTTGTCCCAATCGGTCGGAAAAAACGAAAGGATCGGAGCATCGTCCGAGGCCGCCGCTGCCTGGGCAGCCGCGAGTTTCTTTTCGAATGCAGGATCTTTTTCCAGCGGAGGTTCCGGATCCTTGAACTCGTGGACCTTCGTTCGAAGTTGAAGATGCGAACCGATCGTGGAGGCATCGACAGGCTGATTGAATCGCAGCGCGATCACCACGCCGGCGTCGAATCGGCCGCCTTTGCGATACCAATCGGTGCTCAGCAGCGCGATCGTCGGAGTGGTGAATGAAAAGTTGTACGCGCGATCGAGCTTCTTGCCGCTGACCGCTTTCGCGGTGTCGTCGATCAGCACGTCGAATTTCGTCGCGAACGGCAGCGGCGTCTTCGGATCGGGCGTGAAGATCAATGTCGTGGTGCCCGACCAGCGGAATGTTCCGTTCACCGCAGGTGAGATATGAAAGAAAGGAGCGGCAACGACTTTCGGGATTTTGCCGAGGACAACCATCGGCTCCGAGAAGACGACTCGGATCTCGTTCGCTTCAGCGAGGCTGGCGATCTCGCCGACCGGACCTGCTTTGACAACCGTGAGCTTGTTGTCGGCCGCGTGAACGGCCGCTGCCACCAGCGTGAGGAGGATAAAAACTGTCGCTTTACGATTCATGTCGATACCGCTCCGCATTCAATAGAAGTCGGCAATTGGGCATACGTGGGGAGACCGAAAGGAAAATTCTGGACGCGATTGTGGCGGAAGTATGACAGGAGCGCTAAACGGGCGCCGGGCGTCCCATCAGGAATCCCTGCACTTCTTCGCAACCCGCCGATTTGAGGAATGCCAACTCCGCTTGCGTCTCCACGCCTTCCGCAACAACGCGCAGGCTGAGTCCGCGTGCCATTGCGATGATCGCCGAGACGATTGCGCGATCGGCCGGGCTCCAGTCGATCGCGTGGATGAATTCCTGATCGATCTTCACGCTGTGAATCGGAAAACGCCGCAGGTAGCTCAGCGATGAATGCCCCGTCCCGAAATCGTCGAGCGCGAGCTGGACGCCCATTTCGTTGAGCCGATTGAGTACCGCGATCGTGCGCTCGGAATTTTGCATCGCAGCGCTCTCGGTGATCTCGAGCTGCAGATCTCTCGGCGCCAGTCCCGACTCATCGAGCGCCGCCGTAATCATCTTGAGCAGGTCGGTGTGCTGGAACTGCCGCGGCGAAAGATTCACCGACATGCGGAAATTCGGATACTGCGTCTGCCACCGCTTCGCCTGCTGGCAGGCTTCGCGCAGCACCCAGTCGCCGATGGGCACGATCAGCCGTGTCTCTTCGGCGATCGGAATGAAGTCGCTCGGCTCGATCGGCTCGCGGCCCGGCCGATTCCAACGCAGAAGCGCCTCTGCCCCGACCGTCTTGTCCGTCGCCACCTGAATTACCGGCTGATAGTGCAGGCTGAACTCGCCGCGCTCGATCGCATAACGCAGGCTGTTCTCGAGCGACATCCGCTCCATCGCGCGTGTGTTCATCGAGGGCGTGAAGAGCTGGACGAGGTTCGGCCCCGCTTCCTTCGCGCGATACATCGCGTGATCGGCGTTCTTGAGCAGCGCTTCGGCCGTATCGCCGTCGTTGGGAAACAGCGCGATGCCGACGCTGGTCGTGATGAACACTTCCGTCCCTTCGATGCGCAGCGGCTGAGCGACGACTTCCAGAATCTTCTGCGCGATCTTGGCGGCATCGTTTGACGTCTTGAGATTCGCGATCAGAATCGTGAACTCGTCGCCGCCCATCCGCGCGATCGAGTCCTCCTGCCTGAGCGCCGTCTTGAGCCGAATCGCGATCGCCTTGAGCAGTTCGTCGCCGAAACTGTGTCCGAGGCTGTCGTTCACATCTTTGAAGCGATCGAGATCGAGAAAAACGACCGCTAGTGGCGTGTCCATGCGCCGCGCGTGCGCGAGCGCGATCGTCAGGCGATCGCGAAACAAACGGCGATTCGGCAGGCCCGTCAGCGCGTCGTGGTAAGCCTGATGCTCGATCTGCTCCTCGACAATTTTTCGCTCGGTGATATCGCGCGAGACGCTGATGAACTCGTCGACTTCTTTCGTCGATGGGTTCCGCACCGCGCGGCTGGTGGTCTCGAACCACATCGCGGCGCCGCTCTTCTTGATGAGCCGGTACGTGTATGTCGTGGGTGTCGTCTCGTTGATGAGAAACGACAGATGGCGCGTCTCCTCGCGATCGTCGGGATGCATGAATTCGTAAATCGGTTTCCCGACCAGCTCCGCCGGGTCGTAGCCGAGGAGACGGCGACTGGCATCCGAGGCGTAGAGAATGACTCCCGAGGTCGTCGTGCGCGAAATGATGTCGGTCGAGTTCTCCGCCATCAATCGATAGCGCGCTTCGCTCTCGCGTAATGCCCGCTCGACTCGGTTCCGCTGCAATGCACTGATGAAAATCTCGCCCGTGATCCGCAAAAGCGCGACGGTCTCGTCGGACCACTTCACCTGCGAAGCGCTGCCGACGCCGAGGACGCCGATGGTTTCGCGGTTGTAGACCATCGGGACGGCGATCGCAGATCGATTTCCGCCCTTTTCGTAGATCGCGCGCTCCGCTGCCGCTTCCTCCGGCATCGCGTCGACTTCGACCACGACATGTTGCTGCTGCTGGAGATGCTTCCACGTCCACGGAAAGTCGGCGATCGAAAATGCTCGGTCCCAGCCGCGAGGGGGCCATTCGTAGGCCATACGCGCCGTTTGCCGATCCTCGGTAAAAAGATAGACGGAGCCGCTATCAGCGCCGATGAAACGAACTACGGCGTTGAGCGCCTCGCGGATACCGTTATCGATTTCTTCCGCCGGAAGGTTGATGAAGTTCGTCGAAATCGAGGAAACCAGCTTCTCGAACTCGAGTCGATGACGCAGCGAATTGGTTTTGGATACCAACCACCGAATCCTAACAAATGCCGGCGAGACTCCTCGCCCCTCATCCGCCCTTCGGGCACCTTCTCCCGACGGGAGAAGGGCAGGAAGACTGCTGGCCCCTCTCCCATCGGGAGAGGGTGGCGCGGAGCGCCGGGTGAGGGCCTCTCAGCCGCACCGTTCCAGCGGATAGATCTTCACATTCACCTCGCTGGCGAAGTGCCGCAGCGGCTGCGCCTCGGAACGACGGATGCCGGCCGACCAGATCAGCGTCTCCTCGAGGTCGTCGATCTCCGCGCGTTGCACCGGATAGGGCTGGTGATGCACGCGCGCGCGATGCAGGTGATGATCCTCATCGGTCGTGTAGAGAATGTAGCGCTCGATGAGGAAGTGCTCGATGGTGCCGGGACTCGCGTGCGTGATGATCCCCTCCATCGGGCGATAACGGACGCGCAGGTTGGCCGGGCCCGATCCGCGTGGATCATCGCGATGCGCAACGAAATCGATGATCGGTATCGGAGCATTCGATGCGAAAAAATCGATCGCCGAATGAAAATACGGAAGCTTGTACGTCGCGCGCGCTGCCGCGACAGCAATCGAGCTCGAAGCGTCCAGACTGAAAAACCAGACGCCCGGATCGCGTCCCCGAAGATGAACGTACGTCCGCACGTTGACCTCGTGAAAACTCGAGATCCACGGCAGCGGCGGCGTCAGGATCGGCC
>DATBSF010000003.1:0-7622 GCA_036559905.1 Thermoanaerobaculia bacterium | reverse complement strand
ACGATCTCTACCACGCGAAGCGGATTGCCTGGTCGGCGGCGCACTTCCCTCACGTCCTTGCGTTTGACCCGGATCGTGGACTCAGCGGCGCATTCTGTCCGTGGCCGCCGCTCTACGATCTCGCGTGCGGCGCCGTCGCGCTCACCGGGGTTTCCGTGAAGTGGCTGCCGCCCCTCGGCTTTTCTCTCCTCGCCGCAGCCCTCGGATTTGCCTTCGGTCCGGTGGCGGGTATCGGGACTGCGGTCTCGCCGTATCTGACCAATGTGTCGAGAACCGCCGCGATCGATCATCACTGGATCGAGCCGGCGCTGCTGCTCCTCATCCTCTTCGCAACGGCCCGCCGCCGCCCGGTGCTGCTCGGCCTCGCACTGACGGCCGCGATGTTCGTGCAGACGGCGTTTCTGATCGCGGGCGCGATTGCGTTTGCGATCTGCTTCCGTCAACAGTGGGGCTGGATTTCTTTTGCGATGCCGGCGGCCGCGATCGCGATTTATCGACTCGCGCAACCGGGGGGATATCCCAACAGCGCGTGGTTTCTCGGATGGCCGCACGCGGCGTGCTTCGGCGCGGCCGCGGTTGCCTGCAGTTTCGGCTTGATCTTCGGAGCGATCGTGGTCGCCCCCTTCCTGCCGACAATTCTTCACGGCTTTTCGTTTTTCGGGCGCGATGCGTGGCTCAGCACCATCATCGAGTTTCAGCCGATGTTTCGCGATGCGTCGCGCGTGGGCACTGACATCGCGAATCTGAGCGGCGGCGCAATTCTGATTTTCTTCATCGCGCGACGGCATCCGACGCTGGCGGCGTTCGGCATCACGTATCTGCTGCTCGCGCTGACCAGCCGGCGATTTCTCGTTCCTTCGATTCCGCTGCTCGTCGTCGCCGGCGCAATCGCCGCCGCCGAAATGCGGACGAAGACGGCGACGATGATCGCAATCGCGCTGACGCTCGTGCCGCCCATCGCCTACGACATCTGGCATCTTAGACATCCGGACCCGGTCGATCGCCAGCCCGTTGAAATCGCCGAGGAAATCTCTCGCCTCCCGCCCGGCCGCGTGCTTGCGCCCTGGTGGATGGGACACGCGATCGATGTGATTGGCCGGCATCCAGTGGTAATCGACAACTTCGGGTCGATGCCTGACGAGTCGCTTTTCGAGCGAGCGAACGCGGCATTGCGCGACCGCGACTTCGCGTGGTGCCGTGCGCACGACATTCGCTACGTCGTGATCGGCGGAAAAATCGTGCCCTTGCGATGAACATTCTTCAGCAGTGGTTCGCTCCCGATCCCACTCAGCCGTCGTATCTGACTGCGCGCTGGATCTGGCTGCGCGCACTCGGCGGAATCTTCTTCTCCGCGTTTTACTCGCTCTACTTTCAGATTCACGGCCTGATCGGACCCAACGGAATTCTTCCCGCCAGCGGCTTTCTCGACGCCATCCGCCACGCCCTCGGATGGAAGCGTTACTGGCTGATTCCGTCGCTGCTGTGGATCAACGCCGACGATCGCGCGCTCGACGTACTCGTGTGGACCGGACTGGCCGCCTCGGTCGCGATCATTTTCAATTTGTGGCCGCGCGTCAGCATCGCGGTCGCAGGCGTTTGCTTTCTCTCATTCATCGCGGTGGCGCAGGACTTTGCTTCGTATCAGTCGGATGGAATGCTGCTCGAAGCGGCGCTGCTTTCGATTTTCTTCGCGCCGCGCGGCTTTCGCCCCGGACTCGGCGCCGATCAACCTCCGTCGCGCGCGAGCCTCTTCATGCTGCGGTGGGAATGGTTCCGCATCTATTTCGAATCGGGCGTGGTCAAGATCCTCAGCGGCGAGCCGCAGTGGCGCAATCTCACCGCCATGGACAAGTACTACGAGAACGGTCCGCTGCCGACGTGGATCGGATGGTACGTGCAGCACTGGCCGCATGCTTTCCACGCGGCGACGGCGGCGTTCACGCTGATCGCGGAGCTTCTCATCGCGTGGCTGGTGTTTTTTCCGAAATGGTCGAAGCGGATCGCGTTCATCCTCACCACTCCGCTGCAGATCGGAATTATCCTCACCGCCAATTACGCGTTCCTCAATTACCTCGTGCTGTTTTTGGGGTTCCTGCTTCTCGACGATGATGCGTTTCAGATCAAAGCACCGACAGGAGTGCCGGTGCCACACCGGCCCAGCTGGGCGGCGGTGGCCATCATCCCGCTGATCTTCGTGACGACGGTCGCGGCGTTCTTCATGCCGAACTTTCCGACTGTGCAGCTCCTCGAACCATTCCGCGTCGCGAACACGTATGGATTGTTCGCGGTGATGACGCGCGCGCGATACGAAATCGAATTCCAGGGAACGTCGGATGGCACGACGTGGGTCGCATATCCATTCCGATACAAACCGCAGGATGTCAGGAAGGCGCCCGGCATTTACGCGCCCTATCAACCGCGCTTCGAATGGAACCTCTGGTTCGCCTCTCTCGGCACCTGGGTCGAGAATCGATGGGTGCTGAATGCCGAAGTGCGCCTGTTGCAGAATCAGCCGTCGACGCTGCAACTCTTCGCAGACAATCCATTCGCGAGCAAGCCGCCGATCGCCGTGCGCGCGATGCAGTGGCAGTACTGGTTTACATCGCGCGAGGAGAAGCAGAAAACCGGCGCGTGGTGGAATCGCCGGCTGATCGGAGAGTACGCGCCAGCGGTGCGGCGGATGCCCGACGGAACGATCGAGGTGACACCTTAAAGGCAGAAGGCAGAGGGCAGAAGGCAGAAGGTACAGCTCCCGTCCTTCTGCCTTCTGCCTTCTGCCTTCTGCCTTCAGAACTGCGCCATGAACCGCTCGACGTCGGCGGATGTGCGCGGCGCGCCGCTGCTGAGCAGGCGGGCACCGTCGTTCGTGATCAGGACCTCGTCTTCGATCCGCACGCCGATTCCGTTGTAGCGATCGAGCGCCTTCGCGATCGACGCCTGCTCTTCTTTGCTGAGCGCCCGATACGTTTCGCTTTTCAGGACGTCGTCGCGTCGGACGTAAATCCCCGGCTCGTCGGTGAGGATCATTCCCGGCTCGAGAGGGCGTCCGCGATCCCAGACGTCATGGACGCCGAGGCCGATGTGATGACCGACCAGATATGGGAGATACATGCGCACCTGTTTCGGATCATTCTTCGATGCGAGTCCGAGTTTCACGAGCTCCTTGCCGATTGTGTCGACGGTGACGCGATCGACGTCGACCCACAGCTTTCCGGGTCGCATCGCGGCGAGCGTCGCTTCCTGAGCCGCGTAGACAGCGTCGTAAATCGCGCGCTGCTCCGGTGAAAATTTTCCGCTGGCGGGATATGTCCGTGTCGTGTCCGCAGCGTAACCTTCCACCTCCGCGCCCACGTCGGTCAGCAGAAGGCCGTTGCGATCGATCGGCGCATCATTCTCTTGATAGTGCAACGTCGTCGAATGCGCGCCCGACGCCACGATCGACGGATATGCCGTGCAGCATGCGCCCATCTCGCGGAACGTCGACTCGACGACTGACTGCACTTCGCGCTCGTTCGTCGCCGTCTTCACGCGCTTCATCGCCGCTTTCTGACCGGCGAGGCTGATATCGATCGCGCGCTGCATCACCGCGATCTCGGCGGGGCTCTTCGTCTCGCGCATTCCGAGGACGATCGGCGTCGCGTTGCGAAAACGGAAGTCGGGATGTGTGCTGCGCAGCTCATCGAGAAATGCCTGTTGGCCGTTTTGCTCGTCGGTGCCGAGGAGCAGCCAGATTTCGGCGTTGCCGGAGCGGACGGTGTTGTAGAACGACGCCATCGCGCGCGGATAGAACGTCTGCTCCCAACTGCCGCCGTTGAAAGCGGCATTGATGAACGGACGGAAGCGGTTGGACGATTCGACTTTGCTGATGCCGCTGCGCGCGGTGATCTCATCGTGCGTCGCGATGTGTCCGGTCCACATCTCCTGCCGCGGATTGCTGTCGCGGACGAAGATGACTTCGCGAAAATCGGTCTCGCCCGGCAGCATTACCAGCGTCGCATCGGGCTGATCGGCGCCGGTGAGATACATCATCCAGTCGCCCTGCCGGTATGGATAATCGATGTCCATGTCGCGCGCTTTCGGTTTTCCCGAAAAGACGATCAGCATCGCGTTCGGACCGATTTCCTTTGCGAGCCGCGCGCGCCGCGCCTGATACTCGCTCGATGGAATAGCAGCAGCGGTGGCGAGCAGAAAGACGATAAATCGCATGATGCCGCGTATCTTATCGATTAACGTGAACTATCTCGCGCATCTGTTTCTCGCCGGCCCGTCCGCCGAGTCGCTGATCGGAAATCTCGCCGGGGATTTCGTCAAAGGGCCGCTTCGCGACGATCAGTACACCCCCGCGATCCGTGAAGGAATCCGCCACCATCGCGCGATCGATGCCTTCACCGACACACATCCGGAGGTCGCGGCGTTTCGTCGCGTGTTGATTCCGGAACAAGGCCACTACTCGCGCATCATCAGCGATGTCTTCTTCGATCACTTCCTCGCGAGGAGCTGGTCGCGCTACACCGACGAATCGCTTGCGGCGTTCGTGGAACGCGTCTTCGCAACAATGGATCCCTACGCATCCGAGCTTCCCGGCCGTCTGCGATTCGTCTATCCCCACATGCGCGACGGAGAGTGGCTGCTGTCGTATCAAGACGTCGAAGGAATCCGCATCGCGCTCACGAATCTGTCGCGGCGACTGTCACGCAAACCCCACCTCGAAACCGCGACCCATCATCTGATCGACTCGCGGGCGGAGCTCGAGCCGCACTTCCATGCATTTTTTCCTGACGTGGTAGCGTTCTCGCGGAAATGAAAAGCATTCAGGAGACTTACGCGCCTAACAATCAATGCTTTGGCTGCGGTCCAGCCAACGAGAAAGGCCTTCGCATTCGGAGCTTCGAGCAAGGCGACGTGCTGGTTTGCGAATGGCGCCCGCAGCCCTTTCACCAGGCGTTCGAGGGCATCCTCAACGGCGGAATCTGCGGCGCGCTGCTCGATTGCCACAGCAACTGGGCCGCGACCGTGCATCTGATGAAGAAGTCGGGCGCGACGACGCCGCCGTGCACCGTCACCGCCGATTTTCACGTCCATCTGAAACGCCCGACGCCGATGGACGCGCCGCTGCATCTGCGCGCGCGCGTTGTCGAGTCCACCGACGATCGCGCGATCGTAGAGGCGACGCTCGAAGCGAACGGCAAAGTCACGGCGACCTGTCGGGGAACTTTCGTTGCGGTGAAGGAAGGGCATCCCGCGTATCACCGATGGTGAAGAAGTGCCGAGTGCCGGGTGCCGAGTGCCGAGTCACGCCCACCCTCGGTCCTCGGCACCCGGCACTCGGCACTTGTTTCATCCATTCGCCTGCCGCGACCTGTCGGGGAACTTTCGTTGCCGTTCGCGAGGGACACCCGGCCTTCCACCGTTGGTGAGAGTGCCTAGTGCCGAGTGCCTAGTAGGGAACCCACTCGGCACTCGGCACTCGGCACTTGGCACTAGGCACTACCCGTTGGCCTGCAACTCAAACAAAATCTCATCAATAGCATCAGCCGCCTTCTCCAGCGGCAACACGCACGTGCCGGCCCCCTGATGTCCACCTCCGCCGTAGCGCGACATCAGATCGCCGACCGACGTCTTGCATGTGCGGTTGAAGATGCTGTGGCCGACGGCAGCGATCACGCTGTTGTGTGCCGGGCCCCAATGCACGCGCAATGAGACGTTCGTATCGGGGAACAGTGTGTAGATCAGAAATCGATTGCCGGCGGGAAGTCGTTCGACTTCGCGCAGATCGGTGATCACGACGTTGTTCAACTGGAAACTGTTGCGCTGCAGCAGGGTTTTGAAAGCCTCCTGCTCGCTCCGCAATCGGTCGACGCGCTCCTTGACCTCGGGCTGCTGCATGACCTCTTCGATCGACATCGTCTTGAGCCAGTCGACCAGCCGCATGAAGTAGCCCTCGAATGCGCCGAGTCCGGTGCGCCCGTCGATGGTGTATCCGAGGAGGATGTAGTCGCGGGGGTGCTCGACGTCGTCGCGGGTGAGTTGTGCGGCGTCGATCCGATCCGTTTCGTCCACCAGCCTCGCCAGCCGCAGAAGCCGCGGGTCGCCGGGGAACTTTTCGAGGTAGTACTCGTAAACCAGGCGGGCCGCAGATGGGGCGATGCGATGGCGGCCCTTGAAGTTCGCGGGCGGCCTTTCGTTGCTTTCAGTCAACAGATGATGGTCGAACCAGGTTCCACATTCGGGGTGATACGGGACGTTCGCGAGGATGTCGTCGCGGCGAATCGGCACCTTTTTGTCGGTCACGTCCTGCGGATGGACGAGCACGACCTCGTCGATCGGCTCCATCAGCGTGATGATGATCGCGCTGGTCAGACCGTCCATATCTCCGCGAGTAACGAGGCGCATCGAAACGTTTTTATCCCGATCGAGCGAATGGATCAAGCCCACCCCCTTGCCAAAACGCAATCTCGATGCTATTTTTCTAGCACATGCTAGAAATCCAGCATCGAAAAGCGAGGCCGGAATGAAGAAAATCGAGTCGATGAGCCGACGCGAACGCGAAATGATGGACATCATCTTTCGCGCCGGTAAAGCCACCGCCGGCGAGGTCATGGAATCCATGACCGATCCACCCAGCTACTCCGCGGTCCGCGCCACGCTGCGCGTCCTCGAGAACAAAGGCCTCCTGCGCCACGAAGACGACGGCACGCGCTATGTGTACCGTCCGACGCTCAATCGCGAGAAGGCGCGGCAGAACGCGCTCGATCATCTACTCGCAACATTCTTCGAGGGCTCGGTCGCGAAAGTCGTCGCGGCGCTGCTCGAGAAATCGAACGGCGAGCTTTCGCAACAGGATCTCGATCGCATCGCGGGGCTGATCGCGGCCGCGAAGAAAGAAGGACGCTGATGCAATTCCTTCTGCCGTTGCTGTTGAAAGTCACGCTGGTTGCGCTCGTCGGCAGGCTCGCGATCGCGGCGATGCCGCGCGCTTCGGCTTCGACGCGCTATTTGATCGCGGTGACGACGCTCTGCTCGATGCTGCTGATCCCCGTCATCGGCGCATCGGGATTCGAATGGCGTCTGTCCGTGCTGCCGGCGCATCCTGAAAAGACTCTCTCCGTCGAAACGGAGGAGCCGCAACCTCCTGCTGCCGGTGTGGCGCCGGCAATCTTGCCGGCGCGCGCTGACCAGAGTGTCCGTGCCACATTGAGCAATGAGGTATGGGCGCTCATGGCGATCTTGATCGTCGGCGCGCTTCTCATCGGACGGATGCTTTTCGGCATCGCTGCCGTCGTCTGGATCACGCAGCGCGCGAACGAAGTCACCGACGACGGCCTGGTCCGCGAATTCGATCACGCCGCCGCGCAGCTAGGCATCACGCGATTCGTTCGCCTGCTCACAAGTGCTCGCGTTTCCGTTCCGCTGATGTGGGGAGTCACGCGTCCAGCGCTTCTGCTGCCGGCCGACGCTCTCGACTGGTCGCGCGACCGGTTGCGCGTCGTGTTTCTGCACGAGCTCGCGCATCTGCGCCGCTGCGATGCCGTCACGCTGCTGATCACGCGCGCGACCACCGCCATGTACTGGTTCCATCCCCTCGCGTGGTCGCTCGAGCGCATCGCCCGCCGCGAATGCGA
>DATBSF010000002.1:0-4048 GCA_036559905.1 Thermoanaerobaculia bacterium | reverse complement strand
AGCATCGTTTGGGACGGCAGCCGATACGCGATTGCTTATGAATCAAAGCGCACCGACGGCAACCTGGACGTGTTTTTTATGCATCTCGGACGAGCCGGGGAGCCACCGCCGCGAGATCAGGTGAGCATAAGCGCCACAGAGGACATTGAGTCTTCGCCAGTTCTCGTAACAAATGGTGTGGGTAGTGTCAGAGCAGCGTACGTTCGTGTGGCGACCGAACCGGTCTACGGAGGCGTCTCACGTGCGTTTGTCCAGGGGACGATTCCCGTTCGGACGCGACCGGTTCGATCACGATCGGATCCGAGCATCGTTCAACCAACTTGCGCCGATCCTGCGCCACTTTCGAATCCCAACAGCCGCCTGTTTCCAGGTCGTCTCGTCGATGACTATATCGTCCTCCTGAAGTTCGGCTTCAACGTCAACGTCGAGGGAACACGGCTGGCTGAGAAACACAATTTCGCGATTCAGGAGTTCTTCACGATCATTCCTGCTTTCGTAGCAAGCCTGGACGGTCCGAAAGTAGCTGCTCTCCGGTGCGAACCTTCTGTGCAGATCATCGAGTTCTCGCATACCAATATTCCGCCGCCCTAAGGCACTCTCGGCTCTCCCCGGTTGTAAAATGAGCGGACTATGACCACCACAGTCGAACCTTCCACCCAGCCCGCGCGTTCCGCCGACAAAGACCTCCAGCGCCAGTTCGTCAACTTCATGTTCTTCAAGGTCGATCGCGCCTTCCGGCGCGAAAACGCGGAGGTCAAAGCGCAGGCCAAGCGCGAGTTCGCGGAGATCGTCGAGCGCTTCACCGGCCCGATGATGATCCTTCCCTACTCCAACGTCGGACTCAAATCGACGGTCGATTTCATGCTGTGGCGCATCTGCTTCGAGATCGAACCGCTGCAGCAGATGGCCGCCGCCATCAACAAATCGATTTTCGGACGCTATCTCGACGTCCCGCAGTCGTATCTCGCGATGACGAAGCATTCGCAATACGTGCAGGAGCACGTGCACGAAGGTCAGGAAGGGCGTCGGCTGCGTATCGTCCCGGGGAAACGGCCGTTCCTGTTCGTCTATCCGTTCGTGAAGACGCGCGACTGGTACCTGCTGCCGCAGCCCGAGCGTCAGAAGATCATGAACGAGCACATCGCGGTCGGTCACAAATATCCGCGCGTCAAGATCAACACGACGTACTCGTTCGGACTCGACGATCAGGATTTCGTCGTGGCGTTCGAAGCGGATTCTCCGGCCGAGTTTCTCGATCTCGTGCAGGACCTTCGCGAGACCGAGTCGTCGAAGTACACCGTCCGCGACACGCCGATGTACACCTGCAAGCGCGCGACGGTCGAGGAGATCCTCGACTCAATCGCGTAAGCCAGCGTGTCATCCCGAGCGTAGCGTGGGACCGGTGTGGGCGGGTGGTACGGAGATCGACATTTGCGCACCGCCCACCCACACCGCTCCCTCGCTACGCTCGGGATGACACGGCAGTCGCAACCACCGCCGTCAAAATCAACCCCCCACCGAGCATCGCCATCGTCGGCTGAAAGCCGCGATGCTCCGCCAGCAGACCGCCGAACAGATTCCCGAACGGCAGGAAACCCGAGAACGCGAAGGTGTACATGCTCAGCACCCGCCCGCGCAGCGCGTCCGGGATGCGCTGCTGAATCGATGTATTGCAGAGCGCGACGCAAATGACCATCGACGCGCCCGCCACGACCAGCAGTGCGAAGATCGGCGCCTGCTGCTTCGTGAAAGCCATACCGCCGAGGCCGATGCCGAACGTCGTCAGCGTGATGAGGATGACGGAAATCGTGTGCGACGGCTTCGGCGTGCGCACCGAGAGGAACAGCGACCCGGCGAGCGCACCCGCGCCGATTCCGCCCATCAGCAGGCCGAGTCCTTTCGCGTCGTTGACGAAAAGCGCGCGGGCGATCATCGGCAAAAGACTGAGATAGGGATACCCGAACAGGCTCGCGGCCGCGACGATGCAGAGAAGCAGCAGGACGATGCGCTCGCGCAGCACGTAGCGGAACGCCTCTCCGATATGCGACAGCATCGCCGCCTCGGACGCTGGATGCCGTAGCTGCCTCGGCTTCATGAGGCGAAGCGCCCAGATCAGCGGCAGAAACGAGATCGCGTTAAGGAAGAAGCACCAGAACGGGCCGTAGAGCGACAGCGCCACACCGGCGAGCAGCGGCCCGATCGCGCGGGAGAGATTGAACTGCAACGAATTCATCGCGATGGCGTTGGAAAGTCGCGCGCGATCGTCGAGCAGATCGACGACCATGGCCTGATACGCCGGCCCGGAGAACGACATCGCGATGCCGGTGACGATCGCCGCCGCGATGATCTGCCACACCGTGATGCGATGGAGATAGATGGCGATCGCGAGCCAGAGCGCCGCCAGCGTCTGCACCCACTGCGACGCGCTGACGACGCGGCGCCGATCGAAACGATCCGCCACCACGCCACCGGGGAGCATCAGAAAAAACTGCGGGATCGAGTTCGCGAATCCGACGAAGCCGAGGAGAAAGGGCGAATCGGTGAGACGGTAGACGAGCCATCCCTGCGCGATTCCCTGCATCCACGAGCCGATGTTCGAGATGAACTGCGTCGTCCAGAACAGACGGTAATCCCTCTCGCGAAATGCCTCGAAAGCCACTCCTCGGATGATACAATTCGCGGCACCTCAGCCAGTTATCATGTTCGAACAGGAACGTCGCAAGACGGAGCGTCTCCTCGTCACCCCTCCCATCACCGCCCAGGTCGAGCAACGTTCGGTTCGCGTCATCAATATCGGCACGCTCGGCACGACCATCGAGCACGACAGCCCGCTGGTCGGCGGGCAGCAGAAGCTGAAATTCCAGTGGGACGGCGAAGAGATCGTCGTCGATTGCGCGGTCGTCCATTCCAAGAAGAGCGGTCCGAATATTTTCTCGACCGGATTGAGCTTCGTCGGCGGCGAGCCGCCCGCGCTGCGCCGCGTCATCGAGACGCTTTCCGATCGCGACGAAATGGAGCGCCTGCGCACGCTGGTCGAGGCGTCGAAGCTGATCAACTCATCGATCGAGCCCGATGCGCTCTTCGCATCGATCCTCACCGTCGCGCGCAACGAGTTGCACGTGGAGCGCGGCACGCTCTATTTCGTCGACGAGGCTGCGCAGCAGATCTGGACGAAAATCGCCGGCGAGCTGTCCACCGAGATCCGCCTCCCGATCGGCAAGGGCCTGGCGGGAACGGTCGCCGCGACAGGAGAGCCGGTCATCCTCCACGATGCGTATGCCGATCCGCGCTTCGACCGTTCGCTCGATCAGAAAACCGGCTACCACACGCGATCGATGCTGTGCGTTCCGATTCGCAATCGGGAGCACAAGATCGTCGGCGTGCTGCAACTGCTGAACAAGACAACAGGTGCGTTCGGCACCGGCGATCTCGATTTCCTCAACAGCATTTCCGATCACATGGCGATCGCGATGGAAAACGCGACGCTGCACATGGAGCTGCTCGAGAAGCAGAGAATGGCCAATGAATTGAAGTTAGGCCGCGAGATCCAGAGCCGGCTATTCCCGACGCCGCCGATGGATGTCGAGAGCACGCGACTGGCGGCGCTCAGCGTGCCGTGCTACGAGGTCGGCGGCGACTACTACGACTTCATCGAGCTTCCCGATGGCGACCTCGGCCTCGCCATCGGCGACGTCTCCGGGAAGGGCGTGTCGGCGGCGCTGATCATGTCGAGCGTGCAGGCAGCGCTGCGCGTTGCGGCGCCCATCGAAGACGATCTCGCTCATCTCGTGCAGCGCCTCAATGCGCTGATCTATCGCGGCTCGCGTGGTCGGAAATACGCGACGTTTTTCTTCGGCCGCTACACACCGTCGACTGGGCTGCTGCGCTACGTCAACGCCGGACACAATCCGCCCTTCGTTGCGATTGACGGACAGTTGGAGGAGTTGTCATCGACAGGCAAACCGATCGGCATCTTCCCCGAATCTCAGTATCACGAGCAGGCGGCCGAGATTCCGCCCGGCGCGACGCTGTTCCTCTACACCGATGG
>DATBSF010000001.1:0-11372 GCA_036559905.1 Thermoanaerobaculia bacterium | reverse complement strand
AGAATTAAGTGGCCGTCGTGTCGCGATCGTGAACGATGTCATCAGCGCCGGCTCCGCGGTCCGCGGCACACTCGCCGATTTGATCGACATCGGTGCGGACACTGTCGTCGTCGCGTCGCTCGCAGTTCTCGGCCGCACGTTCGTCGAATTCGCGGCGGCGAACCGGTTGCCGCTGGAGACGCTCGCACACCTGCCGAACAACATCTGGACCCCGTCAGAATGTCCGATGTGCGCGGACGGAAAGGGGCTGACGCAATGAGATCTCTGTGACCTCTGTGCCCTCTGTGGTGAAAAACCCTCACCACAGAGAGCACAGAGGTCACAAAGCAACAGGCGCAGATCTGGCACGGCGCGAGGCCGTGGAACTCGAGGTGCGCGCGACTGATGGAAGTTTTGTCATCGATTCGCGCGGCAAGAAGTACATCGATTTCGTCGCGGGCTGGTGCGTTGGCAATTTCGGTTGGGGCAACCGGCAAATCGAGCAGGCAGTCCGTCGGCCGAAGACGCCCGATTACGTCTATCCGCAGTACGCATATCGTCGCTGGGACGAGCTGGAGGATCTCCTCGCGGAAATTACGCCTGGCAAACTTCGAAAGACATTTCGAGCGACCGGCGGAAGCGAGGCGGTCGACATCGCGCTGCAGATCGCGCGGGCTTACACAGGTCGCCGCAGATTTCTATCCATTGAAGACGCCTACCACGGAAACACGATCGGAACCGTCGAACTCGGCGAACGCATTGCGCCGCCGCTCGACGCCAAGGCTGCCGGCAGAGTCGAGACGCACTTGAAGCGGCGCAACGTCGCGGCCTTCATCATGGAGCCCGTCATCTGCAATCTCGGCATTCTGGTGCCCGAGGCCGATTTCATGCGCCGACTCTCCGAGCTGTGCAAGAAATACGGGACGCTTCTGATCATGGACGAAGTGGCGTGCGGATTTGCTCGCACCGGGCGCATCTTCGCGTCCGAGTATTTCGACATCGAGCCCGACATCCTCTGCATGGCGAAGGCAATCACCGGCGGCTACGCGCCGATGGGCGCGACGATCACGACCGATCGCATCGCGAAGAAGGTGGAAGGGGAGGTCGAGTTCTGGTCGACGTATGGATGGCATCCGCTGGCCGTCGAGGCTGCGATCGCGAACATCCGCTGGATGATCAAAAACAAGCGCGCTCTTCTCGAGCATGTGAACGCAATGGGCGAATACTTTCGCGACCGGCTGGCTCGGATGGAATTCAAGAAGCAGGCGAAACTGAATATCAAAGGCTTGGCAATCGGAATCGACGTCCACGACCCCGACTACGCCGACAAGCTCCAGGAGAAATGTCAGCGCGAAGGACTCCTGATCGAGACGCAGGATGAGGTCCTCACTTTGTTCCCATCGCTGAATATCGAAGAGAAGATTGCGAAGAAAGGTCTCGACATTCTGGAGCGCTGCGCGGCCTGAACATATAATCTGCGCGCCTTGTACGGTCCTCTGAAGGTTTTTACCGGGAGATCTCACCCCACGCTCGCGCAGGAAATCTGCAGCAAGCTCGAGATCGAGCCGGGCCGCGTCTCGCTGTACAGCTTCTCCGACGGCGAGAACTACGTGCAGATCGATGAGAACGTGCGCGGCGCGGACGTCTTTGTCATTCAGCCGACTTCACCGCCGGTGAATGACAACCTGATGGAGCTGCTCATCATGCTCGATGCCTTCAAGCGCTCCTCGGCACGCCGCATCACGGCCGTGATTCCGTACTACGGCTACGCGCGGCAGGACAGAAAAGACAAGCCGCGCGTTCCGATCACTTCAAAGCTTTGCGCCGATCTGATCAGCGCTGCCGGCGCGGATCGCGTTCTCACTCTCGACCTGCATGCGTCGCAGATTCAGGGCTTCTTCAACATCCCCGTCGATCATCTTTTCGCAGCGCCGGTGATCGTTCGCTATCTGCGCGATCTCGAAGCCGCGGATCTCACGATCGTCTCGCCGGACGCCGGAGGCGTCGAGCGCGCCCGCGCATATGCAAAGCGACTCGGCGCGACGCTGGCCATCATCGACAAACGCCGTGTGGCCGCGAACCAGACCGAGGTCATGAACATCATCGGTGATGTGGAAGGACGCAATGTCTTCGTGGTCGATGACATCATCGACACCGCCGGCACCCTCATCCATACGACCGAGGCGCTGATGGCGAAGGGGGCGCGATCGATTTCTGCGTCGTGCACCCACGCGGTTCTGTCGGGGCCAGCGGTTCAGCGCATCAATAACTCCCCGCTGGAACGGGTGGTGGCGACCAACAGCATGCCGACGGTCGAGAAAGAGCAGGAGTGTCCTAAACTCAAGACTCTATCGATTGCCGAGCTACTCGCCGAGGCGATCAAGCGCATCCATAGCGAGGATTCGGTCAGCTCGCTGTTCGAGATGTGATGGTGCTTCGCCTACAGTTGGCAGTTTTTTCTACAGCCCGTGGAATCTACAGCAGGTGGAGAAAACTGCCAACTGTAGGCGAAGCACCATCGCGGGAATTTTGCTGAACCTGCTGGGTTTAGCGACTTTCGCTATACCACTTTAGAAGGAGTCGTCTGTCATGGCAGAGCTAACACTCGAAGTAGCGCGCCGGGAGGAATCGGGGAAGGGGCCTGCGCGAAGGCTTCGGATGAGCGGGAGAGTCCCGGCGGTCGTTTATGGCGGGCATCGGGAGAGTGTTCCCATCGTCGTCGACCGAAAAGCGGTGACCGACCTCATTCAGAAGAGTGAGCACGGAGTTCGCTCGATATTCCTTTTGAAGATGTCCGACAGCGACCAGCAGCGTCACGCGATGATCAAGGACATCCAGATCGATCCGATCAGCCGCAAGATGACGCACATCGACTTCATCCGCATTCTGATGGACGAAGTCGTCCGCACGACCGTTCCGGTTCATGTCCTCGGACAGCCGATCGGCGTCAAAGAGGGCGGCCTTCTCGATTTTCAGGTCCGCGACGTTCACGTCGAGTGTCTGCCGAACGCGATTCCCGACAAGATCGAAATCGACATCTCCAACCTCGGCATGCATCAATACTTCCGAGTGTCCGATCTCAAAGCGCCCGAAGGCGTCAAGATTCTCGACGATCACGATCGCGTGGTCGTTGGCGTGACGCATGCGCGCGCTGAGGAACTGCCGACCCCTGCGGCCGCGGAAGCAACTCCAGCCGAGGCGGTGCCGATGGAGCCGGAGGTTATCGCGCGTGGCAAGAAGCCAGAGGAAGAGACCGAAGAGTAGCTCGGCGGCGATTCTCCTGTTCGCGGCGCTGGTCGCGTGCAATCGTGAGCGACCGGTGTCTTCGACGCAAAAACCGTCGTCCACACCGAAGTCTGCCGCCGCACGGGTCGAACCTCAACCCGATGCCGGGGAGATCATGCCGGCGTACTCCGCGAAGCTGCTCGACGGTAAATCTTTCGACGTCTCGGCAGAAAAGGGAAACGTCGTCCTTCTCAACGTGTGGGCGACGTGGTGTGGCCCATGCCGCGTCGAGATCCCCGAATTGCAGGCGCTGCATGACAAATACGGCGCGCGCGGTTTCAAGGTCGTCGGTGTCAGCCTCGACGAAAACGGCGACGCGGAAGTGAAGAAATTCATCGCGGAGAACAAGGTCACTTACCCGATCGCGATCGATGCAGAAGGAAGAGTAGCCAATGTCTTGCGCACGACGGTGTTGCCGACGTCGGTTCTGATCGGACGCAACGGCCGCATCGTGTGGCGAAAAATAGGACCGGTGTTGCCGAACGAAACGGCCGCGCTCGATACGCTGATCGAGCAGACGCTCAAGTCTTCCGGCGGTCGGGCGTAGCGCGATCCAGCGCGCGTCGCTCGCGCTGCCGCTGCATGAAATCGCGGATCGGCTGTGCGACGCTCTTCGCCATTGTTGCGAGCAGCAGACGCATCGGCAAATAGGCAAGACCCAGAGCGAGCACAACTGCCGCGGACGCGATGACCAGGATTACCAACAGGGACGACATATTCAACCCTGTTGATTAGCAATTTGTGGGCCGCGAACTTCGTCGAGCAAAGCGCTGAGATCAAACGGTTTCGGCAATACGCGTCCGATGTGGCGATCGCGCGCGGCATCCGATGCTGCCGGCAAATTCGCACTCATGACAATGACAGCACCGCCGAGCTCGGGACGATGCGTCTCGAGATAGTCGAGCACGCCAAAGCCGTCAATGCGCGGCATCATCAGATCGAGCAGGATCGCGAAGTAGTCGTTGCGGCCGAGCTTTTCGATTGCCTCGAAGCCGTCTCGAGCGGAGTCGACATCGTAGTTTTCGCGACGTAAAACGCGCTCAACCATCAGCCGAATAGAGTCATCGTCGTCTACAACCAGGATTTTCCGACCAGAATAGGTCAACGTGAGCCTCCGGGCCCAGTAGTGTCTCAGCAAGTCACCTGCCACGAATCTCAGTGGAACCAGGAGCCGCCGTTGATGTCGATCGTGACACCGTTGAGGTAGTCAGCCATCGGCGAGGCGAGAAACAGGATCACGCCGGCGACGTCATCCACGCTTCCGACGCGCCCCAGCGGAATCTGCCGCTCGATCTCTGCGCGATGCGCTTCGAGCTCGGAGCGCGCCATCTCCGTTTCGATGAAGCCGGGAGCGACGCAGCTCGCGACGATATTGTCCTTCGCGCAACCACGCGCAATGGATCGCGTCAGATTGACGAGCGCGGCCTTTGATGCGCCGTAGTCGGCAAACTCTGTCTCGCCGCGAAAGGCCGCGCGCGACGCGACGTTGATGATTTTCCCGCCGCCGTTCTTTCGCATTGACCGCATGGCAATGAATGCCGCGTTCGCTGCGCCGAAGACATTCAGCTCGAATGTTCGCCGCCACCCGTTCTGCCAGCGCGCGTAGTCGTCGCCGTCGAAAGGATTCATGTCGAACGTCGCGGCATTGTTGACGAGGACATCGATGCGGCCGAAGCGCTCGACGATCGCATCGATCATCCTCTCCGCCTGCGAAGCATCGGCGACATCGGCGTGAATCGCGATCGCATCTTTGCCGATCTCACGAGCCAACGCGAGGGCTTCATCTTTGCTGTGGTGATAATTGACGCCGACGCGCGCGCCTGCCTGCGCGAGGCGCAGTGCTGTCTCGCGTCCGATGCCGCGCGATGCGCCCGTCACCAGCACGACTTTTCCGGCGAGATCGATATCGACCGACACTGCAGTAGAGTGTATCGAATGGAAGTAACGCTCTACACGCGTCGTGATTGTCCCCTGTGCGATGAAGCCAAAGCAGCCCTTCGCACGGCCGGATTGACTCCCAACGAAGTCGACATCGATCGCGATCCCGATCTGAAACGGCGCTATACCGACGATGTCCCCGTGATCATGATCGACGGTAAGGAAGCATTCCGCCATCGCGTGACCGCCGAGCAGCTCGCGCCGTTCGTGCTCGCCGGCGAGAAATGCGTGCCCTGCCGCGGCGGAGTTCCTTCACTGAAGGGAAAAGACCTCTCAGATCTTGCCCGCGACCTCGGCGGCGGCTGGCAAATCGTGAAAGAGCATCATCTCGAGAAGGAGTTTCGCTTCCCTGACTTCGCGCAGGCGCTGACCTTCACGAACAAGGTCGGGGCGATCGCGGAGGAACAGGGCCATCACCCCGACATCTTTCTGGCGTGGGGCAAGGTACGCGTCACGATCTGGACGCACAAGATCGATGGCCTCACGCGCAGCGATTTCGTTCTGGCCGCGAAGATCGATCGCGCGCTATCGTGAGTCCCTCTCCCATCGGGAGAGGGTGGCGCGCAGCGCCGGGTGAAGGGCGACGAGCCGCGTGAATTGCGGTCCCCTCATCCGCCCCCTTCGCGAGGCTCAGGTGGCACCTTCTCCCGATCGGAGAAGGGCAAAGTCGTCACTTCGGCTCGTGCTTCGGCCCGATCGGCGCCTCGAACGTCGCCGAGTATGCGTACGTGGTTTTGAAGAACTTTCCTTGCGGCGCCGAGAGTTTCCCCTCGACCTTGGCGTTGGTCAGTGCCTTCTTCTCCCATTTGTGCATTCCGGACGCGTCGAAGTATCCGTCTTCGGCAGCGGTGTAGAACGTGCCCTGTTCGATTTCGCCTTTGGGTGAGATGTTGACCAGCACGCCCGTGAACTTCCCGACGCGCGCGGCTTCGGTGCGCGCACTGCGATCCGCCATCTGCGCATCGGTGAGCTTTGAATCGCTGAGCAGGACGACGGTGTTGATCTGGCCTTTTGTGAAGTGGTCCTCTTCCTTCCACGCGTACGCGTAAGTGAGGTTCTTGGGCTTGCCATTGAAAGTGATTGTTCCCTTGGCTGTGCCGGGTGTGGCGGCGGTGGCAACCAGTGGGCAGAGAACGACCAGAAGGGCGAAAAAGTAACGCAATTTCACGACCGACTCCTTATACGAGTCCGCGTTCCCGCAGCTCGCGTTTGACGAAAGCATAAACGATCGGGGCCATGACCACACCTCCGACGCCAAATGCCGTCTCGCCGATCAGGATTGCCAGCAGAATCTCCCAGGCTTGGGAGTCCGTCTCGCCTCCCACGATGCGCGAATTGATCAGATATTCGAGCTTGTGGATGAGCACGAGAAACACGAGCGAGGCGATCGCGGTACCCGGCGAGATCCCCAGCGACAGAATCACGATCACTGTGTTGGAAATGAGATTTCCGAGCACAGGAATGAGTCCGCAGACAAAAGTCACAATGACAATCGTGGTCGAAAAAGGAAGATGTTTCCCGAACAGGGGGAGCAGCACGAAAACATAAAGCGCAGTGAGGAGTGTGTTCATCGCCGAGATCTTGATCTGAGCGGTCGCAATTCTCGAGAACGAGTCCGCGAAACGCCCGGCCTTTTCCGTCAATGCAATCGCCAGCGCGCCACGCGGAACCCGATCGTGGTGCGTCACATGACGGAAGAAAACGAGTATCGCGAGAAGCATCCCCATGATCAGGTGGACGAGACCGATGCTGAACGTCCCTCCCGCGATCTTCAGCGTGTCGGCGTGCTTCTTCAGCCAGACGACGAACGCCTCTTTGATGCTCTCGGCGTCGGTCAATACATCAGGAATGACCTGCCGTCCGTAGTCGCCGAGCCACACCTGCGTCGATCGGAGGATGTCCGCCATCTGCGTCATCATCGCCGGGATGCGATCCACGTGATGGCGCAGGAAGGAAACTGCCAGCGCAATTGCGCCGACGATGATGCCGCTGGCCACCAGCGCAACCAGGATCACCGCCAGCGGCCGCGCGGCCGTTCCGGGCATACGCTTCGAAAAGAATTGCGCCAGACGGTCGAGGATCAGATAAAGCGCCAGGCCTCCGACGACCGCCGCGACAACGTGGTGCATGAGGACATAAACGATCAGCCCCCCAATCAGAAGCCAGGCCGCGATCTCCTCATTCGATGGACGGGGCCGAGGTGGGGGAGCTGGCTGAACGATGAGCTCGGCCGCCGGGACGGGCACGAGCGGGTTGCTCGTCATGGGTTCATTGTAGCTCGCAGTGAAAATCCAGGCCGGATACGCAGCAGCTGATTGAGGATCACGGCGATGACGGTCGCCAGCGTCAGCGACGAACTGAACAGCGGCCGGAGCCAGCCGGTGATTCCTGCATACAGGCCCGGGAGGATGTCGAGGCTCAGCCCAAACACGAACGCTACGCCGACCACGAAGATCTTCTGCGCATCAACTTTCGAGGCCAGAATGATCTGGATGCCGGAAAGAATCATGAAGCTCGTCACAAAAATCAGGATCGCGCCCATCACCGGCACCGGCATCACCGACAGCAGTCCGGCGATCTTCGGCGAGAAACCGAGGAGAATGAAGAGCGCGCCGGCGGAGTAGCCGATGTAGCGGCTGGTTGCGCCCGAAGCGCTGCTCAGCGCGACGTTGCTCGCCGAGGTGTCAGAGGCCATCCCGCCGAGAAGGCCGGAAACGGTGACGGCGACAGAATCGGCGAGAAGTCCGCCGCTCATGCGATCGAGATCGGGCTCTTTCCAATCGGCGTCGTTGACCTTCTCGCACATCGTGAGATTGCCCATCGACTTGAGCGCGCCGGTGATCGAGACAATCAGAAAGCCGGGGAGCAGCGCCCATCGAAAACTGATGTCGGTCATACCGGCGATTTGCGGGAACGCGAGCCACGGCGATCGGCCGAGCTGCTCGAGTTGATCGGGACCAAAGACGCCGGTCGCCAGTGACAGAACGTAACCGACGACCATTCCGATCAGCACACCGTACAGCCGCAGCTTTCCTTTGCTCCAGACATTCACCGCGATCATCGCCATCAGCGTGGCGGCGGCCAGCGCCGGACTCGAATTCGAAATCGGCTCGTCGGGATAGGTGATGCCGAGGAATTTCGAAGTCCCCAGCGGAACGAGTCCGACGGCGACCATGAGGACGACGAGGCCGGTGATCTCGGGCGGAAAGAGAAATCCGAGGCGGCGGACAACGCGCGCGAAGAGGGCTTCGAAGAGTCCGGCGGCGATGGTCATGCCGCGCATCAGTGGCAATCCGCCGAGCCACGCGGCGCCCATCGACGCGCCGAAGAAATTCGGGCCGCACAGATTCGGACAGAGAAATCCGGAACCGAAGCCCGGCAGGCGCATTGCCTGGGCGATCGTGCCGATGCCGCACGCGATCATCGTGAACGCGACCACGCCGCGGATCTGATCGAAGCCTCCGCCTAACTCCGAGATCAGAACCACCGGCAGCACCAGAGTGCTCGACATCAGGAAGACGTGCTGCACCGCCAGCAGCACGAGGATCGAGTTTGGCGGGCGCTCGTCTTCCCAGTAGATCAATCCAGGGGGCCGGCGGCTCATACGCGCATCCACACTGGAGTGGCGACAAAGAAATCGGAGCCGACCAGCAGCGTCTCGCCGCCGACAGTGACCTTTCGCACGTACATCAACTTCCGCGACAACACCATTTCGCCCGGCCGCGGCCACAAGAACTGGATCCACGCGCTGTTGTTGTTCTTGAGCTGTACGAGGAGCTCCTGCACGACAGGGCGGCCGATCGCGTCGCGAAAACCCGACATGTCGCGGCCGGAAATCGTCGGGTAAGCGGGATCGATCAGAAATTTTCCGCGATCATCGAGAACGAAGATGTAGCTTCCCAGGAATTGAAAGCGTGAGCTTGGCTCCTTGAGCTCGACGAACGCCGCTTCGCGCCCGCGTTGTTCGAGAAGGACGGCGGCAGCATCGACCGCTCCCTGAAGAAACACCTTCTCGACCTTGATGGTGCTCGATCCGCTTCCAACCAGATACACCTTCCCGTCAGGCGTGACAGCTTTGCGTACGTACGAGCTCTTCCAGCTCGGCGAGAACTCGACGCGCTCTTCCCAGAAGTAAAAGATCCAGTCGGCGGCGTCGCGTTCCGGACGCCTGCCGACTGCGGTGACCATCTCCACCACCGGCTTTCCGAGCGCATCGCGCAGCGAAAGAAGATTGCGGCCGACCAGTTCCCGATTGAGGCCATGCCAGACGCACGTCCCGCCGGCGTCGTAGACAAAGAGATAGGTCGGCGCAGTGCGCCACTTCGATTGCGGCGCGTCGAACTCTGCAAATGCCGCGGTGGTGCCGCGCTGTTCGATGAGCGTGGCCGCCGATTCGACGAAGCTCACCAGGCGGCGTGTGTCTTCGTAGAGATACGGATCCGTTTTGCGGGCAGGCACCGGATGCGATGCACTGCAGCCGAAGAGAGTCGCGAACGCAATCGAGAGAGCGATTGGACGAATCAAACAGGCGTCATTTTAGCTGCCCGGTCGGGGTAATCGATCGGTAATCACCTCAATCGCGACGCTGCACGGGCCGGTGTCGCCGCAGTTCCAACGATCGTGAATCGTGCAGCCCTTGTAGCACTTGAACTCGTGGGTCGGCCCATACACGCGCAGCACGGCGCTGTTCACGACCTCCTTCCTGTTGTTGTGGCCGGCGAATTTCACCCAGACGTCGCGACTCCCGAACGCGTAGGCGACGCATCGCATCCGCGCCGTGCTGGCGGGATTGATCCAGCGGATGGTGCTCGGTTCGGGATCGCAGTCAATGCGTCCCCGAGTGAGTCCTTTGCTGACAACCACATAAAGAGAGGAAGAGTTCGAGTTCCGAAACTCGATGTTCATCGTGAGAGCGCGCTGCGCGGACGCGGGCAGGGCAATCAGAAGGAACGCAAGGAGCATCCATTGCCTGGACACATTCACCTCCTCGGACCGAACCATACGAGTTTAATGAAAATCGTGGCTCGCCACCTCCGACATCCCTTCCAGCGGCCAGAATTTTTCCGCTTTGACCGAGCACTGCCCGTCGGTGTTTTGCAGAATGCCTTCGACGATCAGGCCGGGCGAGCTGACGATGATCGATCGCTGATCACTAAAGAGTTGCGGGCTCACGATGGCCTGAGACATCCCGGTTTCATCTTCCAGCGTGAGAAAAACGAATCCTTTGGCGGTTCCCGGGCGCTGTCTCACGACGACCGCACCGGCAGTCGCGACGCGTCGCCCATTCGGAATGCGTTTGAGATCGCGCGCCGAGACGACGTTGTCGCGTTTGAGTTGCTCGCGGAAATGTTGGATCAGATGCGGCCCGGTCGTGAGCTGCATGCTGTCGTAATCGGCCAGCGTCTCTTCGCCAAAAGACATTTCTCGAAGAAGTGCCGGGTGCCGAGTGCCGAGTGCCGAGCGTTCGAAAAGAGGCCCGGCTGGTTTTGCTGCCCGTGCTGCCTGCCACATGGCGTCGCGTCTTCTCAGGCCGAGCGATGCGAGCGCACCCGAGTAGGCGAGTTTGGTGAGCTGATCGTCGCGCAATTTGCATCGCAACGCGAGATCGTCAACAGAGCTGAATGCGCGCGATGACTCGGCACTCGGCACCCGGCACTCGGCACTTTGGGCAACCTCGATCGCTTTTCCGTTCACCTCGCGCAGCCCCTTCACGTACCGCATTCCCATCCGCACGCCGCCTTTTTCCCACCGGCAGTTCCAACCGGAGTGATTGACATCGACCGGCAGCACTTTGACGTCGTGCCGCTGCGCGTCTTTGATCAACGTAGCGGGGTGATAGAAACCCATCGGCCATGCGTTGAGCAGCGAGATGTAAAACGCCGCCGGATGCCGCGCCTTGAGGTATGCGCTGGCGTATGCGATCAGCGCGAAGCTTGCCGCGTGCGACTCGGGGAATCCGTAAAGCGCAAACGACGTGATCGACTTCACGATCTGGTCCTGCCCCGCTTGCGGGATGCCGTTCTTCGTCATTCCGTCGCGCAGGCGTTTTTCGATGTCGTGCATCCGTTCCATCGACCGCTTGAACCCCATCGCCCTCCGCAACTCCTCGGCCTCGCCGCCGGTGAAATTCGCGGCGACCATCGCGATGCGCAGCAGTTGCTCCTGAAACA